>NZ_CP045333.1:0-300000 GCF_009363335.1 Labrenzia sp. THAF191a
ATGCAGGTTCAGAACTTAGCTGGTTCGGATCAATGGGATCGTGTGAAAAAGGAACTGAGAAACGAGCTCGGTGACGATGTATTTTCCAACTGGTTCGGCAGAGTAAACCACGAAGAAACCACGGGCGATGCGGTACGCCTGTCGGTGCCCACCCGCTTCCTGAAAAACTGGATCCAGAACAACTACGAGAAGCAGCTCGTCGGCCTCTGGAAACGTGAGCAGGACGATATCAACCGTATCGAGCTGACCGTTCGCGGTGCTCTGCGTCCTCGTCAACTCAATGTCGGCCTTGCCCCCAAGGCGATCTCCGCCCGGCGGATCAGCGGCCGTCCCGGCCCCTTTAGCAGCACGCCTCAATTCGGCGCGTCCCATGGCATGTCGGTTATTCCGTGCCTTGCGGACAGCAACGAGGATGCGGCGGCGGATTTCCTGAATGGTGCGTCTCTCAATCCGAAGCTGACCTTCGACACCTTTGCCGAAGGCGCCTCGAACAGCCTTGCCTGTGCCGCCGTGCGCCAGATGGCTGCCGGCCACCAGGGCACACTGGACCTGCTCTATATCCATTCGTCCACCGGCATCGGCAAGACCCACCTGCTGCAGGCAGCGGCGGCCGAAGCTCGCAAGACGGGACGGCAGGTTGCCTATCTGTCGGCTGAATTCTTCATGTACCACCTGGTGCCTGCTCTCAGAACGCCGGCCTTCCCGGTGCTGCGGCAGGCAATGCGCTCCATCGACCTGCTCCTGGTTGACGATCTCCAGTTCCTGCATGGCAAGCAGGCTGCGGACGAGTTCAGCAAGACGCTGGAACTACTCATGGAGTCGCCGACCCAGATCATCATGGCAGCCGACCGCTCGCCTGAAGACCTCGATACGCTTGGCGATGCGCTGCGCTACCGGATCCAGAAAGGTGAAGTCGTCGGCATCCAGTCAACCGATTATGCGCTGCGCCACGATATCCTGAAGAAGCGGATCACCGCAGCGCGTCGCACACATCCGGGCTTCTCCGTTCCCGAAGATGTAGCCGACTACATTGCGCGCTACGTGATCGCTTCGGCCCGTGACCTGGAAGGCGCTCTCAATCGCCTGTTCGCCCACAACCAGCTGACGAAACAGCCGGTAACGATGGACCTGGCGGAAAAGACCCTGCACGACCTGGTGCGGATCGGCGAGCCGCGCTCCATCAAGGTGGAAGAGATCCAGCAGGTGGTGTGCAAGCATTTCAGCGTTACCAAGGCGGACCTCCTGTCGTCCTGCCGGGCTCGCACGCTGGTTCGACCGCGCCAGATCGCGATGTATATCGCCAAGGTGATGACCGGACGCTCGCTGCCGGAAATCGGCCGGCGGTTCGGTAACCGCGATCACACCACCGTGCTGCATGCGGTCCGCAAGATCGAGGACATGGTGTCCAAGGACAAGGCCCTTGCACAGGAAGTCGAGCTCCTGAAGCGGCTGGTCCACGCCTGATCTGTTTCCGGGGACACCCCTCCCTCGGAAAACCTGCGGCGGCGGGCTTGCCCGTCTCCGCGATTGCCCTGCCCCCAATTCAGGGCAATCACCCTTCTGCGTCCGACGGGGCGCGGTCGAACTCAGGCGGTAAGAACCGCCGGGTGTTTCATCTTAACCTCCCTCTCCTTGAAGCCGCGCCAGCGGCTTTCTTTTTGCCGCGTTGACAGACTTCGAACCGGGGCGTATGCCTTGCGCCGGTTTGAGGGATCCGGCCGCCCGCAGGCTTCGGCCATGGTGAATTCCCTTGCGCAAGTCATCTTGCAGCTTTGATCGACCTTCACGAGACAGTGCAGGCTGATGGCAACGCGGGCCCCATGACGGGTCGCCGCCAATTGGCGAACACCTTACCGCCTGCCTTTCTTGGAAAGGTAATCGCATGACGCTGCCCAGCGTTGCCAATCTCAAAGCACAGGCCAAGCGCCTGCGCGCCGCGCTAGCTGCCAAGGGACAGGATATCTCCCACAGCCAGGCGCTCGAACTCCTGTCCGCCCAATACGGCTTCAAGGACTGGAACACCGTGTCCGCGACAGCCGCCAGACCAAACCAGATGCAGTTTGCCGTCGGCAACCGTGTCTCGGGCACCTACATGAAGCAGCCTTTCGAAGGAGAGGTGCTTTCGCTGACACGGGTGGGGCCGGCAGGCCAATACCGGGTGACCATCAAGTTCGACACGCCGGTGGATGTGGTCACCTTCGACAGTTTTTCTGCTTTTCGCAGCCGGGTCGTCGTTCTGATCAACGGTGACGGTGTCGCCGTCAAGCGAACCTCCGACGGTGAACCCTATCTGCGCATGCAAAGGGCAGACTGACGGAAAGGCGATTGTCTGCCGTGCCATCGGCCACGATGGAACGGCAGATGATCCCTGGCCGTCCCGTTGAAACTCGAACCGAAGGGATGCTCTTCAGCGCATGGGCTCTAGCGCAGCCGTGCAATCACAAGGTGCCCGGGGACAGGGTCTCCGTCCTCGAGACGAACAGTGATGGGGTCCATCGCGAGAATGTCGAAGCCAGCCGCATCCAGAGATGAGCGAATATAGCCTTCCCCCTGCGCAAACCGGCTTTTCGGCCCGACCATGTAGGGTCGCCCTTCAAGTGCTTCTTCGGACAGGGTTTCGGTAGAGAAAGCCAGGTAACCGCGCGGTTTCAGACGGTCAACTGCACCGGCAAGAAATGGTTCAACCGCCCCCAGATAGGGAAACACGTCGGTTGCCGCGATCATGTCCCAGCTGGGGCGAGAGCCATCGTCTTCCTCGAACTCTTCAAGGAACGCAACGGCCTCGCCCACATAAAGGTCGTCATAGACTTCCCGGTCATAGGCAAGTTCAACGATCCGCTCGGAGAGATCGACGCCGGTCCGGTGACCCGAGCAATCGGCAAGTGCCATACCTGTAAGACCCGTGCCGCAGCCGAGGTCGAGCAATCGATCGAATGGGGCAATCTCGAGCTTCTGGACGAGATCGCGAACCAGCAGGGGCACGCAGTAACCAAGCTCATCGACCAGAATGTCGTCGAACACATCTGCGTGCTGATCGAAAAGGGTCGCGACATAGGCATCCGGCATTTTCTGAGGGGTGGCTTCCGCGCCGATTGCCGCCAGACGAATGCTGACGCCGCCCGGGTCGTCCGGGTCCAGTGCAAGGGCTTCGCGATAGGCTTGCGCGGCACCTGCCAGATCGCCCGATTTCTGCAGGGCGAGACCTCGATTATAGGCTTCGGCCAACGCTTCGTTCTCCGAAGCGTCGTCTTCCAAGGCCTCGTCTAGCTCAAATTCTGGCTTGTCGTCGTTGCTCATGATCCATCCTTGCGGCTGAGCCCCTGCCCTACAGCCATGAGCAGACTTTTGCACGGCAATTCTGACGCCTGCGACGGTTCAAAACAGATCAAGCTGGTTCTTGTCCTCCTGCGATTTCTCCACGGCTGACGGCTTGGCAAGTTTTTTCAAGGGTACCGACATTTCTTCCGGCGAAATCTCGCACTGCACATCAGCATCGTCATTGACGACCTTGTTCACCCGGTTGGAAACCGGCGTCGCGACCAGAAAATCGTCTTCTACCGGCTGCAGCAGCTTTTCGGCTTCACGCCTGTCTACGTTGGCAACATCCAGCCACGTTCCGAAATCTTCCCGTTTCAGGATCACCGGCATCCGGTGATGGATCGCAGACATCATCCGGTTGGACTGGATCGTCAGGATTGCACCCGTGTCGATGTCACCGCCATCGGGATCCGACCAGGTTTCCCAAAAGCCGGCAAAGCCCATGACGTCGCCCTCTGCCGGACGGATCCAGAAAGGTTGCTTGCCTTCCGGCGTGCGACGCCACTCGTAAAAGCCGGACGCCGGCACGAGGCACCTGTGATGACGCATGGCATTGCGGAACGACGGCTTTTGCGATGCTGTTTCCGCCCGGGCGTTGATCAGCAGCGTAAAGCTTGCCGGGTCCTTGACCCAGGGCGGCATCAAGCCCCAGCGCACAAGATGAAAGCGGCGTGTGCCGTCGAGCGTCTGCCGCACGATGGCCAGCGGCTGAGTTGGCGCAATGTTGTATCGCGGCGGAAAATTGGGCTGATCGACGTAGTCGAAGAAGCTGCGCACAGCATCCGGTGGTGTCGTCAGAGCCAGGCGGCCGCACATCGTTCTTCTCCCGTTGGGGGCCCTGAAGCGGGGCAAACAGGGTTCCGCCAAGTTAGGCAATTGGAAATAAAAAAGAAGTACCGTAGACCCCAAGTCAATAACAGGGGGCCGGTATGGAATGTTTGCATCCAGTTTTGGGCGCCGGGGAGCTGGCAGCCGAGAGGCTGGAACAGGCAAACATTAATCCCCAAACCGGTTTGGCGACCGATTATCTCAATCATTTCAATGAAGTCATGATGCTTCTGGAAATGCTGCCGGATATGCCGGACTGCGCCGAAGATGTTCTGGAATGGGAGCCGCTCGACTATGAGGGCCATTTCGAGAACTCGAGTTTCAAGGACAAGAACCTGGCCATCCTGGCCTATCATGCCGCTCCGAACTACTTGCGCGAACACCTGGAAAAACAGGTCGCGGGTATAAACAAGCTCGTGGGCAAGATACAGGACCAGCTGCGCGATACGCCGGATCCCGCAATGATCGCGACTGAGATTGCCGACCGGGCCACGAACGAAATCAAGCCGCTGATAGCCGTTGCCGGCGCCGTCATCCACGGCCATGTGGAACCCGAAGCGACGCAGCACGAAGGCGAAGGCGCACAGGCGGAAATCGACGCCCTGTTCGCATAGCGCCTTGCGGCTTATTGTGCCCGGACAGAATCAGCCGTCTTTCCGCCCGCCGAGGTTCCATGTCCAGGTTTTATCCGGAAGCGCCACGCGCCAGTGTCAGTGTCCTGTGCCATCGTGATGGCCGTGCCCTGCTGGTGAAGCGCGGCAGGCCTCCTTTCAAGGATCACTGGAGTTTGCCTGGTGGAGTGATCGAGCTTGGGGAGACCCTTCAGGAAGCGGCCGCTCGTGAACTGCTGGAGGAAACCGGTGTCATTGCGGCAATCGGCGAGCCTGTCGAGACCTTCGATTCCATCCAGAGAGATGATGACGGCCGTGTCGTCACTCACTTCATCCTGACCGTCTTTTGTGGGCCGTATGTATCGGGAACCGCAGTTGCCGCCGATGATGCCGCGGCGCTCGACTGGGTCCGCCTGGAAGATCTCGACGGGCTGCTGACCACACCCGGTACGCCGGACCGCATTCGGCGGCACCTGGCAATCTCTTCAGCCAAGCAACCAGACCTCTAATCTTTGGATCAACTTGCCATAGTGCTTGCGGTGCGGCGCCGGGTTCAGCATGATCCGACCATGATCAAACGCCGCATGCAAGTTTTCCTGTCCCGGACCGCTGTTGTTCTGGCCCTTGGGGCTATGTATCCGGTGCAGGTTGTATCGGCGCAGGAAACCGCGGTCGACGCGCCCCCTTATGAACAGCAGCTCATGCGTCTGTCGGAGATTTTCGGAGCGCTGCATTTCCTGCGACCGCTGTGCAAGGAAAGCGATAACCCGAGCTGGCGTGACCGCATGGAAGATTTTCTGGACGCTGAAACGCTGGACGAGAATCGCCGCCGAAGGTTCATTGAGCGATTTAACCAAGGTTATCGTGGTTTCTCAGTCGCTTACCGAGAGTGCACAGAGGCTGCCCGTCTCGCAATGGGACAGTACTTGAGCGAAGGCGAGGTCATCATCAGCGACGTCACCAGTCGCTATGGTCGGTAATTTTCGCAGAAATCTTCAAATCGTTACGAGTTGGTTAACCTTTTGAATCAAATTTGTGGGTGGCCGTTAAGTTTGCGTTCACGGTTACTTATCAGCGCGGTTCGCCGTGCTAGGATCATTACTCAAGATTCGGGGCAGGAACACGCGGGGGTTGTCCCTCTTGCGTTCGGGAAGGACCGGTAAGGAAGCGAATGATAAACGACGATTACGCCGACGCGGCAATGGAAGCCGAATTTGCTGAAGACGAAGACATCAGACGTGCTGCACTCGGCTTCATTTCCGACGCCTGGGCCGAAGCCATCGCCAATGGTGTAGATGCGGATGCCGTCGCTCACGCGGCGATGTTCACTGCACTTGCGGATCTGGTTGCTGCCTATGGTGAAGATGCCGTGGCTAAATTGGCTGAAGGCCTGCCGGACCGCATCCTGCAGGGCGATTACACCGTGAACCGAGTACTTCAGTAAAACGCACGCTCACGACACGCATTCTGAAGAGGCCGGTCGCCCGGCCTTTTTGATTCCGGCGTTTCAGGAGCTGAGCGTATCGTTTCCGGCTAGCGCTACGCGATCAGATCAACGCCGGCCGCTTCGAGCGCCAGCTTGAGATAGATCAGCGCACCAAACACCACCAGCAGAAATCCGGCGATATGGTTGGCACGATCCAGCCAGAGATCGTCGATACGTGACTTGAAGTGTGAAACGGACGCCGAGACCAGCACCCACCATGTGGTCGCCCCCGCCGTGACACCGGCAACCATCACCAGTGCGCCGAAATGATCCCCCGTCTGGGGGCGATAATCTCCCAGACCACCAAATATTGCCACGAAGGCAAGCACCGCACCCGGATTGGTGATCGCCATGAAAAAGGCTGCGGTGGCATCGGCCCAAAATCCATGTTCTCTCGGATTGCCGTTCCTGGTCAGATGCGGATGGGTGTTCCAGATCTTGATGCCGAATATGATCAACAGCGCCCCGCCGACGATCTCGATGAGGTCGAACTGGCCTTCAATGAAATTGGTGACAGCGGAGATGCCGAATATCGCAGCCGCAGCAAAGATGGTGTCGGCAACGACAGCACCCAGCCCCACGAAGACACCCTGTCGAAACCCGCCATGCACGGCGTGTTGAATGGCCATGATGTTTACAGGACCAACCGGGGCTGTTGTGATAATGCCAACAAAAAACCCGATCAGCGCATATTCGAAAAACGACACGGCCGGTCCTTTTCTAGACCCTTGATATTACTTTTAAAGCGAACGGACCTCTCGATAGCGGCCCTGCGGCGTCGTGACAAGACAAGAGGAAATTCCAGTCCCGATGTTTTCAGTCTCGCATGAATTGTTTAAGGAAAGGCGCGGGGCGATGCCTGCTTGTGCCGGTGTGATACGACGGGGCCTGGCAGGCGCGGATAAACGAGGAACTTTCATGAGTCGGATTTATCAGGCTGCGGTTCTTGCCGCCGGTCTTCTGGCGGGCACAGCTATTGCAGCCCCCGGTTTCGCCAAGACTGTGCAGGTGGAAACAATTCCGGTTGCGCCGTCCGAGCCTGAAAGCGCCCCCTCAATTCCGGCGGAAGACCTCGCCGCGCCCGAAGCCGGGGAGCCGGCAGCCGCAGAAGGTTCCAAAGCACCCGCGCCGGATAGCGCCGAGTTGCCTCAGGTGCTCTACAGCACGTCCTATCTGCCGAAACCTGTGCAGCGCATGCAAGCCCAGCTGAAGGAAGCAGCGCTTTCGGGCGACATGGAACGGCTGCGCATGGTGTTCGAAAGCAACGAACTGCCGCCTACGGTCTCGTTCGGGCAAATCGACGACCCGATAGATTTTCTGAAGGAGATCTCCGGTGACGGCGAAGGCTTCGAGATCCTGGCCATTCTCGCCGACATCATGGATGCGGGGTTTTTGCACGTGGATGCAGGCACACCTCAGGAAATGTATCTCTGGCCGTATTTTGCCCGTTACCCCCTGCACGATCTGACACCCGATCAGAAAGTGGAGTTGTTCCGGATCGTTACCGCAGGCGACTTTGCTGAAATGCAGGATTTCGGTGCCTGGACGTTTTATCGCGTCGGCATCGGCCCTGACGGCACGCTTCATTACTTCGTGGCCGGTGACTGACAAAAGCCCCCCGCAGAACGCAAACCGCCAGATAAATCGGGCGCCTGTACCGATGGGGCTATTGCAGCAAAACAAAAAATCGTGACAATCAATACGAGCGCAAGAAGTTCATTACCCGAAAAGCACGTACTTGCGCCCCGCCTTCCAACTCCCGCCATCTGCGGCGCATGCGAGTGACCAATATGATTGTAAGATTTTTCTCCGCTGCCTTTCTGCTTTCGCTTCTGGCCCTGGGCGGCTGCCAATCCAGCAACCAGTCCGGCGATGGTCTGGAGAACGGTAGCGCAGCGCCCCCGATCGGCGGCCTGAGTTCAGTGGACCAGGGCCCGGATGGTGACCCGGACGCTTGCGCAGGCGAAATGTCCGAAGGCACTTCGATGACACCGGGCTGCTAAGCGCCCGGAACCTGATCAAAACCCGCTTTCCGGAACGCCTGCCGCAAACAGCACAAACGTTCAGGAAAGCTTCCGAGCTGCTTCGCCGGTGGGCGACCTTGACTGATTTCAAAAAATCGCCGGACCTCACTGTCCGGCAGGGGTGGTCCAGCCTGCTTCTTTCAGTCCTGCCATCAGGGAAGTGACAATCCGCTCGCTCGCCTGGTGGGAGCGCAGGAAGGTACCTGGGTCACGGCCCAGGCCGGGAGAAACGTCCGCCATCTTTTCCAGCGCAGCACGAGCTGCTGCCTTGTTGCCGAGCTTCGATTGGGCAATTGCGACGAGACACCAGCTGACCCCGGATCCATCCAGGACGCCCTTTTTCGCGGCTGTCAGCATCTCGGCGTAGCGGCCATTCAGCAGATGATTGATGGCGATCAGATGGAAATACCAGCCCGGCGCGTTCCGCGTGCGCTCGATCGCCTTTTCCAGATAGGGAATGCCTTCCTCGAACTTGCCCACCACGGCCAGTCGCCAACCCAGTTGAGCCAGGGTGTCCGGATCGTTGGGATTGAGATCGAGCGCCTTCTTGGCGAGCCTTTCCCCTTCCTCGATGTTTCCCATGTAGTGATTGATCGACGAAAGCGCCTTGAGTGCCAGGATGTTGTTACCATCAAGGCTCAGGGCATGTGACGCGGCGTTCAGGGCGCTGTCGAAGGCAAGTTCCTTGTCTCCCTCTGCAGCCAGACCGAAGCGTCCAGAATCCAGATAGAGCCAGCCCAGCATCGCCCAGGCTTCTACATAACCCGGATCCCGCTTGACCGCACTGTTCAGGCACTCCTGAACCTTTGCATGCAGTTGCCTGGAAAAGTTCCTCCGGTAAACGTAGCCCCGCAGCACGCACTCGAAACTGTCGTTGCTCGGTTCACTTCCGGCAGGCAGGTTGCTCGCAAGTTCCGACTTGATGACGCCGTAGGGCTGACCTGCGACCGTCGCAATTTCCGAAGCGATGCTTTTCTCGATTTCCAGCAAGGTTGTTCGGCTGCGCTTGCGATCGTAGCTGCCAGACCAGAGCACCCGCTTGCTGGGGCTGTGCACCAGCTTCGCACCGACACGGACGATCTCGCCTTCCGAGGCGACAGACCCGGAGATCAGGAAGGCGACATTTTCCTGCCGGCCGATTTCAACCGGGTCAAAGGTTTCGCCAACCTTTCTGCCGGATGGAGGCCAAAAGATCCGGAAGTCCGGAAACCGGCTCAATGCAGTCATGATCTGCTCGGCAATACCCGCCGCCAGGATCTGTTGTTCCGGATCCGTCGACGTCACGCTGAATGGAAGAACCATCACGGAAGGTTGGGAGGCCTCGAGCCGCACCTGTTGTGCCGGCTGAAAGAGCATCACGACTGCTGCCCCCAGCACCAGAAGCGCGAACAGGACAGCTCCCCCGGCAACCAACCAGGGCAACCTGGAGGAGGTTCGCACAGGTCTTGGCGACCCATTGACCTCTTCCGGCACATGAGAATCTGCCGTCTCATCGTTGCCGGTAGTCGAGCCGTCCCGTGCAGTCACACTGGCCAGATTGTCATGAAACTTCGGTGCATACTGGCCTTTGGGAATGGAAATGCGGATCGGGTTCCGCGCGCCTTCGGCAATGTAGTAACTGTCCAGATCATGCCGCAGGCGGCGGGCCTCCAGACGAACGATCGGGTCTGATTGCGGGTCAAAGTTCTCGTCACGACCGAAGACGGCCAACCCGATAGCATAGCCCTTCAGCGTGTCCGCGCGCCCGGCCAACGCCTCCTCTATCAGGAACGTCAGCATGGCGCGGCGCTTGGGCGTTGCGTGAAAATGATCGCTTTGCAGGACACGGGAAAGTTCTTCCCGAACGCGGGCCGGACAATCGAACTCCTCCACGTCACCCGTTGCAACCAATTGTTGCCTGCCTGACCGCATCTTTCCCCCTGAAAGTGCCGGAAAATAACTTCAGCCAAACGATAGTCCAATGCCTTGGCCTTTGCCATCCGTAACAAGCGCCCCAGTCCGCAAAGACGACGATCAGATCGCAGCAGACTCCTGTTCGTACCTGTTCATACCTTGTAACCAGCTTGAATCCCGTAGGTAATCCTGGAGGAATTTTCCTGGAGCCATCGACAACGGGGCATTGTCGTCATGCCGACAGCAGCTCTCATCATGCGTCGTTTCAACGTGGACGAACTCGCTGTCCGCCGCCTCTGCAACACTCATCCTGCCTTCTTGTCACTGTGCGAGGACTACGCAACCGCATGTTGTGCCCTCGAACGCTGGCAGAACGATGAAGCCAAGGCTGCTGACTATCGCTCCGTGATTGAAGAACTTGAACGGGAAATTTCAAGCTTCCTGACTGGAAGTGCACCTATCGACGGGCCGTCCCCGGCCTACTCCACAAATGGTCCAAATGGGAGCCATTAGGTATGTTCACCAAACTAGTAACCGGACTGGCGGTCGCAGGCATGGCCTGCACAGCGCTGTCAGGCGTGGCCTTCGCGCAAGACGCGAAGAAGCCAAACATCCTCTTCATTGTTTCGGACGACACCGGCTACGGCGACACGGGCCCGTATCTTGGAGGTGAAGCCCGCGGCATGCCGACGCCGAACATCGACAAACTGGCCGACGACGGCATGATGTTCACGCATTTCTACGCCCAGCCCAGCTGTACACCGGGCCGCGCCGCCATGCAGACAGGCCGTATTCCCAACCGGTCCGGCATGACAACGGTGGCCTTCCAGGGCCAGGGTGGCGGCCTTCCCGCAGCCGAGTGGACGCTGGCGTCGGTTCTGAAAACCGGTGGCTACGACACCTATTTCACCGGCAAGTGGCACCTAGGTGAAGCGGACTACGCGCTGCCAAATGCGCAGGGCTATGACGTGATGAAATACGTCGGTCTCTATCACCTCAACGCCTACACCTATGCCGATCCGACCTGGTTCCCGGACATGCCGAAGGACCTGCGCGAGATGTTCGCGAAGGTCACCAAGGGGTCGCTGTCCGGCAAGGCCGGTGAAAAGCCGACAGAAGACTTCAAGATCAACGGCCAATACGTCGACACGCCGGACAAGGGCGTGGTCGGTATCCCCTATTTCGACGGCTACGTTGAAAAGGCGGGGCTCGAGTTTCTGGAAGAAGCCGCCAAGAAGCCGGACACGCCGTTCTTCATCAACGTCAACTTCATGAAGGTGCACCAGCCGAACATGCCGGCGCCGGAGTTTGAAGGAAAATCGATCTCCAAGACCAAATATGCGGACTCCGTCGTCGAACTGGACAGCCGCATTGGCAATCTGGTCAACAAACTCGATGAGCTCGGCCTCTCCGACAATACGATCGTCTTCTGGACCACGGACAATGGCGCCTGGCAGGACGTTTATCCGGACGCCGGTTACACCCCGTTCCGCGGCACCAAGGGCACCGTGCGTGAAGGCGGCAACCGCGTTCCGGCAATCGTCCGCTGGCCCGGTCACGTCAAACCGGACACGAAAAGTGCCGCTGTCGTCGGCGGTCTCGATTTGATGGCCACTTTCGCTTCTGCCGCCGGCATTACGCTGCCGACCGAAGACCGCGAAGGCCAGCCGATCATCTTCGACAGCTATGACATGACACCTGTGTGGGAAGGTTCCGGTGACTCCGGCCGCAAAGCCTGGTTCTATTTCACCGAGAACGAACTTTCCCCTGGGGCAGCGCGCGTCGGCAACTACAAGGCCGTGTTCAACCTGCGCGGCGACGATGGCGCAACCACCGGCGGCTTGGCAGTCGACAGCAACCTTGGCTGGAAGGGTCCCGACAGCTATGTTGCTACTGTTCCGCAGGTGTTCAACCTGCTGGACGATCCGCAGGAGCGCTACGACATGTTCATGAACAACTTCACCGAACGCACCTGGTATTTGCCGGTGATCAACAACGAGGTGACGGAGCTCATGAAGTCCTACGTCAAATATCCGCCACGCAAGCTGCAGTCGGAAACCTATACCGGTCCGATCACGCTCAGCCAGTATCAGCGGTTCAAATATGTCCAGGAGGCTCTTGCCAAGGACGGCTTCTCGATCGGCCTGCCGACCGGCAACTGATTTTCGAAGCTGAACAGTGTCCACCCCGGCCTGGTCCGGGGCGGACATCGCTTTGAACAACACATAAGTGGAAGGGTGCAGCTATGAAGGTCAAATTCCTCTTCGGCGCAATGATCTCCGGCCTGTTGGGAGCGAGTGTCTGGATATCGGGTGCCCTTGCACAAACCGACCCGCTGCCATCGTGGAACGACGGTGCAAACAAGCAGGCGATCGTTGAGTTCGTCGAAGCCGTAACGAGCGAAGGTGGCGCGGATTTTGTCGCACCGGGAGAGCGGATCGCAACCTTCGACAATGATGGCACCTTGTGGGTCGAGCATCCCATGTACACCCAGCTTGCCTTCGCATTTGACCGGGTGAAGGCATTGGCGCCGGACCACCCGGAATGGAAGACGACCCAGCCTTTCCAGGCCGTTCTGGAAAACGACATGGAAGCCCTCGGCAAGGCCGGTGAAAAGGGATTGATGGAGATCCTCGCCGTCACTCATGCCAGCATGAGCACTGCCGAGTTCGAAAAGACGGTCACCGACTGGATCGCAACTGCCAGGCACCCGAAATTCGACAAGCCCTACACCGAGCTTGTCTATCAGCCGATGCTGGAACTTCTCGCCTATCTGCGCGCAAACGACTTCAAGACCTTCATCGTCTCCGGTGGCGGCATCGAATTCATGCGCCCATGGACAGAGAGCGTTTACGGGATACCAACCGAACAGGTGGTCGGCTCATCGATTGTCACTGAATACAAGGTCGTCGACGGCGTTCCCACCTTGATGCGGACACCCAAGATTGCCTTTGTCGACGACAAGGCTGGCAAGCCTGTCGGCATCCTCACCCACATCGGCAAGCGTCCGTTGGCAGCCTTCGGCAACTCCGACGGCGATTATCAGATGCTGCAGTACACGACCGCAGGCTCCGGCAAGCGCCTCGGCATGTTTGTCCATCATGATGATGCAGATAGAGAATATGCTTATGATCGTGATACCCATTTCGGGTCACTGAACAAGGGGCTGGACGACGCCCCGAAGGAAGGTTGGCATATCATCAGCATGAAAGACGATTGGAAGCAGATCTTTCCGGAATAGATTTGCCGGAAAAGACACATGAATTGAACAGCAACTGGATTGCACCGCTTTCGGGACAAATGCCTGAATGGCCGGACCGGGGTGATGCAAGCTGCAAGGATAGATCATGAAAAGAATTTTTTGCCTCGCCCTCATGACAGGATTGGCATTTGCCGGCCCGGCGCTGGCGCACGACCCCCAAAAGATTCAAAAACGCATGGAAGAGCGCATGCGGACACTCGGGCTGGATGTCGGCAATGCCTATGCCTGCACTCCGGACGACCAGAAAAAGGCGTTCCGTGACCAGGCCCGCCACCTGTTTGTACACGTCCTTTACGACCACGGTGAAGATGCTGCCTACGACTATGCAGCCTCTGTCGGTTTTGGCGCTGCTCGCGATCTTGAGAGCATCAATTGTGAAGAGCGGCTCGCCTATTGGGAAGACGTCAAGGAAACGCTGGAACTGGAGGAAAAGGAATGAGGCTTCGCACGATCAGACTTCTTGGTGTTGGCGCTGCCCTGCTCCTCGGCAGCAGTGGCATTGCAATGTCCCATGACGTTGTCCGCGGCGGGTACCATGGCGGTTATCACGGGGGCTACCATGGAGGATATCACGGCGGGTATCATGGTGGCCACAACGTGGTCGTGGAAAACAACAGCAGCCATGGCTACTACGGCCGCCCCTATTACGGCCCGACTGGCGGCTACCTGGCCGGAGCGGCCGTTGGCGCAGCAACCGGTGCACTGGTCGGATCTGCAATCGCAAGCTCGAACAGTGACAATGGTTGCCAGGTAACGGATGCTGCCGGCCAGAAACACGTCGTTCCCTGTTCAGACCTCGACTAGGCATCGGCGAGACGAAGCCGTGCGGAGAAGCAGCCGGAGCACGGCAGCTCCTCCGCATGGAGCTTGCACAAGCATCAGGCGGTGCCGGCAGAAACAGACGTCTCGTTGTACCCAGCGGATTTGACGGAGAGGTTTGAGCGTCCAGAATGTTGTTCACCCGATTGCTCGTCGCGCTCCTTGCCGTGCTCTGGTTCCAGAGCGCCTATGCAGCCGAAAACCTTTCTGCCGCTGTCCCGGACTATGCCGGCACAGCAACCTGTACCGGTTGTCACGAGGTGGAAGCCGACGCCTGGCGCGCTTCACACCATTCCAAGGCATGGATGGAGCCCGGACCGGATACGGTCGATGCGGACTTCGACAATTCGCAGTTCACGCACAAGGGACGCACCAGCCGCTTCTTTACCCGTGACGGCGACTATTTCATCGAGACGAGCGACGTTCCGGGTAAAACGCAAACATTCAAGGTGATCGGCGTCGACGGAATTGCACCGCTGCAACAGTATCTTGTCGAAACGGAACCGGGTCGGGTTCAGTCTTTCGACGTGGTCTGGGACCAGCAGAACAAGCGCTGGTATCACCTTTACGGAGACGATGCTCCCCCGCCTGAGGACGGGCTGCACTGGACCGGACCTTACAAGAACTGGAATGCCCGCTGCGCCGAGTGCCATGCCACCGGCTTTGAAAAGAATTACGACCCCGGCACCAGAACCTATTCCAGCCGGCAGGCGGAAATCGCCGTCGGATGCGAAGCCTGCCACGGACCGGGCGCGGCCCATCTTGCCTGGGCGAAAGACCCGGAAACCTACGGCAAAAGCCCCTTCCCCGGAACCGGGCCGACCGGTCTTCTGACGGTGTTTGCGAAAGGCCAGCCGGAAGCGGAAATCCAGCAATGCGCAGGTTGTCATTCGCGCCGCGAAGCCTTTGAGGACGGCAATCCGGTACCGGGTACACCGTTCCATGATGCATACCGCCTGTCGCCGCTTCGCGAAGGCCTTTATCACGCCGATGGGCAGATCCTTGACGAGGTCTATGTCTACGGTTCGTTCCTGCAGTCAAAGATGTATGCCAAGGGTGTGAGCTGCAGCAATTGCCACGAGCCGCACAGCGGAGAATTGCGCGCGGAAGGTAACGCCGTCTGCACACAATGCCACAGTCCCGCAGGCAACGAGGCGTTCCCGTCGCTGACGGGCAAGCTCTATGACGACCCTTCCCATCATTTCCATCAGCCGGAGACGCCGGGCGCCGAATGCAAATCCTGCCACATGATCGAGCGCGTCTATATGGGCATCGACGGGCGAAGAGATCATTCCTTCCGCGTTCCACGGCCGGATCTTTCGGAAAAACTCGGCACGCCGAATGCCTGCAACGACTGCCACACCGACAAGTCCGCCGCCTGGGCGGCCGGAGAACTTGAAAAGCGGCTTCCGGACAGTCGTCACCGTGGGCCGCATTTTGCGGAGATCTTTTCGGCGGCACGGCAAGACCCGGGCGTGAATGCCGCGGACCTTCTGGCAGTCGCCCATCAGGCGAGCTACCCCGGGATCGTGCGGGCGAGCGCGCTGGACCTGCTGCTGCCTGTTGCGACACCGGAGATCGCCGAGGCCGTCACCGACCTTTTGGCAGATCCGGAGCCAATTGTCCGCGCCGGAGCGCTGGCGTTACAGCAGCCGGTTCCGCCAACCCAGCGGCTTCCACGGATCATTCCTGCCTTGAGTGATCCGGTCAAAGCCGTCCGGATTGCCGCGGCCCGTCTCATGATCGGCGCGCCCATTGCCCATATGCCGGACCAAATGGCCGAGGCTGCCTCCAGAGCCACAACCGAATGGCAGCAATCGCTCGCGAACAAGGCGGATTTTCCGGAGACCCAGCTCGTTCTTGGGGGAACCGCGCTCGTTCTTCGCAATATCCCTGCAGCCATAGCGGCCTTTGAGGAAGTCACCCTGCTGGATCCGCAAATGATCAATGCCTGGGTGATGCAGGTGCGCATCAAGTTGGCGGTCGGTGACATGGCGGGAGCGCAGCTCAGTCTGCAAAAGGCCCTGGTTGCCAATCCTTCTGACCCGACATTGCAATCCTACAGGCAACAGCTTTCACAGCAATAAGACGAAAAGGCATGCTATACTCCTGATTGCCATTTCCTGAAATACATCCCAAAAAGCCCAGAAGGTGCGTCTGGGTTTCATGGATGATTAGGTCCCTGCAAGGGCAGTCCTCTTGAGCATGGAAGGCATGAGACCATGAAACAGCTGGTTCCCTTGTGCGCTCTGGCGCTTTTCTTCCAGATGACACCCGCAGGCGCTCAGGATTCCGATCTCGCAAAGAAGCTCTCCAACCCCGTGGCGTCGCTCATCAGCGTCCCGTTTCAATGGAACTACGATCACGGATTTGGTCCTGCCGACGGCAACAAGGTCACGCTCAACATACAGCCCGTGGTGCCGTTCTCGCTCAACGAGGACTGGAACCTGATCTCTCGAACGATCCTGCCTGTGGTCTGGCAGGATGACATTGCCGGAAATTCAGGCACGCAGTTCGGTCTCAGTGACACGACGCAGAGCTTCTTCTTTTCGCCAAAGGAGCCAACGTCCGACGGGATCATCTGGGGCCTTGGCCCGGTGTTGCTGCTTCCGACAGGAACCGACGACCTGTTGAGCACCCGCAAATGGGGCGCCGGTCCGACGGGCGTCGTGCTACGCCAGTCCGGCCCGTGGACCTATGGCGGGCTCGTCAATCACGTCTGGTCCTATGCAGGCGATGACAACCGCAACGACGTCAATTCGACCTTCCTGCAGCCGTTCCTGTCCTACACAACCGACGACGCCTGGACCTTCACGCTGAACTCGGAAAGTACCTATGACTGGACGTCGGACGAATGGTCCGTGCCGATCAACGCCATGGTTGCCAAACTTGTGACCATCGACAAGCAACCCATCAGCTTTCAGGCAGGTGTTCGGTATTATGCGGCAAGTTCCGACAACGGCCCGGAGGGCTTCGGCGCACGGGCAGCAGTAACCTTTCTCTTCCCGAAATAGGGAGCCAACAGGGGTGGGGTGATATGAAAAGAAGTGCTTTTCTTCTGATTTTGGCCAGCCTGCTGACCGGGGGCGCACAGGCTGCCGATCTGGCCCAGGCGCCTGCTCCGGTTGAAACACCGGATGTGCGTGTCGACCGAACGTGGAAATTCGTCGTCGCGCCTTACCTGCTTGCCCCGACAATTCAAGGAAACAGCCGTATCGGCCGACTGCCCAATACGTCGCTCGACGTTTCCCCCGGAACCATTTTCGAGAACCTTCAATTCGGGGCGATGGGTCATTTCGAGGCGCTTTACGACAATCGTTTCGGCGCGACGCTGGACGTGGCCTACATGGACCTTGGCAAGGGCCGCAGTTTTCCGCGTGTTGGCGGCAGTATCGATGCTGGCGTCAAGCAATTGGTGACCGAAGCCTTCTTCGGCTACCGCTTCTGGCATCAGGACCGGAACTGGGCCGAAGCCTATGCCGGGGGCCGCTGGTGGTACAACCAGCTGAAGGTCAGTGCCAACACGCCGGCCAACACCTTTACCCGAACAATCACAGAACAATGGATCGATCCGGTGATCGGCGTTCGCGGGCAGGTTTTCGTGGCACCCAAATGGTCGCTGTTCGGCAGCGGTAACGTCGGTGGTTTTGGCCTGGTGTCGGACTTCACCTGGGGTCTGCAAGGCGGTGTCGGCTATCACTTCAATGATCGTGTCGCGCTGCATTTGCAATACAAGGCAACCGGCGTCGATTACGACAACGGCAAGTCCGGCCAATCAGCCTTCAGCTATGACACGGTCACACACGGCCCATTGATGGGAATTGCCATCAGCTTCTAGGACGCAGGCAGGGACAACAAGTCAAAAGGCCGGTTCCTCATCGGGACCGGCCTTTCCATTTCGTGCTACGACTTCGTCGGAAGATCACGAAAGCACGTCCGTTGCCTTGTGATCCGCGTCGACGCCTTCGATCAGGAACACCTCGCCCACCGCCTTGTTCAGGCGTAACGGCAGGATCGTCCGGTAAGCCGGCGATGCATACCAGGCCTCGGCCCGTACCCGGTCAGGAAACGCAATCACGATGAGGTCCCCCTGGAACGCGCCTTCCAGCTGAAATTTCTCGCCTCCATGGATGATGAAGCGGCCGTCAAAAGGTGCCAGCGTTGCGTCGATCCCTTCCAGATAGGCCACGATGTCGGGCCCCATTTCGATTTCGCGCAGATGGCCGATAGCGTAACAGGTCATGGTCCGGCCTCTTCAAGCAAGCGGTTGCGCAATGACGGGCTGAAGCCTCGCGGCTTTCCACTCCAGCCAGGTGAAGCAGAGCACGACGACAGCCTGCGCCAACAGGAACGCCCAGCCCAGCACATTGGGCGCAATCAGGCCCGCCAACGGCAGCAGCAAACTGGCCAGCACCCAAAGAAGATTGCCGGCAACGACCAGGCTTGACGCCCAGACAGGCACCTGACCGGCAAACGCAAACACTCCCATGAAAACCGCTACCGGAAACAGGGCCAGACCTGCCCAGAACAGGAGCTCGCCTGGAAGTGCCGTTAGCCCGGCAATCCATCCGGATGCGCCGACCAGCAGGACACCCATCACCGCACAGGTGAGCGCGTCAAACCTTAGAACCACCTGTAACGGAACACCTGAATTCGATTTGGTCATCATCTGTCTCCACTCATGAAATCCACCCGCACACTGCAAGTGCGATGACAAGAGGATTGCCAATCGAAGTTCTGAAGTCGATTACTTCGCAGGTAATTGAATCTTCGAAACTGCACCGGCAGGGTAGTGCTCATGAAACGAACAGCGGAAACGGCGGGTGACTTGCTGCGCCAGTGGCGACAACACCGGCGAATGAGCCAGCTTGCACTGGCCAGTGAAGCGGATATCTCTCAGCGCCACCTGAGTTTTCTGGAATCAGGACGGTCTCGTCCGAGCCGGGACATGGTGATGCATCTTGCCGAACAGCTGGATGTCCCCTTGCGTGAACGCAATGCCATTCTCGTTGCGGCAGGCCATGCCCCGCAATATCCGCAGCACGGGCTGGATGAGCCTGAACTTGCCGCGGCAAGCGCTGTTGTCCGACAGATCCTCGACGGACATCTGCCCCACCCTGCCCTTGCCGTGAACCGGTATTGGGAGCTGCAAGCCGCCAATCAGGCGATCTTTGCCCTGCTGGACGGCGTCGCGCCGCACCTGCTGGAAGCACCGGTAAATGTGCTTCGTCTCAGCCTGCACCCTGATGGTCTCGCCCCACGCATCCTCAATCTCGGTGAATGGCACGCCCATATTCTTGCACGCCTCGCACATGAGGTAGATCAGTCCGCCGACCCGAAGCTTGCCGCGCTCAGGGACGAACTCGCCGAGATGGCTTCGGACCGGTCGCCCAAATCACGGAACGAGGCACCGTCACAGAAGGGACGCATCGCCGTTCCGCTTTATCTGCAAGGCCCCAACGGAACATTGAGCTTCCTGAGCACCACGACGGTGTTCGGCACGGCCGTGGATGTCACCTTGTCCGAAATCGCCATCGAGGCCTTCTTTCCCGCAGACGAGGAAACGGCAAGGCAGATGAGTGCCTTGAGCGCAGGAAGCGCAGGCGGCCGTTCTTGAACCGCCCGCGCTCCGGACTCAAACGTGTGCCTTGACGATCAGGATCATCGGGCGCTCCATCTCTTCCGCCAACGATGGCATGGCTTCGATCTGCTCTTCACCGGGGAACCATTCCAGTACATGATCGACCGTGAAACCTGCCGCGATCAGCGTGTTGAGCGTGGAGCCGATGGTACGGTGGTATTTGACGACGCCATCGGCCAGCCAACTGGTTTCCCGTGCTCCTTCGCGAAGATACTGGTTGACCGGCCAAGACTTCCGGCCGTTCAGCTCGATCCATCCAGGTTCTGCTGGTGCCATGAAGATCGGGTGTTCGATGCTGAAGACGAAACTGCCTCCTGCCTTGAGTGATCTGAAGATCTCTCCAGCCAGCCGGTTGAAGTCCTCGATATAGTGAAAGGCGAGCGAACTGTAGACCAGGTCGAAGGCAGCCTGAGGCAGCTTCAGGGTTTCCAGGTCAGCAGTCCGGTAAACGATCGCATCGTCTTCGGTTTCGTCCCGCGCACGGGCAAGCATGTTTTCAGACAGGTCGAAACCAAGTACATGCGCAGCACCAGCGCTCCGGACCCAGCGGGCAAACCAGCCGAACCCGCAGCCGAGATCTGCAACGTGCAGCCCATTTGCTTCCGGCAACAGTGCCCGGATAGCAGGCCATTCGGGAGCCCCGTTAAGGCCGAACTGCGACCTGGGCAGCTGGCTGTAGCCTTCAAAAAAGGCCGGTTCGTCATAGATGTTTTGTGCCATTTATTTCTCCATCAGAGTGCCGATGGACGGCGCGCACCGCAACAGGCAAAGCCCCGCCCGATCCGGCGGGGGTGCAGGTGCGCGAAACGCTTGAAACTCAGCGTACACAATCAGCCTGCATCCCGCCTATTGGGATGCAAGCGAGCCGGGACACGATATGAGTATCTTCTTCGCACATGAGAGCATCATTAGGAGCGCCCCTGGTACCTGTCAACGAGTTGCAGGTTTCTGGCGCGGTTCGCCCTGGCGAGAAGCAGCTACTTCCCGCAAATTGCGAAGAGGCCGGCTCTGGAGGTAATGCCAAGCTTTGCGTAGGCGCGTTTGCGGTATGTGATGACTGTCGAAGGAGCAACGTCGAGATCCGCCGCGATCGCCTCCGCCTTGCGTCCGGACAGGATGCCCAGACACACCGAACGCTCCCGCTCGCTGAGCGCCGCCAAAGGCGGTGGCAGATCCGTGTCCGATGCCTTTTCGAAATGGAGCAGAGCCAGACGGCCTGCAAGACGTGCAAGATCCGGATCACACAGGGGAGCGGCAGGATCGCTTTGATAGAGGCTGACGAAAAGGCGCAGTTTTTCTCCGACCGCAAGCAATGTCGTCTTTGCCAGCATGCCGGGATTTTCGAAAAAGAGCTTCCGGTAGTCTGAGCTCATCCGGCCCTCGATCTCGTCCAGCCGGCTCAAGGTCACGGACTGAGGCGGTGACGCCACCAGGTCGGGCAACAGTGGATCCTTGAGAAACCAGCCGTCGAGATAGGTCTCGGCAAGTTTTCCGGCCATGACGGAGCGGCTGAAGTGCCACGACAGCAGACAGCGAGCCTGCGTGTGCTCGATTGCAAAAACCATGATCTGGTCGACACCGAACGTTTCGACAAACGAGACAAAGGTCTGGGCAAACCGATCCGTGCCCAGATCCGCAAGGCAGGCTTCGATGTGACAGGCTGTGGTGTGTCCGTCCGGAGTGCTCATTAAATGCTGATAGCATGTCCTCCCCGAAAGGGGACAGACGCGAGACGGCAAGGCTCCTAATCTTCTGCCAACAATCAGGGAGGATCCTCAAATGAGGCCAGCCGGACGTGCCGAAACGGACTCGCTCTATTTCACCTATCCGCATTTCGAAGCGCCGACGGACCGTGCGCATCTGACCCGGCCTGCACGTGTTGCCATTGCCGGAGCGGGGCCGGTCGGCATGACTGCCGCGCTGGCACTTGCCCGCGAAGGAATTGCTTGCGTTCTGTTGGATGCGAAGTCCACCTTCAACGACGGCAGCCGCGCGATCTGTATCGCCCGGCAGAGCTACCACATTCTCGACCGGCTTGGCGCAGTGGAGCCCTTCCTGGACAAATCACTCGGCTGGACCACAGGGCGCAGCTTCTATCGCGGCAGGCAGATCCTCGAATTTGAAATGCCGGACAGTCCGCGCGAGAAATACCGGCCAATGTACAACCTCGAACAGCAATATATCGAGCAGTACCTGTGGGATGCGATCCAGCGGGAGCCGCTGATCGAAACAAGATGGCAAAGCCGGGTCTGCGGTCTGGAAGATCTTGAGCAGGGTGTGCGACTGACAATCGAGGATCCGCTTGGCACCTACCAGATGACCTGTGACTGGTTGCTGGCGGCGGATGGTGCTCGCAGCACCGTCCGGAGCTTGCGCGGTCTGCGGCTCAAGGGCGAGAATTTTGAAGGCCGCTACGTGATTGCCGACGTCCAGATGGAGCATGATTACCCGACGATCCGACGCGCCCTGTTCGATCCGGATTGTCGCCGGGGCGGAACGATCCTTGTTCACAAGCAGCCCGACAACATCTGGCGCATCGACTATCAGCTTCGCGATGGCGAGGACGAAGCCGAGGCAATCCGCGAGGACACTGTGCGTGCCTCAGTGGCCGCGGTTCTGACGGAAATCGGTTATGACGGAGACTGGGACCTGGAATGGTGGAGCATCTATTCGGCCAACACCCTGGCGCTGGATGACTACCGCGACGGCCGGGTGTTTTTCATCGGCGACAGCGCGCACATCGTGCCGATCTTTGGAGTACGTGGCCTCAACAACGGTCTCGCCGACGCCCATAACATTGCCTGGAAACTCGCCTGGGTACTGAACGGCAAGGCCGGTCCGGATCTCCTCGACAGCTACACTCCCGAGCGGCGTGGGGCGACGCTGGATGTGTTTCGGAACGCCTCCAAGTCTGCCCGTTTCATGACACCTCCGACGGCAGGCTGGCAATTGATGCGCGACGCAGCTCTCAATCTTTCGCTCAGCCACTCCTTTGCGGGAGAGCTCGCCAACCCGCGCCAGATGACACCCTACACTTATGCCGACAGTCCGGTAGTTACCCCGGACGACGAAAACTTCGAAGGTGGACCAAGACCCGGCGCTGTCTTGGCGAACGCGCGAGTTGGTGACGGGTTCCTGTCCGACTTGCTCGGTGGCGGGTTCTCGCTGATCGCGTTCAGTAAAGAGGTGGCGGATCTTCTTGCCGACCTGGATTTTACCCGGGTCGTGCTGCAGCCGGGCTCGGAAGCAGCTGAAGTGCTCGCGGCTTCCGCCGGCAGTGCCTATCTTGTCCGGCCCGACATGCACATTGCAGCGCGCTGGCAAACCGCTTCACCAGAGGCAATCCGCCAAGCTCTCGAGCTTGCAGTAGCTGGAGGAAAAGCATGACGCCCGCCGATCTGGAAACCGTTTACGAAGCCTTGGCCGAACAGCTCGATGCCATCGGATCCGCTCAACGGGAGCTTTACCTCGCCAAGCTCGCCTTGCTGCTGGCGCATGAGATCGCCGACGCCGGTCGTGCGCGCTCGCTTGTTGCCGAAGCTGCCAGCAATCTCGAAGTATGACGTCAGCGCAATTGAGCGGCGGATTCTTTTGAACGGTGCCCCTCGGCTCGTCATCCCCGACGCAGCGAAGCGGAGATCCGGGACCGGTGAGCCGGGGCCTCTCGTTTGAGCGGCCTCAAAAGATGGCTCCTTGGCTCCCCGATCCCGGCTCGCACTACGCCTGGCAGGGATGACGCCGGTGGGTGAAACCGGAAGTCCTGGCTTCGAACCGGCTGACCTCGCTTTAGGCGAGCGCCGCGATTACGATGATCTCGACCTTGTATTCCGGGGCTGCCAGTTTGGCTTCGCCGGTAGCGCGTGCCGGCGGGTTTGCCGGATCAACCCAGGCGTCCCAGACCTTGTTCATCTCGGCAAAGTCCTTCATGTCGTCCATCCAGATAGTGGTCTGGAGAATGCGGCTCTTGTTGCTGCCAGCCTGCTCCAGAAGGGCATCGATGCGCTCCAGGATCGTCTGGGTCTGGTTGGTAACGGTGTCACCAGGATTGCCGACCTGACCGGCAAGATAAACGAGACCGCCGTGGATAACAGCCTGGCTCATACGCGGGCCAACTTCCAGCCGTTTGATGTCGGACATGATTGATTTCCTTCTTGTCTTGAAACAGACGCCCGCTCAGAACAAGCGGGCGGGATCGAGAGCAGCCACTACCTTCTCGGGCAGTTCGCTCGGACGTTTGAGACAAAGATCCGCAACGAGCCGGGAGAGCGCTGGGGCCGTTTGTACGCCGTAGCCGCCCTGACCGGCAAGCCAGAAAAACCCTTCCGCATCCGGTGCAAATCCAACCACAGGCGTGCGGTCCGAAACGAAGCTGCGCAGGCCTGCCCAATTGCGCTCGACGCGCGTGACGGGCATCGTCACGGCCTGCTCGAACCGGTGCAGACCTTCAGCCAGAACCATGTCATCGGCCCAGGCATCGTGCGGCTCCACCGGGTCTTCATCGGCAGGCGATACCATGAACTTGCCGGCATCCGGCTTGGCATACCATTGCTCCGATGCGCTGGCGACGAGCGGCCATTTCGTGACATCGACTCCATCCGGCGGCGGCACGATGGCCGCCGAGCGGCGCATGGGCACCAGACCGACCTTGCGAACGCCTGCGAGACCCGCGATCTGATCCGCCCAGGCCCCGGCTGCATTGATGAGGACCGGCGCTTCGAAGGCCCCCTTGGGCGTCTCGACACGCCACTGCCCGCCGCTTCTGAGAATGCGCTGCGCGGGCGCTTCCGTTACGAACCGCGCCCCGGCCTTGCGTGCAAGCCGGGCAAAGCCCTGCAACAATCTGTCGACGTCGATATCCTGTGCGTCCCGCTCGATGGCAGCAGCGGCAATCGTTTCCTTGCGAAGCAGTGGAAACAGGGCAACAGCTTCTTCCGCCGTCAGGACTTCCATACCGTCGGCACCGTCCAGATAGGCCTTGAACGCGTCCAGTTCGTCCTCGGTCGCAATCAGCATTTCACCACGGGGCGACAGCAGGCTTTCCTCCGATATCCCTTCCGGGTTCTTCAGAACCGGTTCAGAAGCTGCATTCAAGGCCCGCAAGGTGGCATTGCCGTAGTTGCGGATGAAGATGGCGGCGGAGCGACCGGTCGCGTGCCGGCCAAGCGCATCTTCCATTTCCAGCACGGTGACCTTTGCGTCCGGCGCAAGCCGTGCCGCGGCCCCGGTGCCGGCAATGCCGCCGCCGATGATCAGAAAATCCGATGTCTCGATCATGCGTCCTGGAACCCTTTCAGGAAACTGGTGAGGTTCTGGCCGAGTTCTTCCGACAGGTAACCGCCTTCCTGCACGAACAGCACCGGCAGGCCGAGCTTCGCGATGGCGGCACCAATCCGTCCGAACCCGGGAGTGGTGATGGCGAGTCCCTTGAGAGGATCTTTTTCATAAGCGTCGAGCCCCAGGGCAACAACCAGAATATCGGTGCCGAAGGCCCGAATGTGGTCGAAGGCCGTTTCCAGGGTTTTCAGGTACGCGTCATCCCCGGTGCCGCGTGCCAGGGGCAGGTTGAGATTACAACCCCGTCCCGCGCCCTCGCCGCGCTCATGGCCGTGGCCCCAGAAGAACGGATAGAACCGCACCGGATCGGCATGCAGCGAAACGGTGAGAACGTCACCGCGCTCATAGAAGATGCCTTGCGTGCCATTGCCGTGGTGGACGTCGATGTCGAGGATCGCCGGACGCTTGCCTGCCTTCAGAAGCCTTTCGGCTGCAATGCCGGAGTTGTTGAGAAAACAGAAGCCGCCCGCCAGATCGGCGAATGCATGGTGACCGGGAGGGCGCGACAGCACATAGGCGGCCTGTTCCCCGGCCGCCACCATGTCCGCACCGTGGATCGCACTTTGGGCAGACCAGTAGGCCGCTTCCCAGGTACCGGCTGCGATTGGACAACTGGTATCGGCCTGATGGAACCCGGCCTGACCGACTGCGGAGCGCGGATAACTTGCCGTGCGCCGGTCCGGATGAATGTTCGGGATGACCTCGTCGGATGCTCCCTCGATCCGGCTCCAGCGTTCATGGATGGTCTGAAGAAAAACGAGGTATTCCGCAGAGTGGAGGGCGGCAATCGGGCCGAGTCCATGGTCGTCCGGCACCTCGAAACGACAGCCCGCTTCCTTTGCACCTTCGGTCAGGACCTCGATGCGCTTCGGCTGTTCCGGATTGGCCAGCCTTGTGCCGTTTGCCATGAAATGCTTGGGATCGTGCACCCATTGGCGGTCGTCAAAAATGGCTTTCATGAGCGGTCCCTCAATTTGTCGAGTGCCGGTGCGCGCAGATCGAACACGGTTTCGCCTTTCCGTGGCGCAAAACCGAGCCGTTCATAGAAACGGCGTGCATCCGGATTGTCGTGATAAACGGCGAGCTTCAGAAAGACCGGCGTCCAGCTATCAGGCGCAAGGTCCAGACTGGCGGCAAGCAGGCGCTGGCCCAGCCCTTCTCCGCGTGCTTCTCCATCGACCCAAAGATCGGAAACATAGAGACCGGTGCCACCACGCGTCGTCGAAAAGACAGGCGAGGCTTGCAACACGCCGAGTGTTCGGTCGTCAGAAGGCCGGATCGCAAGCAGCGCAAAGAAGGCGGGAGTTTCCGAGAAACCGTGGCGGATCACATCATCGAGACTGGCGACGTGAGTGTCGCCCATATCGGCAGAAAGCTGGAACAGCGCTGCGTGAAGCCTTTCGGCATCACCCCGCTCCGCCCGCCTGATCGTTATGTTGCTCATGATCAGAAGGCCGTCTCGCCGGCCCCTTTGAGGCCCAGCATCTGCCGGGCTTCTTCCGGTGTTGCGACCGTTCGCCCGAGTTCCTCGACAATCTTGCGGATCTTGGTGACCTGCTCCGCGTTGGAGCGGGCCAGCTCACCCTTGGCGATGTAGAGATTGTCCTCCAGCCCGACACGGACATGCCCGCCCATGCTGGCAGCAATGGTGGCGAAAGGGATCTGCTGTCGGCCCGCCGCAAGAACGGAGAAGATATAGTCGTCGCCAAAAAGCTTGTCCGCCATCCGCTTCATGTGCTGCAGGTTTTCCGGGTCCGCACCGATACCGCCCAGAACGCCGAAGACGAACTGGATGAAGTACGGCGGCTTGACGAGACCCCGGTCGGCGAAGTGGCGCAGCATGTAAAGATGCCCGACGTCGTAGCACTCGAACTCGAAACGCGCACCGCGCTGCTGACCCATCTGCGTCAACACGAATTCGATATCCCGCGGTGTGTTCTTGAAGACGAGATCATCCGTTCCGCGCAGGAAAGGCTGCTCCCAGTCATGCACCCACGCGTCGTAACGGTCGGCCAGCGGATAGAGCGCAAAGTTCATTGTGCCCATGTTGAGCGAGCACATTTCCGGTTCTGCCTTCAGCGGACCGGCAAGCCTGTCTTCCAGGCTCATGATCGCGCTGCCACCGGTGGACAGGTTGAGCACCGCGCCGCAGCCCGCCTTGATCTCCGGAAGGAAGGCCATGAAGTCGGCCTCCCGTGCCGACGGCTGGCCGGTTTCCGGATTTCGGGCATGAAGATGCAGGATTGCGGCGCCCGCCTCGGCAGCGCCTATCGCCTGGCCTGCAATCTCGGCAGGCGTCACCGGCAAGTGAGGCGACATGGTGGGTGTATGAATGGAGCCCGTGACGGCACAGGTGATGATGATCTTGTCTGTCATGTCTTGAATGTCAGCTGGCTCTGGCCTGTTGCTGCGAAATCCTGTCGAGAAACTGGCGGAGAGAAAGGTCGAGACCTTCGATGATCTCGGCTACATGATCCGGTGTCGAGATCATGGGGGGCGCAATCAGGAAGTGGTCGCCGCTGTAGCCGCCCCGCGTCCGGCGGGAATAGATGATAAGGCCATTCTCATAAGCAATATCGACCAGTTCGTTGAAGGCGTTCAGTTCCTTTGCGAGCGGTCTCAGGCTTGCTCGGTCCTCGACCAGTTCGAAGGCCAGCAACAGCCCTTCGCCGCGTACGTCGCCGATGATCGAATAGCGGTCCATCAGCTTTTTCAGTTCGCTCTTCAGGAGCGCCCCGGTCTCGGCCGCGTTCTGGCACAGGTTTTCCCGCTCGATCTCTTCCAGCACCGCCAGACCGGCAGAGCAGGCAAGCGGATTGCCGGCATAGGTGAAACCATGCAGGAAACCGCCATTGTCGAGCACGTTGGTGACGATGTCCTTGTGCGCAATCATGGCGCCCAGAGGCGCATAACCAGCAGCAAAGCCTTTGGAGATCACCAGAATATCCGGATCGACATTCCAGTGTTCACCGGCGAAGAACTTTCCGGTCCTCCCGCCACCGGTCATGACCTCGTCATGGATCAGCAGGACGCCATAGCGCGTACAGATCTCGCGAATGCGTTGCATGTACCCCTTCGGCGGCACGAGCGCGCCGGTGGAGGCGCCACCGATCGGCTCGACAATAAAGGCCAAGATCGTTTCCGGGCCTTCGGACAGGATCTTTGCCTCCAGCATGTCGGCGTAGTGTCTGCCCGTTGCCTCGTCGTCCGGATCCAGTCCGTCGAGATAGGCACGCGGTGCCGGGATCTTCGGCATCGGCCGCATCATGGGGTCGAACGGCGCAGTAAGGGGTGCGTAGCCTGTCAGGGCCAGAGCGCCGAGCGTGCAGCCGTGATAGCTCGGTTCGCGCGAGATGATCTTGTAACGCTGCGCCTGTCCGATCGCGATGGCGTTCTGGCGGGCCAGCTTGATGGCGCTCTCCACCGCTTCCGACCCGCCGGAAACGAAGAAGACCTTTTCCAGCCCCTCGGGCGCCAGTGCGGCGGTCCTGGCGGCCAGCAGTTCCGCAGGCTCTGTCTCGAAATGGAGGCGGTAACCGAAGGTGGACTTGTCCATCTGCTTGCGCATTGCCTCCAGCACGCGCGGGTTGGAATGGCCGATGTTGCAGACCATCGCCCCGGACGAACCGTCGAGATAGCGCTTGCCGTCGACGTCCCACATGTAGACACCGCGCGCCTGGTCCAGAACGGGCCGGCGCTGACGAGACTGATAGAACAGATGAGAGGTTTGCGGACGGCTCATGAAGCAGCTCCAGGCAGGGCTGCGCAGTCGCGCGGACGGAAGCGAACGGAGACATCCGAGCCTTCCTCGAAAGGGTGCTGATCGATCATGTTGATCACCTGAAGTTGCTGGTCGCCGACACGCACGAAATACCGTGCCGCCTGCCCCTGGTAGTCCACCGCCTCGACCTTGCCGTCGAGCGCGATGCGATCATCCGCCGGAGCGGATTTTTCCGCCAGCAGAAGTTTTTCAGCCCGGATAACAAGCTGTGCAGGACCGGCCTGCGAAAGATTGGGGGCCTTTTCCCTCGGCACATTGATCTTGCCGAAGTAAGGCAGTTCAAGGGACAGCTCATGCCCGTTCACCGCCTGGCACGTCGCTGGCAGAATGTTGGAGATGCCCAGGAAGCGCGAAACGAACTCGCTTGCAGGCGTGTTGTAAACCTCCTGCGGCGTGCCGATCTGCTCCACACGTCCGTTGGACATCACCACGATCCGGTCGGACATGGCGAGCGCTTCGGACTGGTCATGGGTAACGAAAACGGTGGTGATGCCGATCTGATGCTGGATGCGCTTCAGCTCGACACGCATGTCCTCGCGCAAGTTGGCGTCGAGCGCGGACAGCGGTTCGTCCAGAAGCAGCACGTCCGGCTCTATGACGATGGCCCGCGCCAGCGCGATACGCTGCTGCTGACCACCGGAAAGCTGCTTGGGATAACGGTCGCTGACATGGGGAAGCTGAACCAGTTCCAGCGCATCGCGCACTTTCTTTTCGGCATCCGCCTTCGGGATATCGCGGTATTTCAGGCCGAAAGCCACATTTTCGGCAATCGTCTTGTGCGGAAAGAGCGCGTAGTTCTGGAACACGAGACCGAGGTTTCGCCTGTGGATCGGCACATCGTTGATGCGTTGACCCTTGATGGTGATATCGCCTTCGGAAGGATCGATGAGACCGGCGATCATCCTGAGGGTGGTCGTCTTGCCACATCCGGAAGGGCCGAGCAGCGTTACGAAGCTTCCGTCCGGGATGTCCATGCTCATCCGGTGAACGGCGGTAAAGCCACCGAACTTCTTGACGATATTGTTGAGGGAAACCGCGCTCACGCAAATTCTCCAGGTCCTGGGGAGAAGACGACCTTCCGGCAATAACTGCCGGAAGGTACTGGGTCAGTGATGGGGCCGTACCGGGCTCAGTACCCCTTCTGGATCCGTCCGAACATCTTGGACCAGTCCTGTTCGTGACTGTTCCAGTATTCCGGATTGGCGAAGGTCAGACCGTCAAGCGTGCCGGTCGGATCGAACGCCGGAAGAGTCGGGATCTTCTTGCCGAGATCGACCTTTGTCGGGTCAAGCGCCGGCGGGTAGTTCTGGCCTTCGGCGACCGCGATCGAGGTTTCGGGCGCCAGCATGAAGTTCAGGAGTTCCTCGCAGGCTTCCATTGGCGAGCCCTTGATCACGAACAGGCATTCCTGCCAGCCGAAACCGTTGGGCGGATCGATATAGCCGATGTCATGACCCTGCTCCTGAAGGGCGTAGATCCGGCCGGACCAGCCCTCGGTAACGTAGATTTCCTCTTCGGCCAGAAGGCTCATCAGTTCCGCACCGGACTGCCAGTATTTCAACAGCAGATCGCGGTTGGTGCGCACAGCCTGCCAGACGGCATCCATATCCGTTGCGTTGTTCGGATCCTGATCGGTCTGCAGCGATGCGTACCAGATGCGGGTGCGCCAGTCGGACCAGCCGCCGATCTTGCCCTTGTAGGCTTCGTCGATCAGGAGCTTTGCACCCTTTTCCTTGGCTTCGTCGTCGGAGATGTATTTCCGGTTATAGGCAATGCCTGTGGTGCCGTAGTCATAAGGCACGCAGGACAGCTTGCCGTCGGTGACACCGCGGAAGACGTCGGTGAGTTTCGGGATCACGTATTTCAGGTTCGGGATGTTGTCCTCGTTGAGCGTCGAGTTCAGCCCGAGATTGACATAGCGTGCGTAGTCGAAGACGCCTGACAGGTGCGCGATATTGTATTCGCCTTCCTGGCTGGCCTTGACGCGCGACAGATATTCATCACCGCCGCCGAACGTTCCGTCGACAACCTTGATGCCGGTCTCTTCGGTGTAGGGATCGAAGGCATATTTGCGGAAGGCTTCCGAGACGACCCCGCCCCAACCGTCGAAGCGGACTTCCTCCGTCGCGGCCATGGCATGGCGGGCAAAGGGTGTCTGCACACCGTAGGCCAGACCGGCTGCCCCGATCAGCCCGAGAAACTTGCGGCGGTCGAGATCACCGTTGAGATAGCGTTCGCGCAGACGCTCATAGCGTTTGGTATTGTCCATCTTGTTTTCCACTCTGGTTCTTGTGTCGGTTTCTTGCTTTGATCACGCGGTTCTAACCGCCGCGCTGCATGGCCATCCGCCGGGCGATTGCCAGCCCGAGAAGCGGCAGGCCGACGGTCAGGAAAATCATCACGGTGCCGAGCGCGTTGATCTCCGGGGAGATGGAATTGCGCAGCATGGCAAAGATCTGGGTGGGCACGGTTTCGACGCCGCCCGGCTTCCAGAACAAGGTACCGGTGATATCGTCGAAGCTGATCGTGAAGGCGAAGAGCATGCCGGCGAAGACCGCCGGGGCCAGCAGCGGCAGCGTGATCTGGAAGAAGGCCTGCACGGGACTTGCGCCAAGGCTGAGTGCGGCTTCCTCGTAGTCGCGGCGGATGCCGACAAGGCGGGCCTGCACCACCAGGATGACGAAGGGCAGCGTGAAGATGACGTGCCCCATCAGGAGCAGGAAGAAGCTCTTGTTGATCGACAGGAAATTCAGGAACAGCAACAAGGCGACCGCCAGCACCACCTCCGGCACCAGGATCGGCGCAATCAGGAGGGTGGAGATCAGGTTGCGGCCGGGCACGTCGTAGCGCACCAGGGCAAGACTTGCCAGAACACCAAGTGTCGTGGAAATCAGCGCGGTCAGGGCACCAAGGACAATCGAGGTCTGGAACGCCCGCAGGATGGCGTCGTTTCCGGCCAGTTCGACGAACCAGCGGAACGAGAAGCCGGTCATCGGAAAGCTGCCGAACTGGCTGGCGTTGAAGCTGAGCAGAACCACCACCGCGACCGGCAGGAACATGAACAGATAGACCAGCAGCGTGTAGGCCCGGATCAGTTGCCACCCCATCAGCCAAGCCCCTTCATCAGTTGACCCATGCCGAGATAGTGGTTGTAGATCAGCACCAGGGCGCCGAGGACGGCGAGCAGCATGAGCGAGAGCGCAGAGCCGAGCGGCCAGTTGAGCTGTGTGATGATCGCCTCGAAAACGAGATTGGCGAACATGGCGTCCGTCGGACCACCCAGAACCAGCGGCGTGATGTAGGTACCGGCGCTCAGCACGAAACAGAGCAGACCACCCGCGGCGAGCCCCGGCAGGGACAGCGGCAAGGTGACTTCCCGGAATGCCTGCCAGCGGGTGGAGCCGAGGGAACAGGCCGCGTCCTCCAGCGAAACATCGATCCCTTCCAGCGCCACATAGACGTTCAACACCATGAAGGGCAGCAGGAAATGCACGAGGCCGAGGATCACGGTCGGCTCGTTGTAGAGCATCTGGACCGGTTCGGAGACGATGCCGAGGTTGAGCAGGGCCCAGTTGACCGCACCCGATACACCCAGGATGTTGATCCAGGACATGGTCCGGATGATGTAGCTGATCCAGAACGGCAGCATCAGCAACAGCAGCAGCAAGGCCTTGTTGCCACGCGAACGGGCAATGAAATAAGCGGCCGGATAGCCCATGACGGCACAGGCAAATGTGGTGATTGCGGCAATCCGCAACGTACCAAGCAGGATGTCCCGATAGAACGGATCGGTCAGCGCCTCGTTCCAGTTGTCCAGGTAAAAGCCCGCCTGGTCAGCGCCCGTGGCCGTGCGCAGCCAGAACGAATAGACGACAATAAAGACGAGCGGCACGAAAAGCAGCAGCCCCACTGCTGTGAGCGCAGGGGAAAGGAGTATCCATGGCTGTCGTTTTTCCCGCGCCTCGACGCTCATGCGCTCAAACCCTGCCAGATGCCTTGTCAAAATTGCTTGACTTCAGCGTCGCAGGCAGGTGTTCATTGATCAAATAGATAATGAAAATTATAACTATAGATCTGATCAATGGCAGATGGATTACGCCCGATCCAGGCAGAGCGGCTTGCCCGCGAACTGGACTGGAACCTGCTGAGAACCTTCATCGTCCTGGCCCAGTCCGGAAGTGTGACGCGGGCGGCAGACAGACTGCGCCTCAAGCAGCCCACCGTTTCCAGCGCACTGAAGCGGTTGGAGGACCGGTTGGGACGCAAGCTCATCAATCGCAAGCCGGGTCAGTTCGAGCTGACGGAAGCCGGCCAATTGCTGTTGAAGGAAGCCATCGAGATCCAGGGTTCCATCCTGAGGCTCGGGACCCTGATGCGTGACGTCACCGACGAGATCCGCGGCCACGTCGAAATCGCCATGGCCAGTCACGTGGTTTCGCCGCTCTATGACGACACTCTGCGCGAGTTTCACGAACGGCACCCGGCCGCAACCCTCACCATCAACGTTTCGGCCAGCAAGGACGCACTGGAAGCCGTCACGTCCCGCCGGGCTTCGCTCGCCGTCTGCCTGGTGCGCGAACGCAATCCAAAGCTTGAGTACCTGCGCCTTTTCCGGGAGTTTTTCGGCCTCTTCTGCGGTCCGCCTCACCCGCTTTACGGCAAGACCAACCTGACAAAGGCCGACCTTGCCGGCCAGTCCGCTGTCAGCTTCGTGACCGACCGGCTGGAAGACGCCCTTCGTCCGGTAACGCTGATGCGGGCGGAAGCGGATCTTGAAGACCGGATCGTCGGCACATCGGCCAACCTGGAAGAAGTCCGGCGCATGATCATTGCCGGACTGGGCATCGGCCCTTTGCCCGTCCACGTTGCCAAGCGGGACATTCGAGAGGGTCTTTTGTGGCAACTCCCACCCTATGACGCGCTGCCGGAGATCGACGTTCATGTGGTCTGGAACCCGAAGGCGAAACTCAACCGCGCCGAACAGGCCCTTCTGGACATGCTGCTGGAAAAGATAAGGCAGACGCCGATAGAGGAGCGGACCTATCGATGACATACATCGTGGAGCACTGGCCAGCCGGCTTCTTTACCAACCCGAGCGACCAATACGGGAAACCCGGTAGCGGCCCGTTGCATTCCCCCGCTGACGTTGTAAAACTTTCAGGACGTTACGAAAAATTGGCGATCAACGCCGTCCGGGTCGAAGGGGTAGGAAGATGAATGGTGTGCGGTTCGCCTGGAAAATGCTCTTCCTTGCACTGGTAACAGTGGCCCTTCTTCAGTCGCCTGCCAATGCGTCAGAAGATTTCCTTGAAGGCGGCTGGACCCTGCAACGGGATGCATCGTCCCTGCGTTTCCAGTCGGTCAAGAACCTGACCATCGTTGAATCCAGCTCTTTCGCGGAATTTGAAGGCGGCATAGACGATACCGGCAACGCCAGGGTCCGCATCTTTCTTGATTCGATCGATACGAAAATCGACCTCAGAAACGTGCGCATGCGGTTTCTCTTCTTCGAAACGTTCGAGTTCCCTGAAGCCGTCATCACGACGAAAATTGATGCGTCAGCCCTGGCTGACCTTCCTACCGTCAAACGCAAGACGATCCCGCTTGCTTTCAATCTCGATCTTCACGGCGTCTCAAAACCGTTCGAGGCCAATGTTACGGTGACCTATCTGAGCGAAGACCTGGTTGCCGTTTCGAGCACCGCGCCGGTGTCTGTCGCAGCTTCCGACTTCGCCCTCGGTGGCGGTATCAAGAAGCTCGAGGAAGCCGCTGGCGTCGTCATCGTGCCATCGGCAACGGTCTCTTTCGATTTCGTCTTCGCCCGCAAATCGGGCGAAACGGAGGAGGACGATGCCGACGACCAGACCCAGCAGGCGGCCGCTTCTCAGCCAGCCGCAAGCACCGCGCTTGAACCGCAAGGCAACCTGGACAACGAGGCTTGCACCGGCCGGTTCGAGATCCTGTCCCGCACGGACAACATTTACTTTCCAAGCGGCAGTTCGCAGCTTGATCCGCGGAGCCAGCCACTCCTGAACAGCCTTGTTGACATCATCATGAGATGTCCTGAGCTGACCATTGAAGTCGGAGGACATACCGACAGTGACGGCAGCGATACATCGAACCTGGCCCTGTCCGAACGCCGGGCGGGTGCGGTCAAGCAATACCTCGTCTCCAAGAACGTTCCCGACAGCAGGATCAGGAGTGTCGGGTACGGTGAAAGCCGTCCCGTAGCTCCGAACACCTCTGCGGAAGGAAAGCAACGCAACCGGCGGATAGAGTTTGTCGTTGTCGAATAGGTCCAACATGAACCGCTTTGCAATCGCAATCCTCCTGGCACTGACAGTGACCATTGCTGCGCTGTCTGAGAGGGCTCACGCGGAACCACGACTGGCTCTGGTTGTCGGCAATGGCGCCTACACGACTGTCACACCGCTGGACAATCCGGTGAACGACGCAAGCCTGATGGCCGACGCGCTGCGCAAGGTCGGCTTCGAGGTAACCCTCGTCACCGACTCCAGCCAGAACGAGATGATCACGGCGATTTCGCAGTTCGGCAGCAAGTTGCGGGCCGCGGGTGAGGATGCAACCGGGCTGTTCTATTATGCCGGCCACGGTGTGCAATCGTTCGGTGCAAACTTTCTCCTGCCAGTCGATATCGAACTTCAGGATGCTGCCGACCTCAGCCTGGTCGGTGTCCCTGCACAGGCCGTTCTACGGCAGATGTTTTCAGCGCGGAACCGGACCAACATCGTCATTCTGGATGCCTGCCGAAACAACCCGTTCGTTTCCATCCCGGACCTCAGCGACAACGGTCTGGCAGAAATGAAGGCTCCAAGAGGCACCTTCCTCTCCTATTCCACCGCACCGGGCGACATCGCGCTCGATGGTATCGGCGGCAACAGCCCCTTCACCGAAGCGCTGGCCCGGCACATGCCGACACCCGGCATGCCCGTCGAAACCCTTTTCAAGGCGGTGCGGGTCGATGTTCTGAAGGAGACCGGCAACCAGCAGACCCCTTGGGATACATCCTCCCTCACCGTGGATTTCCAGTTTGTCCCGGCCAAGGCGCCCTCGGCAGAGGAAGTCGAATTGCGCCAGATCTGGGACACGGTGAAACTCAGCAAGGACCCCTTGCAGGTCCTCCTGTTCCTGCGCGCGCATCCGGACAGCAGATACTCCGCAGAAGCCAGGGAACTCCTGACGGCCCTGATGGAAAAGGAAACGCAGCCCGCCGCGCAGGCGACACCTGCCCCGCAACAGGAATCCGAACCTGTCACGCCCCAGACAAGCGAGCGTGACATGATCGAAACAGCGCGCCGAGAGGGAACCGCAAGCGCCTATCAAACCTATCTGGATGCATATCCGAACGGTGCCTTTGCCGAACTCGCTCGCCTGGAGCTGCAAACGATCGTCAACAAGGAGCAGAGCACGGACCCGGTCGCCAATCAGCCGCAACAGGAAGACGCGCCGGCCATCGCCGAGCAAGGCTCACCTGCCGCCGATCCGGGGGAACCGTCAGCCGTCATAGCATTCAACGCTCCCCTTGCCATGGGAGAGCCGGATATCGCCACCCGAAGCATTTCGGAGCTGATCACCGGATCGCCGAAATTCCCGCCGATCGAGGGTCTGCCGGAAGCGGTCTGGAAGGACAAGACTTGTGCCGCCTGTCATCAATGGGAGCAGGCGAACCTGTGCGACCAGGCCAGGACCTATGTCGCAGACAAGTCCAGAACCATCGAGAAACAGCACCCCTACGGCGGCACTTTCAAGAATGCGTTGCGGCTTTGGGCCGAACAGGGGTGTCCGTAACTTCGACGCCGGGTCTGTAGCGATCCGACGTGTTTTGCGTGCGTCGGTTACTGCGATTTCGAGATCACCGCATAGTCCGAGTAGCCGGCATAAAGGCGATGGAAAGAGGCAACTGCGCCGATGCTGGCAGCCAGGGCCTTCAACTCGTCCTCCAGGTCGGCTCGCGGAGATACGTGGAAGGATTTGAGCCAGGCAAACAGCACGCGCTTGAACCAGCCAGGCAAGCGTTCCTGCTGACCGAAATCGACCACGTGGATCCGCCCTTCCGGCGCCAGCCGCGCGGCACCTGCCGCCAATGCTTCGCGCCAGATCGGGATCATGGACAGCGTATAGGAATAAAAGACGCGGTCGAAAGCCGGAACACCAAAACCTTCCGTTGCCGCCGGGTTTGCGGCATCGCCTTCCACAAGCGCGATCCGGTCTGTCAGGCCTGCCTTGTCGATGTTCTTCTGCGCGGTTTCCAGCATGTTCCTGGAAATGTCGAGACCGTAGAAACGAACGTCCGGGTAGGCTTTTGCAGCCGCTATCATGTTCCGGCCGGTGCCGCAGCCAAGTTCCAGTACGACGCCATCTCGCGGCGGCTGAAGCTCGCGGATCAGCTTGTCGCGCCCGAGCAGGTAGAACTTGCGGGTCAGGTCGTAAAAATGGCGCTGATGGCGATAGACGGTATCCATCAGCCGGGCCGTTTCGACGGCTTGGGTCATGACGCTATGTTTCCGTACGCAGGACGGCCAGCTTAGCCGTTGAACACATAAAGATGGAAGCCACCATAAATGGAGGAGCGGTCCTGACGGCCAAGCTCCAGGCTTTCCTCTTTCTCGTAGGTCCAGCGATTCAGGATCTGGTCGGATACGCGGCCCGGCAGAAGTGTCGGTTCGGCAGCGGTGCGGAAGATGACCCGGGCACCTGGAAGCGCGGTCCGTGTTATCTCGGTCCAGAGTGCATTGAGCTGATGATCTGTCATCCAGTCCTGGGCGTCCAGCAGCACATAGGCGTCTAGCGTATTGTCCTGAACCGACTGAAGGTGTTCGGTAAAATTGCGATTGAGCACACGGACCCGGCCCGCACGCTGACGGATTTCCTCGAAATGCTCGCGCTTGAGGTAAGGCGGCAACGGTCCGGCTGGACCGGTGCTGTCCTGACCGCTTGGAGCATAGCCACGGCCGAAGGCCTGCCAGGCGAAATAGTTGTCCTGCATGGAGAAGTCGCAAGCGAGTTTTTCAAGCCGCTGACGCAGAACCGCAGACATGTCGCGTTCGGCACTGGCCGATACCAGGGCGTCATACTGCGCAGGCGGAATGCCGAGGCCGTAGAGCGACATCTTCTTGGACGTTGCCCAGCGCACCAGACGCTTGTCGAACAGCGGTGCCAGTGCGGTATCGAAGAAGGTGCGCTGTTCCTCCAGCGACCTGGTCTTGACCATGTGCTTCGGATCGATGCCATAGAGCCTTGCCACGAGGTGTCCTGCTCCGATGCAATAGCCCAGCAGACCGTGATGATAGAGGTCGCGCGAGAACAGCGTGATCCTCTTGCGGCCCCAATTGGCCATGTCACGGCCTTCCCAGTAGGCGACCGTTTCAGGATCGAGCTTGTCTTTCAGGAAACGCTGATAGGCGGCAACATTGGCCTTTTCGTCTGCTTCGCCGAAGAACCTGTAGAAGATCTCGTAATTCGGCAGATGCTTGGCTGCCGCCAGTTTCAGCCGGCCCAGCGCCACATGTGCACGGTTGAGGTCCACCGCAGTGATCTCGGCCGGATTTGCCGTCAGGTAGGACATGACGTTGCAGCCGCCCGACGCGATCGTGATCATTCGGGAGTCCGGCGTCAGGCGAAGAGCCCTCATGTCCACATCCGGATCTTCCCAGATCTGCGGATAGACAAGGCCCTTGAAGGCGAATGTGAACAGCCGCTCGAGAAAACCGTCCTTGGAGGTGGCTTCGGAACGGTGAACCGCATTCTTGAGACGTTTCTTCGATGCGGTGAGCGTGCTCTGCGCCATGTCTTTCTCCCGAGTCACCTGCGCCAATAAACTGCCTTCCGATACGTGACGGACGCGACAGTTTGGTGACGTTTGCGGAGAATCGAGCCGTTATCCGGATAATAAACTGCCGGTGAGGACCTGCCTCAGTGTTCCAGGCGTGTCTTCGCCGAGGGAGAGCCTTCCTCCCCTGCGGAAATGAAACAAAAAGCCCCCGCCGAAGCGGGGGCTGTGTTTCCGTCCAGACCGTTGGGAGATCCGAACCTAGCGCGTGATAACCACGAAGTCGGTGCCAAGACCCGTGTTGCGGGTGAAGTTTCGGTCCGTGACCGTCAGGGACGAACCCGGGGTCAGCATCCTGGAAACTTCAAGCGCCACCTTCTTGGACATCTCGATCCGGTCGAGAACGTCCATCGACGCGCCACCGCGTTCACCTTCCGCAGATACCGCCATCCACTCGACCGACGAGTCGCCGGGCTTGAAATCCATGGCAGTGAAAACGTGCGTTCCGATTTCCTGGTCGATATCCTTGATCGAGACAGGGGCGGAATAGACATCGCGGAACTTGCGACGGATCCGCAGCGTTGCATTCTTCGGCTCTTCGTATCCGGCATCGGCATGGATGCGGACCTCAAGTGCATTGGTCAGCTGACCGGTTACCGGCAGCTCGGCACCTTCCTGGTACAGGCTGATTGCTGCACGGGTCTTGCGACCCATGACACCGTCTTCCGGACCGGCATTGAAGCCCATCTGGTTGAGCAGCTGTTGCAGCACCTGAATACGGCTTGGTGCTTTCTGCGGCGTGATGATCATCCGAAGAGGCTGATCGAAATAAGGATTTTCCGGTTGTACGGCCGGCAGGTTAGCCTGCAGGGGCGCTTCCTGAATGGCACCACGCAGCGCCGGATCGGCTGCAATGGTCTCGTCCGTCAGGCTTGCGACCTCGGTTTCAGGCACATAGGGCTGTGGCAATACAGCGTGATGCACACCAAGCGGGTTCGCCTCGCCCCGTGTCACGACAACATGCATGCCGCGCTCGGTCATGCTGTAAAGCGACTGTGCAAAGGCTTTCGGAAGACGAATGCAACCGTGCGAAGCCGGATAGCCGGGCAACCTGCCGACATGCAGGGCAATGCCCGACCATGTCAGACGCTGCATGAATGGCATCGGCGCATTGTCATAGAGGTTGGAAAAGTGCTTACGCCTCTTTTCCAGAATGGAAAACACACCGGTCGGTGTGCTGTGGCCGCGCTTCCCGGAGGAAATCGACGACACTTCGATCAGATCCAGGCCGCGATAGACCTTGATCTTCTGCTCGTCCAGCGACACCAGCATGTGCAATGGCGGTTCGCTTGCCACATCCGTTTCCGGAGCGGCGTCGCGCGCGAATGCGGCCGACATGGCGGCGAACGAAATAACTGCGGCACCGGTCAGGTTGAGCAGCGAGCGCTTGTGCCTGCTCCGGCTATTCATTTCCAATGACAACATCCCTGAGCTCCCCAACGCAAATACCCATAAAGCTCGATTAAAACTGTAACCGACACCTGTGTAGATCGGGTTAGGAAACACGGTTACTTATTGGTTTCCTTCGACCTTTCAGCCGCAAAATCGCACATTACCCAGCTCGCGGCTGTTATTCACATCACATTTTGTACAGCTAGCAGCCACAACGTGAACGGGGCCTGAATGGGGAAAACGGCCCATTCACGCCAACGGTTCCCGCAGGAGTGGCTTTTCTCAGGCTTTCAGTCCGTCCAGGAAACGGACGGGTTCGCCGCGCGAGGGTGTCGTCAGTTCACCGTCCCACATGACGCGCTGCCCGCGGACAACAGTCCCAACCGGCCAGCCGGTGACGTCCTTGCCGTCATAAGGTGTCCAGCCGCACTTGGAGGCGATCCACTCGTTGCGGATCGTCTCCTTGCGTTTCATGTCCACCACGGTGAAGTCGGCATCGTAGCCGACTGCGATCCGGCCCTTGAGTGCCGTCTGGAAGAGACGGGCCGGGCCTGCACTGGTCATGTCGACAAAGCGCGCGAGGCTGAGACGGCCTGCGTTGACGTGATCCAGCATGATCGGAACCAGCGTCTGCACACCGGTCATTCCGGACGGAGACGCCGGATAGGGCTTCTGCTTTTCTTCCAGAAGATGCGGGGCATGATCGGAACCGAAGATGTCGAGAATGCCCTGCTGCAAGGCCCACCAGAGACGTTCCGAGTGGCGCGGTGCACGTACCGGCGGGTTCATCTGAACCAGCGTACCCAGCCGGTGATAGGCTTCGTCCGTCAATGTCAGGTGGTGCGGTGTCACCTCGATGGAGGCGACATCCTTGTGGTCGATCAGGAAATCGACCTCCTCTGCCGTAGACAGATGCAGAATGTGGATCTTGGCGCCGGTTTCGCGCGCAATGCCCACAAGACGCTGGGTGCACTGGAGCGCTGCGATCTCGTCACGCCAGATCGGATGGGAGCTCGGGTCGCCTTCAACACGCTCTCCGTGACGGTCGCGCAGGCGGAACTCGTCTTCGGAGTGGAAGGCCGCCCGGCGGCGGGTTACGGACAGGATTTCCTTCACGCCCTGGTCGTCTTCCACCAGAAGGTCGCCGGTGGAAGACCCCATGAACACCTTGATGCCCGCTGCCGCCGGCAGTCGTTCCAGCTCGGGAATGTCCTTGACGTTATCCCGCGTGCCGCCGACCCAGAAGGCAAAGTCGCAGTGCATGCGGTGGTGTCCACGCCGCACCTTGTCGGCAAGGGCTGCCTCGGAGGTTGTCAGCGGATTGGTGTTCGGCATCTCGAAGACCGCGGTGACGCCGCCCATGACGGCAGCACGGGAACCGGATTCCAGGTCTTCCTTGTGGTCGAGACCGGGCTCGCGGAAATGCACCTGGGTGTCCATGACGCCCGGCAGGACATGCAGGCCCGTGCAATCGACCGTTTCGCCTGCCTGTGAAGCGTCGAAGGTGCCTATGCCGACAATCCGGCCGCCGCGAACAGCGACATCACGCTGCCCCTCGCCGTCCTGATTGACTACGGTTCCGCCCTTCAGGATCAGGTCATAGGTCGCGCTCATGTGGCTCCTCCGCGTTAATTCGGGTCTATCGGCAGGTCGGTTTAACGGGCTTATACGCGGCCCGGCGGCAAAGGACCAGACAGGGGTCGACAGATTCAGAACCTTGCCCACGGTGGGGAAAGCGCCTATGTGGCACTCAAGTGAAACTGGCCAGACAAACTGTCTGAAACAGTCATCCGTTCCATGGAGCCTGCCGTGTCGACCCTGTCCTATGCCCATCTGTCCGACCGCTCGTTGATCCGCGTTGGCGGTGCCGAGGCACAGCATTTCCTGCAAAACCTGGTGACGGCAGATATCGACGGCATGACGGGAGGTGGCGCTCGCGCAGGTGCCCTGCTGACGCCCCAGGGCAAGATCCTGTTCGATTTCCTGATTTATCGCGTCGAAACCGGGTATCTGCTGGATGCCCCCGCCGAAACGGCAGCCGACCTTCTGAAACGGCTGACATTCTATCGGCTGCGGGCAAAGGTGGAACTGGAACTGCTGCCGGAAGACGTCGGAGTGATTGCGGTTTGGGATGACACTCCGGAAGCGGACAACGCTTTGAACCTTGTTCCGGAGGCAGCCCTGGCCTGCGTCACGGATCCGCGGCTGCCAGCACTCGGGATGCGCATTTCCGGTTCAGTGGCTGATCTTTCCGCAATGCTCGATGGTTCACCTGCGGACGTTGCGGCCTATGATCTTCACCGCATTTCAAAAGGCGTGCCGGAAGGTCTGAAAGACTACGACTACTCGGACATTTTCCCTCACGATGCCGATCTGGATCAGCTTGGCGGTGTTTCCTTTTCCAAGGGATGCTACGTCGGTCAGGAAGTGGTTTCGCGCATGCAGCACCGGGGCAGTGCCCGCAAGCGGTTCGTTCAGATCGAAAGCGGCGCGATGCTTCCTGAAAAGGGTGCTGATATCATGGCCGGCGGCAAATCCGTCGGGGCGCTCGGGTCCAGTGCCGGTACCGGCGACAGCGCTGTGGGCCTTGCCCTGCTCCGTCTTGACAAGGTAGCCCAAGCCAAGGACAACGGCATCCCTCTGCAATGCGGTGACACGGAGATTCTGGTCAAGGTGCCCGACTGGGCATCGTTTTCCTTGCCGGAGCCCAGCACCGCGGATTGAAACCGCGAGATCTTTGAGGACCGATGGCCTCTGCCCGAACCGACCAGCCCCCGCGCGCCTGGCAGCGCATGTTGTCCGGCAGACGGCTCAATCTTCTGGACCCCTCACCGCTCGACGTCGAGATCTCCGACATCGCCCATGGCCTTGCCCGTGTCGCCCGCTGGAACGGACAGACCTATGGCAACCATGCCTTCTCGGTCGCGGAACATTCGCTGATCGTTGAAGACATCGCCATGATGCTGAAACCGGACCTGCCGCCGCACTGGCGCCTGGCTGTTCTGCTGCATGATGCGCCGGAATATGTCATCGGCGACATGATATCCCCCTTCAAGTCCGTCATCGGTGAAGCCTACAAGGGAGTGGAATCCCGCCTGCAGGGGGCAATCCACCTGCGGTTCGGTCTGCCCGCCGCAATTCCCGTGGCCGTAAAGAAGCTCGCAAAGCGCGCCGACATCATCTGTGCCTATTTCGAGGCGGTGGAACTGGCCGGTTTCGACGAAGACGAAGCTGCCAAGATTTTCGGCAAGCCACGCGGTTTCCCGCTCGATGCGGACGGCAAGTTGCGTTACGGCCTTGAGCCTCTGCCGGTGAAATCTGCCCAGGAAATGTTCATGCAGCGCTTTGAAGCAATCGAAGCCCTGCGCGAAGCTGGGAACAACCCGAAAAGCAGACAAGCTAACGGGTGACCTTGCCCACGAATGACCCTAGTTTATTGACGGATACGAAGAACCGGTTCTGTCATGCTGCACGTTTGTTCCTTGTCGAAATTGCCCGAAACGGTGGTCTCCACCGGCGCCAAATCCGTGATCACCCTGATCAACGCCGAAATGAACGTGCCGACACCCGTCGGTATCTTGCCGGAGCGCCATCTGTTTCTTGCCTTCAACGACATTGTAACGCCGGTGAAGGGGCTGATCCCGGCCAGTGAAAGGCAAGTGGAGGCTTTTCTGTCCTTCGTGAGATCCTGGGACCGGCAGGAACCGCTGGTGATACACTGCTGGGCAGGCATCAGCCGCTCGACGGCCGGTGCCTATGTGGCAGCCTGTGCGCTCAACCCGAATGCGGATGAATACGATCTTGCGAAGATCCTTAGGACGCGTTCGCCGTCGGCCACACCAAACGCCCGGATTGTTGCGATGGGCGACAAGATCCTCGGCCGTGATGGCCGCATGATCGACGCCATCCGCGGCATCGGCCGCGGTGCAAATGCCTTTGAGGGCACCCCCTTTGTCATGCCGATCGACTGACGACCAACCACGGAGACGCAATGCCCCACCGGCAAGCCAATATTGAAATCGGATTGAATGCCGTCATCGTATCGGTTGCCGGGGGCCTGCCCCAGATCGTTCACGTGAACGATGCGAAGGAGGCAAGTCCGCAGACAGGTGGGCAAACCGGAGCAGAGAGCGGCGCGAACGCACCAGGTGAGGCGACACTCGACAGCCTTCCGTTTGGTCCATTCGACCCGATCCGTCACCGCACCTTCGAAATCGGCCTGCGTTCCTGGGTGGAAAACCAGACCGCGCTGAGGTTGGGATACGTCGAACAGCTTTACACCTTCGGCGACCGTGGCCGGCACCGTGTTTTCGGTGACGAAGGACCGCATGTGGTTTCGGTCGGATATCTGGCTTTGACACGTCAGACCCCGGATTCGGAAAGCATGCTCCTGCGGCACGATTCGGCATGGCGTTCCTGGTACGACTATTTCCCCTGGGAAGACTGGCGCACCGGGCGTCCCGATGTCCTGGATCGGGACATCCTGCCGGCTCTCGACGCCTGGGCCAGCGAACCGCCGCCTTCGGGCGAGCCGCCCAAACCACTTGGGCGTCAGGAACGGGTGCGGCTTGCCTTTGGTACTGGCGGAACTTCCTGGGATGAAGAGAGGGCGCTGGAGCGGTTCGAGCTTCTTTATGAAGCAGGCCTCGTCGAAGAAGCCCGGACCGACGGACGGCCCGCGGCCCTGCGGCGGTCAAACCTGCCTTTTCTCGGCGCGTCGATGCGCTTCGACCATCGCCGGGTGCTGGCGACCGCCATTTCCCGGTTGCGCGGCAAGTTGAAATACCGGCCGGTGATCTTCGAGCTGATGCCGGAGACCTTCACGCTCACCGAGCTTCAAACGTCGGTCGAGGCCATTTCGGGACGTCATCTGCACAAGCAGAATTTCCGCCGCCTGGTAGAAAACGCCGACCTTGTCGAACCGACCGGCGCAACGTCGACCGCGACCGGGGGCCGCCCGGCTGCCCTGTTCCGGTTTCGCCATCAATTGTTGAGCGAACGGCCTGCCCCCGGGCTTCGTGTAGGCGGACGCTGACGGCTTTCTGCGATTTTTTTCAACACGACCATTAAAGTTAAGTCCTTAGTAATATTAACCATAACTCCTCCCATCGGCGCGAAAACTTCCACGATTTTCCACGAATTCCAGTCTTATTAACGCTCTTTCAAGGTTAAGCAGACATCTTCAATTTCAGCGTCGTTGTTTACACAGCGTTCACGCTGTTCGTCCGGCGTTTTCGGGACGATGTGTAACGAGTTGGAGTTGGCTGCGTATGTCTGGCCTTAAGTCCCGCAACGGAAAGCGGTTTTCTTCTAAAGTGACACAAGATTTCGGCCCGGTCCGTGCGCGTATGCGCCGGCTCAAATATGTTCTTGTTGCCTGTCCACTGGTCTGGCTCGGTATCGGCGGATCGGTTGGAAACCAGGACATCTTTTCGCTCGTCAACTCGCGCAAGGCGGAATCGCCGCGCTGGATGATGTATCTTGAGCCAGCGAATTTCACGACGAAGGTTGCACCGAAACTGGCGCTCGGCACGACGCCGGTACCGGACCATATCTCCGCACCGATTCTGACACTGACGTCCGCAGATGAGGGTTTCGAGGCCAAGCCACTCGTCGGTTTTGAAGAGGTCGCCATGAGTGCCAGGCCGACCGAAGTCCCCGATACGATCGTTACCAACAGCACCGCCAAAAGCGACCGCCTGATCACGATGGCACCGGACCGTCAGATGGTCGACAGGGCAGCCGGCAATCTCTACGCCATGTCGAGCCTGATCTCGACGGAGAAGAAACACGAGGACCTGCCCCGCGTCGCCTTCGTCAAGGCACAGCCGCTCAACTCCCAGGAAACCAGCATGCTCGCCAGCAACGGCAAGGATGGTTTCCCGGAAGGTGGGCCGCTGGACCTGCAAAAGGTCATGATGGCGCGCAATGCCGCTGCCGCCAGCTTCTCCCTCGTTTCCGCCTACGCTCCTGAAAGCGTGAAGGAAACCAAGGAACCCTTCGACGCGCTGTTCGGCGCTGCCATGTACGAGCAGGAGCTGCCGCCGCCGGAAGATCCCGACAACCCGCACTGGTGGGCACAAAAGCCGCTGCCGCTGTCCGTTGGAGACAAGAAAGAGCAGCGCTGCCTTGCCGAAGCCATCTACTTTGAAGCTCGCGGTGAAAGCGAAGACGGTCAGGTGGCCGTCGCACAGGTCGTGTTGAACCGGGTCAAGAACCCGGCCTACCCGGACAGCATCTGCGGCGTCGTTTACCAGAACCGCCACAAACGCAACCGCTGCCAGTTCTCCTTTGCCTGCGATGGTATCAAGGATCGCATTTCCAGCCCGACTGCCTGGGCAACGGCCCAGAAGCTGGCAAGGGATGTCGCTGACGGCAAGCGCTATTCGAAGATGGTCGACGCTTCGACCCACTATCACGCGACCTACGTCAACCCGCGGTGGGCGAAGTCCATGGCCAAGCGCGGCAAAGTCGGCCTGCACATCTTTTACAAGACCTACGCCGGCGGCTGGAACTGATCCTGCCGCCCGGGGCCTTCCTGCTTCCTTCTTCAGGGCTCGCACGTGTATGGATTGTAGACCGACCCGGAAGACCGGCCTGCTATCCGCATTCACGGCCGGCATCTAACGCCGGCCGGATCAAACGGCTGATATCAAGCGGTTGCGAAAGTGTCCTTGAACTGCTCACGAAGAACGTTCTTCTGGACCTTGCCCATGGTGTTGCGCGGCAGGCTGTCGACCAGAACAAGCTTCCGCGGATGCTTGAAACGGGCGAGCGATGTTCCGGCAACAGCAAGGATCGCATCCAGGTCGGGCGTTTCCGGGCTATCCGGCACCACCAGGCCCAGCACTGTTTCACCGAAATCGGAATGCGGCACACCAATGACGGCGCTTTCCCGAACACCGGGCTGGGCATCCAGGATCAACTCGATTTCCTTCGGGTAGACGTTGTAGCCACCGGAAATGATCAGGTCCTTGTTGCGCCCGACGATATGGACATAGCCGTCTGCGTCGACCATCCCTAGATCGCCGGTGATGAAGAAGCCGTCTTCCCGCAATTCGGCAGCCGTCTTCTCCGGCATCTGCCAATACCCCTTGAAGACATTCGGTCCGCGCACCTCGATCTGGCCAACCGTTTCGGCCGGCAACGTGTCGCCCGTCGCGGGGTCCGTGATCTTCAGCTCCACGCCCGGAAGCGGGAAGCCGACTGTCCCGGCGCGGCGTTCGCCTTCGTACGGGTTGGAGGTGTTCATATTGGTTTCGGTCATGCCGTATCGCTCCAGGATCCGGTGACCGGTCCTTTCCTCGAACTGCCGGTGCGTTTCGGCAAGCAGCGGCGCGCTTCCGGAAATGAACAGCCGCATGCCCTTTGTGAGGTCCGCCGTAAAACGTTCGTCCTGAAGCAGTCGGGTGTAGAAGGTCGGCACGCCCATCATCGTCGTTGCCTTGGGCATCAGATCGATCATGGCGTCGAGATCGAATTTCGGCAGGAACAGGATCGCGCCACCAGCAGCCAGCGACACGTTGGTCGCAACGAAAAGCCCGTGTGTGTGGAAGATCGGCAAGGCATGCAGCAGCACATCCTGGTCGGAGAAGCGCCAGAGCTCCGCCAGGGTGGCGGCGTTCGACAACAGGTTCGCCTGCGTCAGCATTGCCCCCTTGGACCGCCCGGTGGTGCCGGAGGTATAAAGGAAAGCGGCCAGATCGTCCGGCGCTCGTTCCACTGTTGCAAATTCCGAGGGTTTGGCATTCGCCTGATCCGTCAGCGAACCGCTTCCGTCAGCGTTGAGCGTCTCGAGGCGGGCGCCGAGTTTCGAGACGACAGGGTCCAGCAAGGTCTTGCTGCCACCGTCGCAGACCACGGTCCTGGCGCCGCTGTTTTCAATAAAGTAGCTAAGCTCATCGACGGTGTAGGCCGTATTGAGCGGCAGGAACACGATCCCTGCCTGGGCACAGGCCGCGTAAAGAGCCAGAGACGTGGCCGACTTTTCGACCTGGGCGGCGAGACGGTCGCCAGCCACCATGCCGTTGTCGGTCAGAACATGGGCAATCTGCGCCGCGCTTTCCAGAAACGCAGCATGTGTCAGGATGGAGCCGTCCTGAAAGATCAGAAAGGGTGTGTTCTTGCCGGCATGCTTTCCGAACAGTTGGTCGTAGAGTGGGTTTGTCATCTATGGGGCTCCTGGATCAGCAGGCTTTCGATCTAACCTTGCAAGGCCAAAAAGCTGATCGATTCTATATTGTTAGAGCTTATTAGCCGCATTCAGTTCAGTGCGGATAGCTCTAATGTGAACGCATTTTCTCCAGCAGTGCTGAGTGATTTGATTTCAGATGAAGCGGCAATTGTCCGGGTCGAAGCGAACCTCTCATGGTTCTGGGTTACCTTCTCCAGATCGTAGAGATAATTGACCATGACGCCGGCAGACTGCTTCATTCCCTTGTCGGAAAGATCCGCGCCTGCGTGCACCTGGTGCACCAATGCGCCGTTGCCAAGGTGGAAGCGGGCGACAGGGTCCAGCGGCAGACCGTCCTTGCGCTTTGCGGTCATCAGGTACCGGGCTGCAAGCTTGCGCAAGGTATCCTCGTCGGCAGAGCCGTGGTCGACCCCCTCACCTTCCAGCCAGCGGACCAGCCCCGGGATCGGCGACAAGGTGACGAATGTCTTGAGCTTGGGCAGCTCAAGCGACAAATCCGCGGCCACCTGTTTGATAAGCGAGTTGCCGAAGGAAATGCCGGCAAGGCCGGCCTGGCAGTTGGAGATCGAATAAAACACTGCGGTATCCGCCGTATCTGCTTCGATCTGGGTTCTGTTTTCAGCAAGAAGCCCCTGGATGGAGCCTGGAATTCCTTTTGTCAGGGCAACTTCGACGAAGATCAGCGGCTCGTCCGGCATTGCCGGATGCAGAAACGCGAAGCAGCGCCGGTCAACGGGCTCCAGCCGGCGTCGAAGATCGCTCCAGCTGTCGATCGCGTGAACGGCTTCATAGGCGATGATCTTTTCCAGAAGCTGGGCCGGGCTTTCCCAATTGATCGGCCTAAGCACCAGGAACCCGCGATTGAACCAGCTGGCAAACAGATGCCGGAAGTCCAGATCAAGCGCCTGAAGGGCATCATCGCCCTTGCTGAGGCGCAACAGGTCCTCACGCATGCCGACAAGAAGCCGGGTTGCATCCGGAACCTGGTTGAGCCGTCGGATCAGTTCCTGCCGCGGAGGTTCGACAGCCTCCATGAATTCGCGGTAACTGGCCTTCGACTGCCCCTTCTCATAATGCTCCAACGCCAATCTGACAGCCGGAGCCGACACAGCCAGACCGTCCGCGAGATGACGGAAGAAGGCACGTTTTTCCTCGTCATCGAGAGCGCCATACCGGCTGAGGATCTGCCGGGCAAGATTTTGCCCGGAGACCTCCCCTGTTGCACCGATCAGATCGGCGACGAGCGCCTCGAGCGGACGATCATCCGCCTTGTCTGCCCCCTTCGACAGGTATCTTCGTTCGAAAACGGTCGTCAGCAGATCGGCCAGGAACATCACCGCGCTTCTCCCATCACCACGTCCGGCAGCCAGGTGGCCAGTTCCGGAAACAGACAGAGGATGACGATCGCCACGAACATGCACGCCACGAATGGCAGGGACCCGGTGAGGATCGTCTTCAGGGAAATGTCCGGAGCGATGCCGTTGATCACGTATAGATTCAACCCGACCGGAGGAGAGATCAGACCGATCTCCATGTTGATGGTCAGGACAACCGCGAACCAGATCGGATCGAAGCCGGCTGTGGTGATGATCGGCAGCAGGATCGGTGCCGCCATCAGGATCACCGCGACGGGCGGCAGGAAGAAACCGGCAATCAGCAGGAAGACGTTGATTGCCGCCATCAGGATCCAGCGGTTGACGGACAGCGTGCCGATCCATTCTGCAATCGCCTGCGTGATGAATAGCGACGACAGCATGTAGGAGAAGACACCGGCTGCCGCGATGATGAAGAGGATCATCACGCTTTCCCGCGTGCTGTCACGCAGCACGGTCCAGAGCAGTTTCGGGCTCCAGAGCCGGTAGATGATGACCGCGATCAGCAGACAGAGCAGAGCGCCGACGGCAGCGGTTTCAGACGGTGTCGCGATGCCGCCGTACATGGCGTAGAGCACACCCAGAATAATGAGCATGAACGGCAGGACGCGCGGCAGGATCTCGAACTTTTCCGCCCAGGAATAGTTGCCCGCGCTGAGCACACTGGCATTGCCGCTGCGCCAGGTCGAATAGAGCGACCAGGCCATGAAAAGACCCATCAGCATCAGGCCGGGAATGACACCTGCCAGGAACAGACGACCGATCGAGGTTTCGGTTGAAATGCCGTAGACGATCATCGTGACGGACGGCGGGATCAGGATGCCGAGCGTGCCGCCCGCGGCGATGGAACCGGCGGCGACGCCATCCGGATAACCGCGCTTGCGCATTTCCGGAATACCCATCTTGCCGATGGCCGCACAGGTGGCGGGTGAAGACCCGGACATGGCAGCGAACAGAGCGCAGGCACCGAGATTCGAGACGACCAGTCCACCGGGTACCCGGGTGAGCCAGCGTTCCAAAGCTTCGTAGAGATCGGCCCCCGCCCGAGTGGAGGCGATGGAGGCCCCCATGATGATGAACATGGGGATTGACAGAAGGGCGAAGTTATCAAGTTTGCCGAACAGGATTTCGGGCATCAGTTCGAGCGACCGGAAGCCGTCGAATGCCAGCAGGAAGCCGGCGGACACGATCAACAGACCGATCGCGACGGAAATGCCGGAGAAGAGGACCAGGATGGTGGCGACCGCCACCAGTGCGCCGAGCAGCAGGGGATCCATTATTTGTCCTCCAGACCGAAGGGTTTGTCGATACCGATGAGAACCGCGTAAAGATCTGCGGCGAGCTGCAGCAACAGCAGCCCGAATCCAACGGGGATCGACAGATAAGGGATCCAGAGCCTGACGCCCCAGACAGTGTCTGAGGTCCAGCCCTTCGACCAGGCGAGGTACCAGAATTCAGTGCCGTAAAAGAGCATCATCGCCATGACCAGGATCGAGATCGTCAGCGTGATGCAGGCCAGCACGAAGCGGGCACGCGGTGCCAGCGACAGGGGAAACAGGTCGACGTTGACGTGCCCCCGGAGCCGCTGAACGTAAGGCAGCCCCACAAGGGTTGCGGCGATGACCAGATAAATGACCGTTTCGGTCTGCCAGACGGTGGAAGCGTTGAGCACGAGGCGCACGAAGATCATCTGGCAAGTGACGACGACGGCGACAACGATCATTGCTGCCGCACACCAGCCGGCCACGGTCGAAATCGCTGCGACAACGCGCAAGAAGGGGTTGCTGCCGGCATGCGCTACCGCAGCCGTACTGTGGCCCGCCATGGGTCACTCCTTGAAATGAGGTCCTTTGGAACAGGTTTCGGGGCGGCTTTCAGGCCGCCCCGCAAATTCAGTCGTTTATTCGACGGCGAATGCCAGATCGAGAAGCTGCTGACCGTTCGGGGTTTCTTCCACGAACGCCTTGTAGGAGGTTTCCTTGGCAAGAGCCCGCCAGGCATCGAAATCCGCAGCGGTCATTTCGGCGATTTCGACACCGTTTTCACGGAAGACTTCTGCCGAGGCTGCATCTTCCTTCTTGGCTTCTTCGAGATAGAAAGCCTGCGCCTTTTCAGAAGCCGCCAGCAGCGCTTTTTGCTGGTCTTCGGTCAGGCTGTCGAACTTGGCCTTGTTCATCAGGAGCGGCTGGTACATGAACCAGAGCGCATATTCGCCAGCCGGGGTGTAGCAGGACACCTGCTCGTAAATGCGATAGCTGACGAAGGACGAGGACGAGGTGTTGACCGCGTCCAGAACACCGGACTGCATGGCATTGTAGACTTCCGAAGACGCCATCGAGGCAATCGAGGCGCCTGCGCCTGCAAGCATCTGCTCAAAGGCCTTGCCCGCAGCGCGGGTCTGAAGGCCCGGCATGTCTTCCGGCTTGGTGATGCACTTGTCCTTGGCTGCGAAGCCTCCGGCCAGATAACCGTGCACCAGCACGATCACATCGTCCTCGGCCATGATTTCCTCAATGGCCTCCATGAACGGGCTTTCGTTCATGCGTGCCGCATGGTCATGGTTTTTCACCAGACCCGGCATCAGGGTGAGGTTATAGGCAGGTTGCTGGCCACCGGCATAGCTGAGCGGCAGAACGGTCATGTCCAGCAGGCCGCGAGACAACGGCTTATACTGTTCGCGTGCCTTCAAAAGCGACTGGGACGGGAAAATCTTGATGTCGAGATCGACACCGGCCGCTGCCACGTCGTCGGCAACCATCTGGGCCACCTTGTGGCGAACGTCGCCGGTGGACCACTGGTGAGACAGGCGCAGCTCGGTCGCGTTGGCGGTGAGCGCGCTGGCGAAAAGCGTCACGGCAGCAACCGACGCTGAGAATTTGAAGTTCATTTTTTCCTCCCTGATGGTTCCGGACGGGAACCGGAATTCGATCTTACCCTCATGTGATGTTTTTCTGTCAAGTCATTTTGTATACAAGATCGACAATATTGCGCGCGAAAAACTCCTATGCTAAATGCGAAACATGGAAAGAAAACGATCCGACCGCATCGCGGATGCGCTTGAAGGGCTGATTTTCGACGGCACTTTCGCCGATGGCGACAGGCTGGACGAGGTTCAGCTTGCGGGCCGTTTTTCGGTTTCCAGAACGCCGGTCCGGGAAGCCCTTCACAGGCTTTCCCAGTCCGGTCTGGTGGTGCAGATTCCCCGCCGCGGTGTCTTCGTCCGGCAACCTGGCCCGGTGGAACTGATCGAAATGTTCGAAGTGATGGCAGAGCTGGAAGCCGTGAGTGCACGCCTGGCTGCCGCGCGTATTTCCGAAACTGCCCTTGCCGATCTTCACGCTGCGAACGAGCGTTGCAAACACGCCGTCGAGGCGCAGGACACGGATGGCTACTATCTGGAAAACGAACAATTCCACGCCATCATCTACCGCCAGTCAGGCAACCGTTTTCTGGAGCAGGAGTGCCTTCGCCTTCAACGGCGTCTGCAGCCTTTCCGAAGGGTGCAGTTGCGCGTGCGCGGGCGCATGAAACAATCCATGGCCGAACATGAAGACGTCGTTGCCGCCATCGAGGCTGCCGACGGTGAACGGGCGGCGGCTGCCATCCGTCGGCACGTTTCCGTACAGGGCGAGAAATTCCATCACCTGATGGCAAGCCTGAAGCCCGCAGCCGAGTAAGTCCTTCTAGAATTCGAAAACCCGGCCATGCTGCTGGCGGTCCGCGGCAGGACTTGTGCCGAGGGCAGACCGGTAGCGTTTCGAAAAATGGGATGCGCTGGCAAAGCCGCAGGCCATCGCGATGTCGATCATGCGCATTGAGGTGCGGCAGACGAGCTGGCGGGCAATGTCCAGACGAACCTTGGCGTAATATTCCTGCGGGCTGCACTTCAGATATTTCTGGAATTCCCGCTGCAACTGGCGGGGGCTGACGTCCAGTTTCTGAGCTATTTCCTGCAAGGAGAGCGGCTCGACGACGTTCTCCGTCATCAGGGCGATGCTGCTGCGCACCCGCTGCGAGACGGATTCCAGATCATCACGCATGTGCTTGTGCTGCCGCTCGTTGCCACTGCGCCAGTCGTGATGAAGGGCAATTTCGGCAACATCCGCAGCAACCGCGCCGCCGTGGACCTGGGCCACGAAGCCGATCATCAAATCGAGCGCGGAGGTTCCCCCGGCACAGGTCATGTACTTGCCGTCCGTCTGAATGAGACTGTCCACCAGCCGCGCATCCGGGAACCGTTCCTTGAAGAAATCGGCATATTCCCAGTGGATCGTGCAGTTCCTGTTGTCCAGCAGGCCGAAGTCGGCCAACACATAGGCACCAGTGCAGATGCCTGCGATCCGGCTGGAGCGGTTGGCCAGTTTCCGGATTGCAACCTTCTGGGCCAGTGTCAGCCCAATGCGTTCCACATCGTCACTGCTGCAAACTGCAAGAAGATCCGGTCGCTCGACATCGCCGATGGCGCAGTCGGCCCGTATGGTGCTGCCGTTGCTGGCAACGGCATCGCTGCCGTCCAGACTGCAACAGCGATATGTGAAGGCCTTGCGTTTCAACACCTTGTTCGCGATCCGCAGAGGCTCGATTGCAGAGGCAAAGGAAAGCAGGGAAAAATTTCTCATGAGCAGAAAGCAGATCTCGACGGTTCGCGAGGCAAGCGCCTCTCCGCCGTCATCTCCTTCGCTTCGGCCGGGGTCCGGAGAGAATTTCCGCCCTGGGGAAACTTGTGCTTCGTCCAATCTAGCGCTCACCGGTATCCTGCCTTCACCATCTTCATCGGCTCGAACCGAACTTGAAGAACCTTCAGCCGGCAATTTAGCAGCCTGAAAAGCTGCTCCCTATCGGGAAACCGGACTACATTGTCGCAGTTCTTCCGTTGCGCTACCCGGCACACGCCTCACGAAAGAGACCGCCGTTGTGGTTTACAGGCTCCCAGAATCATCGATAGTACACAGGTCTTGAGCTCTTCATGAACGGTGCGACCCATCCCGGGGCACCGGAGTGACCAACCGAAGGAACATTTCATGCTCTACCGCCTCGGCCTTGCCACCGCATTCGGCCTGTTGACCGCCTCTCCCGCCCTCGCCCATCTGGATCCGTCCGAACACGGCTCCTTTGCCGCCGGCTTCACGCATCCACTGTTCGGCACCGATCACGTGCTGGCGATGATTGCCGTTGGTCTTTGGGCCGCCCTTCTTGGCGGGCGCGCCGTCTGGGCTCTGCCGACCGCCTTCGTCGGTGCGATGATCGTCGGCTTCCTGCTCTCGCTTGCCGGCGTTCCGCTGCCCTACGTCGAACCGTTCATTCTGACATCGGTTGTGGTTCTGGGTGTCGTCGTCGCCCTGGCACTGCGCCTGCCACTTGGCGTGTGTGCGGCACTGGTGGGTGTGTTCGGCATATGTCACGGCCATGCCCACGGCGGTGAAATCGGCTCGGCTGGCGAACTTTCCTATGCCGGTGGCTTTGTTTTGGCGACCGCGCTCCTGCATGCAGCCGGGCTCCTGATCGGCTACGGCGCCAATGTGGCCACCCGGAACGATCCCGCCTGGGCACCACGCATCATTCGCAGCCTGGGTGTGCTGACGGCACTCGGCGGCTTGTATCTTGCGGCAGCGTGAATTCGGTGACTGATTAAAACAGCCGCGACTGTCGTCTCCCTGCTCACCCTCATCCTAAGGAAGCGCGCAGCGCCGTTTCGAAGGATGGCCGGCAAACTCCAGAGCAAGTGGCTCATCCTTCGAGACGGACCTGACGGTCCTTCTCAGGACGAGGTGGAGACGGGATGGCAGACAGGGCAGAACACCGAACGGGTAGCCGGTAAAGAGATCTCAGCCGATCTCGATATCCAGACCCAGATCCAGAACCGGAGCCGAATGGGTGATCCAGCCTGAGGAGATCAGGTCAACCCCGGCTTCGGCGACGGCCTTGACCGTATCGAGCTCTATTCCACCGGATGCTTCCAGCAGAACCTTGCCTCCGGCCTTTGCGACGGCCTGCTTCAGGACTTCAGGTGGCATGTTGTCGAGCATGACCACGTCTGGACCGGCAGCCAGTGCCTCGTCCAGCTGTTCCAGCGTGTCGACTTCCACCTCGATCTTCACCAGATGGCCGGCGAATGCCTTGGCGGCTTCGATGGCTTGCGTCACACCGCCGGCGACCGCGATGTGGTTGTCCTTGATCAGGATCGCATCGTCGAGACCGAAGCGATGGTTGGAACCGCCGCCACATTTGACCGCATATTTCTCGAACGCACGCAGACCCGGTGTCGTCTTGCGGGTGCAGACGATGTCCGCCTTGGTGTGTGCGATCAGATCGGCGAATTTCGACGTAGCCGTCGCAATGCCTGACAAGTGACCCAGGAAGTTCAGCGCCACCCGTTCAGCGGCCAGAAGCGCGCGGGCCGGACCTTCGATCCGGGCGACGACTGCCTTGGGCGACAGCCGGTCACCATCTGCCAGAACGGCCTCGAAATGCAAACCGGCATCCGTCTGACGAAAGGCGCTTTCGGCGAAGACCAGCCCGGCGAGAACCCCCGGTTTGCGCGCGGCAATCACGGCGGAGGCTTTTGCATCGGGTGGCAGCGTTGCCTGGCTGGTGACGTCACCCGCCCGGCCCCAGTCTTCCAGAAGAGCGGCCTTCACGGCTTCATCCACCATCAGGCGTGGCAGCTCGGGCAAAAATCTACGGGTCATGCGCCTCTCCGGTCAGGCAGTTTCCAGGGCCTCAGCGGTGATGGCTTCGACTTCCTTCAAGGTGGTGTAGGAGCGGCTTGCCATGTCAGGGTTTTCCTGCGGGAAATCCTTGCGGAAATGCCCGCCACGGCTTTCCTCGCGCTTCAGCGCCGCAGCGGTGATGATACGCCCGGCGACCATCATGTTGAGGATCGACTGGCGCACGCAATTCTGTTCAACCTGTGCAATATCGGCCAGGGCCGTCTTGAGACCGGCCGCGTCGCGCAGCACGCCGACATTGCGCGCCAGTGTCTTGCGCAGAACGGTGATCGCTTCCCGCTCCTCGACGTTGCGCTGGCTCGGCAAGCCCGGAGCATCGTCCATCTCGTTCCAGTAGGCGCTGCGCGGGGTCGGCATCAGGCCCTGGATATCTTCCGCGATGCGCGCTGCAAAAACGACCGCCTCCAGCAGCGAATTGGATGCCAGGCGGTTGGCGCCGTGGGCACCGGTTGAAGCCACTTCACCCGCGGCCCACAGACCGTCAAGCGACGTCCGACCGTTGGCATCGGTCAGGACACCGCCCATGTGGTAATGCTCCGCGGGTGCCACGGGCAGCAGATCCCTTGCCGGATCGATACCCGCTGCGGAGGCTGCGGCGAAGACAGTCGGAAAATCGTCCTTGAACCTTTCGCCGATCGCTGTCCGGCAGTCGAGGAAGGCCCCCCGGCCTTCGGACACTTCCCGGTGAATGGCCCGGGCAACGATGTCGCGCGGCGCCAGTTCCAATTCCGGGTGAACACCTTCCATGAAGCGTTCGCCGGCCTTGTTGACGAGGGTCGCTCCTTCGCCGCGCAGGGCTTCGGTTGCCAGCGGTGCCGGATCCTTGCCGAGATCAAGCGCGGTCGGGTGAAACTGCACGAATTCGGCATCGGCAATCACCGCACCGGCGCGGGCCGCCATGGCAAGGCCATGACCGTTGGCTTCGTGCGGGTTGGTCGTCAGTTCGTAAAGGTGACCGATGCCGCCGGAAGCAAGCACGACGGCCTTTGCCGGGAAAATCAGCCGTTCCAGGCCGCCACGCCGGCGCGCCAGGACCCCGGTTACATACCGTCCTTCGCCAATGAAGCTTTCGCCGATGTAGCCTTCCAGAATACGGATCGACGGCGTCTTGCGAACAGCTGCGATCAGGGCATCCATGATCGCCCGACCTGCCATGTCGCCGCGCACACGTACGACCCGGCTCTGGGAATGGGCGGCTTCGCGTGAAAACTTCAGCCGGCCTTCAAGATCCTGATCGAACGGAACGCCATAGGACAAGAGGTCATGAACCCGGGCACTGCCTTCGCGGGTCATCTCTTCGACGATCTTTTCCTCGCAGATGCCGCAGCCGGCGGCCAGCGTATCGTCGCGGTGTTTTTCCACCGAGTCCTGCTCGGAGATCGCAGCGGCAATACCGCCCTGCGCCCAGGCAGAGGACGCCCCCTGCCCGATCGGTGCGTTGGTGATGACGGTGACCGGACGCGGGCTGAGCTTCAGCGCGCAGAAAAGGCCTGCCAGACCTCCCCCCAGAATGACGACATCATCCACATCCTTGCCTATATAGGCAGGTGCAAAATCCTCAACCGACACGGCCATGGGAAACTTCCTGGAACAGACGGGGCAAGAGCCCCAAAGAAACTCCCGGGCTGGCAGGCCCGGAAGCAATCGCATAGATGCGGTTTAGACCGAAGCCGGTCAGATTTTCAAGTTGATCATCCGCTCGACCGCGGTACGGGCCCTGTCGGCCACCGCGGGGTCGACGACCACTTCCTCTTTCATCTCCAGAAGAGTGTCGAGGATCTTGTTCAGCGTGATCCGCTTCATGTGCGGGCATAGGTTGCAAGGGCGGATGTAGTCGACACCCGGCGTTTCGCTGGCAACGTTGTCCGCCATGGAGCACTCGGTGATCATCATCACCTTTTCCGGACGCTTTGTCTTGACCCAGTCGATCATGTGCGCGGTGGAACCGGCAAAGTCGGCTTCCGCGACCACTTCGGGCGGGCACTCCGGATGGGCAATGATCTTCACATTCGGTTCGATCTTGCGATAGTCACGCAGCTCTTCCGCGGTGAAGCGCTCATGCACTTCGCAGGCACCGTCCCAGACCAGAACCTCGACGTCGGTCTTGTTGCCGACGTTTGCGGCCAGATACTTGTCCGGGATCAGGAACACCTTGTCGACGCCGAAGCTTTCCACGACCTGCAGCGCGTTGGAAGACGTGCAGCAGATGTCGCATTCCGCCTTCACGTCGGCAGACGTGTTCACGTAGGTGATGATCGGGATGCCGGGGTTCCGCTCGCGCAGGGCCCGCACATCGGCACCGGTGATGGATTCAGCCAGCGAGCAGCCTGCACGCATGTCCGGGATCAGCACGGTCTTTTCCGGGCTCAGGATCTTCGAGGTCTCTGCCATGAAGTGCACGCCGCACTGGACGATGACTTCCGCATCGGTGCGGGTCGCCTCGATGGCCAGCTGCAGGCTGTCGCCTACGATATCGGCAACACCATGGTAGATATCCGGCGTCATGTAGTTGTGCGCCAGAATAACCGCGTTGCGCTGCTTCTTCAGCTTGTTGATCGCATGGATGGTCGGCGCCAGAGCAGGCCATTCAATGGCCGGGATGATGTGCTTGACCTTCTCGTAGATCGGCGCAGTCGCCTCTGCGACCTCCGGCGTATAACGCAGGTCCGGGCGCTCCAGCTTACCGAAACGCTCCAGTGCCGTCAGTCCGGCGGCAATCGGTGCTCCAACCGGTGCTTTGGTCTGGGCAATGGTCATGGCGACCTCCCTTTTTTGCGCGGCGCGAGGGGTATTTTGTGCCGCTATTTAATTATACTCAACTTGAGCATATCAGAGACAAAAGAAAACGGGCGGTGATGCCCATACTTTTGCTCTTTCCGAGTTTATATAGTCATCAGCAAATCGAAAATCTACAAAAATCCGAAAAATTCTCGCGCGGAATCCGATTTGCCTTTGTTTTCCTGAGCTTAAGGTGCAACTTTTCCGTTTCCGGAAAGCCGGCTAACAATTATCGCCTTCACATACGAGATGCAAACGGCAAAACCAACCGGGCTCTCGCAACATCTGTTGCCGTGTTTCCACCACAACGTGCAACTTGCTGGAATGATCGAAGTTTTTCCGTTCCATTTGCAACGCTGATCAATCCATCAAAAATACGCGTTTTGAGATTGGCTCACTTCAGACTATTCCTATCGTAATATCACGATCAGAGACACATCCATGACAACAGCTTCCTCCACCGGCCGGGTCGGCCCGAATATCCCGCTGGTGATTTCCTGCGGCTGTTTGATCGCGCTCATTTCGTTCGGGCCGCGTTCCGCAATGGGCCTGTTCTTTCAGCCCATGACCGAGGCCAGGGACTGGAGCCGCGAGATCTTCGCACTGGCACTGGCGATCCAGAACCTTATGTGGGGCATCGGACAGCCGATCGCCGGCATGATGGCCGACCGTTTCGGAACCTGGAAGACCATGACACTTGGCGCGGTCCTCTACTGTGCCGGCCTATTGCTGATGATCGACGCGGAGAGCACCGTCGCCCTGCACATTTCCGCAGGTGTACTCATCGGGCTCGGCATTGCGTGTTCGTCCTTCTCGCTGGTTCTGGCGGCATTCGGCCGTGCCGTCTCGCCTTCACAGAGAACGCTGGCCTTTGGTATCGGTACAGCCTCCGGATCTCTCGGCCAGTTCCTGTTTGCCCCACTTGGCGGCACGCTGATTGCCAGCATCGGCTGGCAGCAGACCCTCATCGTCTTCGCCGGCCTTGTGGCAATTGTTCCGCTTCTGGCGATCGCGCTCAGGGGCAAGTCGGAGCTGCCGAAAGACAGCAATCCGGCGAATGACCAGAAGCTGACCTCCGCCATTTCCGAAGCCTTCGGAACACGCGGATTTATCCTGCTCACCTTCGGCTTTTTCGTCTGCGGCTTTCACGTCGCCTTCATCACGGTGCACCTGCCGCCCTATATCGCCGACCTTGGCCTTGACCCTGCCTGGGGTGCCACGGCCATCGCCCTCATCGGTCTTTGCAACATCGCGGGCTCATTGCTGTCAGGATACATTTCCGGCCGCTATTCCAAGCCGATCTTCCTGTCTCTGATCTACCTTGGCCGCGCCGTCGCGATTTTCGCCTTCATCATGCTGCCGGTCACGCCCGCCTCGGTACTCGTGTTCTCCGGCGTGATGGGTCTCCTGTGGCTGTCGACCGTGCCGCCGACATCGGGCCTCGTCGCTGTCATGTTCGGGCCGCGCTACATGGCAACCCTGTTCGGCTTCGTCTTCCTGTCGCACCAGGTCGGCTCGTTCTTGGGTGTGTGGCTCGGCGGCAAGATCTACGACGAAACCGGCTCCTATGACGCCATCTGGTGGCTGGGCATCGCCCTCGGCATCTTCGCCGCCATCGTGCACTGGCCGATCCAGGAAAAACCCGTTGACCGGCTCGCTGCTGCACCTGCCGAGTAGGAGACGCCGGATCTTCAAACTTGAACATTGAGGCACAGAACGAAAAAGGCGGGCTCAAGGCCCGCCTTTTTGTTTGTCAGTACAATTTCACTTAACCGGCCAATTCCGTTTAGCCAGCCACCTTCGAGAAGTCCGCCACCACGTGGGTCGCATCGCGGATTTCAGCAAGGAGTTGCAGGCGGTTCATGCGCAGCGTGGCGTCCTCGGCATTGACCAGAATATCGTCGAAGAAACGGTCGACCGGAGCACGCAATTTCGACAGTGCTTCCATTGCCCCTTCGAAGTTCTCGCTTGCCACGGCGTCGGCCGCTTCAGCCCGGGCCACATCGATGGCAGCGGCCAGATCGATTTCGGCCTGCTCCTGGAAGTGGTCCGCGTGCGGCTTGCCGGAAACAGGGCTGCCGTCCTTCTTTTCCTCGGCCTTCAGAATATTGACCGCACGCTTGTAGCCAGCCAGCAGGTTGGTGCCATCGTCGGACGATACGAACTTACCAAGCGCCTCGACACGGCGAACCACCATAAGGAGATCGTCCTGGCCTTCCAATGCAAAGACCGCGTCGATCAGATCGTGGCGCGCGCCTTCATCCTTCAGGTGGACTTTCAGGCGATCGCCGAAGAAGGACAGCAGATCGGCAACAAGAGCTGCGGGATCGCTCGCTTCAACACCTTGAGGATCCAGAGCGGAACGAATGGCATCGCCCAGCCTGATCCTGAGGTTGTTTTCCAGAATGATCCGGATCACGCCCAGAGCCGCGCGGCGCAGCGCATAGGGGTCCTTGGAGCCGGTCGGCTTTTCGTCGATCGCCCAGAAACCTGCAAGAAGATCCAGCTTTTCGGCAAGGGCCACGGCAACGGCGACCGGGTCGGTCGGCACGCCGTCACTTGGTCCCTGCGGCTTGTAATGCTCTTCGATAGCCGTTGCCACCGAGGCATCCTCGCCCTGGGCTGTTGCGTAGTAGCGGCCCATCAGGCCCTGCAGTTCCGGGAATTCGAACACCATGTTGGAGACAAGATCCGCCTTGGCGAGTTCCGCCGCGCGTTTGGCCCTGGTCTCGTCCGCCCCGGCGACTTTGGCCAACTCGGCCGAAAGCGCGATCAGGCGCTTCACCCGTTCGCCAACGCTGCCGAGCTTTTCGTGAAACTTGACTTCATCCAGCTTGGGCAGGTTGTCCGACAGTTTCGACTTCAGGTCGGTTTCCCAGAAGAAGCGGGCATCGGACAGGCGTGCGCGGATAACCTTCTCGTTTCCGGCCACGATCAGCTTGCCGCCATCGTCGGCAATGATGTTGGAAATCAGCACGAACTTGTTGGCAAGGCGCCCGGTGGCCGGGTTCTTCAGCACGAAGCACTTCTGGTTGACCTTGATGGTCAGCTGAATGCACTCGTCCGGGATCGTCAGGAAATCCTCGTCGAAGCTGCCCGTCAGCACCACAGGCCATTCAACCAGCCCGGCAACTTCTTCCAGAAGACCCGGATCCTCCACCAGATCGAGGCCTAGCGCCAACGCACAATCCTTGGCGTCATTCTGGATGATGTCCTTGCGGCGGTCGGCATCCAGCACGACCTTGTGCTTCTCAAGCGAAGGCGCATAGTCGTCGAAACGGCGCACGTCGAAGGACTCGTCCGCCAGGAAGCGGTGGCCGCGTGTGGTCTTGCCGGCCTTTATGCCATCGAATTCGAACGGCACCACGTCCGGTTCTTCCGTTTCCGGACCGAAGGTCGCGACGATTGAGTGCAGCGGGCGCACCCAGCGTGTGGATCCAGTGCCCCAGCGCATGGCTTTCGGCCAGGGGAAGTTGCGCAGGATGCCCGGCATGAACTCGGCAATGACGTCGATCGCCGAACGGCCCGGCTTTTCGATCACCGCAACGTAGAAATCGCCCTTCTTCGGGTCCGTCTGGATGGTTGCCTGATCGATCGACGTCAGCCCGGCGCCTCTCAGGAAGCCTTCCAGTGCCTTTTCGGGAGACCCGACGCGCGGTCCCTTGCGTTCTTCACGCGTGGCGGCAGAGCCGGCGGGAACACCGGCAACATGCAGGGCCAGACGCCGCGGTGTCGCGAAGGCCTTGGCACCCTCATACGGCAAACCGGCATCCACCAGGGCATTGGTCACGAGAGATTTCAGGTCTTCGGCCGCCTTGCGCTGCATGCGGGCCGGAATCTCTTCGCTGAAAAGTTCAAGCAGAAGATCGGGCATGGATATCTGGACCTTTGGTCTGGTGGAATAACACCGGAAACGGTTTGCGCCGTCCGTTACCAAGACAACGGAGACTTGTCACCCCCTTTCGCGGAACCGGACAACGCGCGGCCTGCCCATTTTGACGCCAGTCCGTCTGCTTTGTTTCACTCTTCTTCAAGGATTGCATGTGAAACTGCGCGACTTGTTAGCAGTTGTATGTATTGGGACCGACCTTGTGGCGAACCGGGAAGTTGCAGACAACAGATATATGACACGATCTATAGTTGCGTTACTTGCGATAGTTCTTGTCATTTTTACTGGGGTTAAGGTCCTTCCAGTACTTTTCCCGACCTACCAACTCCATAATTCGCAGATGACGTTCGACGTGGTCACCAGCCTCCTTCTGGGCATCGCCATCTTCAGTCTGGGATATGGCACGTGGGCAACGCGCCGTTTGCGCAAGGAGCTGAAGGCAAGGTCCTCGGCTCATTCCGAAGCCCTGGCCCTTGCCCAGCACGACCCGCTGACCGGGCTGCCAAATCGCCGCCGGCTGCTGGAGGCCTTTGCCGATCTGACCCGTGAAGTGAAGCCCGACTGCTTTCGTGCCGTAATGATGCTCGACCTCGACGGGTTCAAACCGATCAACGACGTCTATGGTCATGCCTTTGGCGACAATCTGCTGCGAAGCTTTGCCGACCGTCTGGCCGAAACTCTCGGCAAGGAAGGCATTGTCGCCCGTCTCGGAGGGGACGAATTTGCCATCGTCTCCCCGGTGTTCAAGGAAAAATCGGAGGCAGCCGGCTTCGCCAGGCGACTGTTGACGCGGATCAACGATCGTTTCGAGTTCGGCGACCGCCAGATTTCCATCGGCACAGGTATCGGCATCGCGCTTTATCCCCATGACGGCCACGCGGTCACCGAGCTATTGCGCCGGGCCGATATTGCCCTTTACCGGGCCAAATCATCGGGGCGCTCGACCTACCGGTTCTTCGAGGTCGACATGGATGCCTCGATCCTGCATCGCACGCTTCTGGAACAGCGTCTGCGCCGCGCAATTTCGGAACATGAGGTGAAGGCCTATTACCAGCCGATCCTGGACATGGATTCCGGCCGCATCGCAGGCTTCGAAGCCCTCGCGCGCTGGACAGATGCCGATTTCGGCAAGGTACCGCCGCTGCAATTCATCCCGATTGCAGAAGACTGCGGCATCATCTCCGAGCTGACCCAGCATCTGCTGGAGGACGCCTGCAAGGTCGCAGCCACCTGGCCGGACGATCTCTACCTGTCCTTTAATCTGTCGCCGGTGCAGTTGCAGGATCCGGCCTTGCCAACCCAGATCAATGCCATCTTGAAGAGATTCGAATTTCCGCCCAGTCGGCTGGTGCTGGAGATCACCGAAACGTCGCTGGTGAAAAACCCGGAATCGGCCAAGCGCATCCTGACCGAGCTGACGGAAGCCGGCATTTCCATTGCGCTCGACGATTTCGGCGCAGGCCATTCCAGCCTGAGCTATCTGCGCGATTTCCCGATCAAGAAGGTGAAGATCGACAAGTCCTTCACCGAACGCATGCTGGAAGACAAGCAGTGCGCCGCCATCGTCGAGGCCATACTGGTCCTGTCCAAGGGGCTCGACATCGACGCTGTCGCGGAAGGGATCGAGGAAAGCGCGGTCCATGACGCGTTGAATTCCAACGGCTGTCACTACGGTCAGGGCTTCCTTTATGCGGCGGCCGTTACATCAGACGAAGCCTGCAGCCTGCTGGAATCCCAGGTCGACGGACGATTTCCCTTCAGCGAGAAGACAGACGCCGCCTGACCGCGCTCCTCATCCTCCGAGAAACAGAAGAATGATGACCGCATTGGCCAGGTCCACGAAGAATGCGGACACAAGCGGCAGGATCAGGAATGCCTGGGTTGCCGGGCCGAAGTGTTTGGTGATTGCGGTCATGTTGGCAATGGCCGTCGGTGTCGCCCCCAGCGCAAACCCTGCAAAGCCCGCCCCCAGCACCGCCGCGTTGTAGTTCCGGCCCATCAGCGGATAAAGCGCCAGGATGATGAAGGCGGCCGCAACGACGACCTGCGTGAAAAGAATGAGCAGCATCGGCCCCGCCAGTCCCGCAATGGTCCAGAGCTGCAGGCTCATGAGAGACATCGTCAGAAAGATGCCAAGTGCAAGGTCCGACAACACTGCCAGGGACTTGGACCGGGCCGGCCAGGTCATTTTCGGAAAGACCAGCGGCACGGTGTTTGACAGCACGATGCCACAGAAGAGACAGCAGACGAAGACCGGCAGATCGAGGCTTATTCCCGCGCTCAAGGCTTCCTGAAGCGCGACGCCGAGGCCAATGGCGATGTTGAGAACCAGCAGCGAGCGCATCAGTCCGGTGTGCGTCACGCTCGTGTCTGCCTCTCGTTCCATCTCAAGGCCGATCATAGGGGCTTCTTCCGGGCGGTTCGGATCCGGTTTGCCACCCCGTTTTTCGATCAGGAATTTGCCCACCGGACCGCCAAGAAGGCTGGCGGCGATCAAGCCGAGCGTCGCCGTCGCAGCACCGATCTCGACCGCACCTGGAACTCCATAGTCGGTGGCCAGCTTCGGCCCCCAGGCAATTGCCGTGCCGTGGCCGCCAACCAGCGAAATGGTGCCTCCAAGAAGGCCGAACCCCGTGGGCAGACCCAGCGCCGCCGCAATGCCCGAACCGACCGCATTCTGCAGCAGCATGTAACAGACGGTGAGCATCAGCAGGATCAGGAGCGGCTTGCCGCCCTTGGCCAGGTCCGTGAAGCGGGCGTTCAAGCCGATTGCCGTGAAGAAGCAATACAGCAGGTAATCACGCGACTGCAGGGAGAACCCGATTTCCGTCCCAAGGCCCAGGTAGACCACGAGGGACAGGAACGCGACAAGCAGGCCGCCTGATACCGGTTCCGGAATATTGAACCTGTCCAGAACCAGAATCTTCTTGTTCAGCCGCACGCCCAGGAAATAGACGAGGATTGCCAGATTGAAACTGACAAATTCCGTTAGCGTGATCGTTTCGCCGGCCATCCGCACCCCCGCTCCTGCTTGATGCTTCCACTATGCCGTTCGAAGCAACTTGCGCAAGGCAGAGCTGACGATCCTCAGCTCATTACCAGCCGCCGCCACCGCCACCGCCGCCACCGCCACCGGAAAAGCCGCCGGAGGAACCCGACGATCCGGAGCTGGACGATTTGGGAGCTGGCAGAGACGACTGGAACGACCCGGCCATGGAACTTGCCGTCCGGCCGAGGCTGTCGGATACGTGCCTTGCATCGAAGTGATTGCCGGAGTACCAGCCCGGATGGTAGCTGGCGGCCGCGGCCGCTCCGGCAGCGGTTGTCAGCCAGGCCTCAAAGGCCTTGGCCCAGGGTTTTTCGACGCCAAGCGCAACGGCGTAGGGCAAAAGCTCCTCGAAATGATCCGTGCTCATATCCGGAAGCTTTTCCATGTTGAGCCGCTCCTTTTCTGCCACGCTCAGATACATCCGAAGGCCCTCGATTTCATCGAGAGCCTGGCGGCCGATTGCCGTCGGCGCGCCGATCAGGAAAAAGAACAGGATGTTGAGGGCAACCAGCGCCACCGCGATGAATGGCAGAACAGGCAAGGAATCCACACCGCCATTCACATGGAAGGCACCGAAAGCTGCCCCCGATATTGCGAGACCAAAGACTATGAAGATCAGCGCCATACGCAGTTTCATGCTGGCGAAGCGGAAGATGGCTCTCCCCAGATTGACCGAAATGACGGTCGCAAAAACGGAAAAGACCAGAAAGACGATGACGAATCCTTCCTGACCCGGCTGCAGTCCACCGAAAGCCAGCAGCGCGACAATTGTAACCAGGCTCAGTATGAACCCGGGAATGAGATAGCCCCTGTTCGCCCTGAAAAAGACGTTTCGGCTCTCCCGCTCGATAGCCGCCCGGAATTTTTTCCCCAGCGCTTGGATAGAAGTGCCGTTGTCCTTGTTGAGGGTCAACGGACTACCCCGTCCGCTCAGCCAGTCCTCAAGCGCAGCTTCGCCCTTGGGCAACCCGAAGCCCGGGATCTGACCTTCCCGTCCCTGCCGGTTCAGAACCAGAGTTGTATCGCCGTCCGTCTCTTCAAGTCGCAAGCGTTTCTTGACCGCGAGGTTGAGGCAGGCTGCAGACAGGGCCACCCAGCCACCATCCCCGAACCCTCGGTTGACGATGTATTTGGCAAGAGCCGGCGATATGCCGGAAGGCGGTGAAAACCTCGGGAAAACAACACCTTCAGAAGGATCCCGGCCAACCATCCACCAGGCTGCGAAATAATAAAGCAGCACCAGCAGCACCCCAGCTCCGCCGATCAGCTCCGATCTGTAGTCCTCGACGAAATACTCCAGCCGTTCGGCTTCCGTAGGCGCTGCAATTGCGCCCTTCGGAAGGCTGACGTTGACCGACAAGCCTTCGTAGGCCCCCAGAACATCGGTTGTCCGGAAGATAACCTCAGAACCACCCTGGGCGCTCTGTGCCTCAAAGGCATTGCCGGTTTCGCCATAGCCGCCCGTATAGGCCGTCCATGCGCTGGCTTTCACCCCTTCCGGCAAGACGACCCGCGCGATGGCCTCATCAACGGGGAAGATCCATTCGTTGCCGGTCGCGTTCCAATAGACCTCGTCATGGTCTTCAAAGAAACGGATTTGCCGATTGGTTTCATAGGTGAAGGTGTAGGTGTAGTTGCCCGGTGACAGGAAGGTGTTCTCGTCCCCCACATAGATCCGAACACCCTGGCTGTTCTCGTTGGTGTGGTAGGAAGCCGGGGCGCCGTCCTGCAGCACCGAGAGCAACTTGAAGCCGGCCTTGTAGATGCGCCCGTTTGCACCTTCCACCGCAAGCGGAATATCGCGGAAAATGCCCCGCTTGATCTGATCACCTTCCGCACTGACAGTAATCGTTTCGGTGACCGTCAGCGTGCCATTGCTCGCTACGTCAATATCGGAAACGAACTTCAAGATGCGTTCGTCAGCTTGCGCGCAAAGTCCGGCAGTCAGCAGGACGAAGACGGCCAGGATGCCGGCGGAGATCCGGTTCAGCATTGCGCGCACCTCAGAACTGGACCTTGGGAACCGCGCGGTCAGCCTCGTCTTCGATTTCGAAGTACTCGGCCTTTTCGAACTTGAACTGGTTGGCAATCAGATTGGATGGGAAGCTCTCGACCGCAACATTCAGGTTCCGGACCGCGCCATTGTAATAACGGCGTGCCATCTGGATGGCGTTTTCAATCTCGTCCAGCGAATTGTGAAGGTCGGAAAAGTTCTGACTTGCCTTCAGGTCGGGATAGGCTTCCGCGACTGCAAACAGGCGACCGAGAGCATGACTGAGTTCTCCCTCCGCCTTTGCACGGCCAGCAACGTCATCCTTCGGCACTGCCGAAACTTGCGCGCGCATGCTGGTCACGGCCTCGAGCGCTTCCTTTTCGTGCGAGGCGTAGCCTTTCACGGTCTCGACAAGGTTGGGAATGAGATTTGCCCGCCGCTTGAGCTGGACATCGATGCCGCTCCAGCCCTCCTCGACCATCTGCCGTTTCTTGACAAGTCCGTTGTAAAGAACGATCGCAAAAACAGATAGCGCAACCAGCGCTGCAAGAAAGAACCAGGACAAAACAATCACCTCCAGAAAATGTGTTCTGGAAGCTAACCGGGAGGTGCTGACTTGTCATCTTCTTCAAGCGACCGACGCCTGAATTGAGTCATTCTGTAATCTTCGACACAGGATTGCAGATAAGCTTGGGCGAGCTTGCCCGAAACGCCTGAACGAAAGGTCGGCCACCAATGTGCGTCTTGCAACTTTGCAGAATGATCCCGGTACTTGCGGTGCTGCCGTTTGTGCTGGCAACGCAAGAGGCCCATGCCTCGCTTGCTGACCAGTATCGCTGTTCGAATGGCGATCTGGTCTTTCACGTCATCTTCAACCCGCAGGAACCGGGGCCTGCGACGCTTTCCGGACCTGTCGGCGGAAAGGCCCATACGCAAGTCCTGCTTGACCCGGTACCGGGTGCTTCGGGAGAAAGTTTCGAGCGGAGAAACACCCGGTTTTCCGGCAATCGACAGGAAAGCCACCTGGACATCGGCGACATGCGCCTCGCCTGTGAACTGGAGCCCGAGCCGGGCTCGGAACCCGAGTGAGCCTTCGCAGGATGCTGGTAGCGGGCAAATGAACTGCGCGGGTATTGCCTAACGAAAACGGGGCCAACCTGGCCCCGCATTCGTTTGAACAAGAAGATCCGCCTCAAGCCGGAATGCGTTATTCCGCAGCCTGGTTGTGATAGCCGACACCGCCGGCTTCCGTTTCCAGGAAGGCAGCGCCGCAGGCTTTGGCCAGTTCGCGGACGCGCAGGATATAGCTCTGGCGCTCGGTCACGGAGATGACGCCGCGCGCGTCGAGCAGGTTGAAGGCATGGCTGGCCTTGATGCACTGGTCATAGGCCGGCAGCACCACCTGATGGACATTGGCACCGGCAGCTTCGCGCGCTTTCGCACCGGCTTCCAGCAGTGAGCGGCACTCGGCTTCGGCATCCTTGAAATGGCGGAACAGCATTTCGGTGTCCGCGTGCTCGAAATTGTGTCGCGAGTATTCCTGCTCGGCCTGCAGGAAAACATCGCCATAAGTGACCTTGGCATCGCCTTCCATGCCGTTGTAGTTGAGGTCATAGACGTTATCGACGCCCTGGATATACATCGCCAGGCGCTCAAGGCCGTAGGTCAGTTCGCCGGAGACGGGCGAGCATTCAAAGCCTGCCACCTGCTGGAAATAGGTGAACTGCGAGACTTCCATGCCATCGCACCAGCATTCCCAGCCGAGCCCCCAGGCCCCCAGGGTCGGGCTTTCCCAGTCGTCTTCCACAAAGCGGATATCGTGCAGCTTCGGGTCAAGGCCGATCGCATAGAGCGAATTCAGATAGAGCTCCTGAAGGTTCGCCGGTGACGGCTTCAGGATCACCTGGAACTGGTAGTAGTGCTGCAGACGGTTCGGGTTCTCACCATAACGGCCGTCGGTCGGGCGGCGCGACGGCTGCACATAGGCAGCTCGCCACGGACGTGGGCCGAGTGAACGCAGCGTGGTCGCCGGGTGGAACGTACCGGCGCCGACTTCCATGTCGTAAGGCTGAAGCACAACACAGCCCTGGTCGGCCCAGTAGCGCTGCAGGGTCAGGATCAGGCCTTGAAAGGAGTTTTCCGGCCGCATGTGCGCCGGCAGGGTTTCAGTCGACATGAAGATGTTCCGCGAATATGGCTGTGCCCGGCGTGCACGTATCGCCGGTTTGGGCGACAGGTGCCACGATGTCGGGGCAAGGTCAAGGCGAAGCGGGCGTGGCTGTTTCAGATTGACGGAGCGCCGGCACCAAGGTATCCCTCGCACCGGCTTCAGAATGCCTGCCGCTCGCGGACGACAGTCACGGTGAAATTCTGGTCTTCAAGACTTTCTGTTCCCCACGCATTTCGCGCTGGTGGCAATGCGAGCCCCTCCTTCCCGATCGAAATGCCCATTGATGGAGAACGGAATGTCTTCCGACATATCCCAGCCCAACGCCTATACGCATGGGCCAATCCTTCCGACCCTGGCCAGAACCGCCTTGCCCATCATTCTGGTGATGAGCATGAACGGGTTGCTGACCGTGGTCGATGCCATATTCCTCGGCCTTTTCGTCGGGCCGAATGCCCTCAGCGCGGTCACGCTGATGTTTCCTGCCTATATGCTGCTTGCGGCGTTGGCGACACTTGTTGCCAGCGGCATGTCCAGCGTGCTCGCCCGCAAACTCGGAGCCGGCCTTCGTGCCGATGCCGAAGCGGTTTTTGCCGGCGCCCACGGTCTGGCGCTTGCCATCGCTGGCATCGTGATCGCCCTCTTCCTGGGTCTTGGTGACAGCCTCACCCGGGCCGCCGCTGACGGTTCGGCGGAGATTGCCGGTATGAGCCATACCTACATGGCGATCACGGTTGCCTTCACACCTCTGATGTTCGTGCTGTCGGTAAATGCCGACGCGCTGCGCAACGAAGGCCTCGCGGTGGTAATGGCGGGCTTCAGCCTGCTTGTTTCGCTCGCCAACATCGCCTTCGATTATCTGCTGATCGCGGTCTACGATTACGGTGTTGCCGGTAGTGCGGCCGGAACCGTGCTGGCACAGGCGATGGCGCTTGCAATCATGCTGGGTCTGAGACTGAGCGGGAAAACGGAATTGTCACCGTCCGCACTCCTGCGATATCCGCTGACATCCTTCTGGCGCGATATCCTGATGCTTGGCGCGCCTCAGAGCCTGAGCTTCATCGGCATCGCCCTGGGGTCCGCCGCAACCATCGCCGCGCTGCAGACGGCCGGTGCCAGCGGTTACGAGGCAACGGTCGCCGCATTCGGGATCGTTACCAGGGTCATGACCTTCTGCTATCTGCCTCTCCTGGGCCTTGCCCAGGCGCTTCAGTCCATGATCGGAAACAATTTCGGGGCAGGTTTGTGGCATCGCTCGGACAGCACCTTGCGGGCTGGCCTGGTTGCGGCCTTTGTCTACTGCGGCCTTGCGGAACTCGTGCTCACGCTGTTCTCACACCAGGTCGGCTTCGCATTTGTCGACGATCCAGGCGTGGCGGCGGAAGTGGGCCGGATCCTTCCGGTCATAATGGCGCTCTACTTTGTCGCGGGGCCGCTGTTCATGGTGGCGACCTACTTTCAGGCGCTCGGAGATGCGGCTCGGGCAGCTCTGCTGAGCCTCGCCAAACCCTATGGGTTCTTTCTGCCGCTGGTGTTCCTGATGCCGGTCTATTTCGGAGAGGACGGTATCTGGCTGTCCAGTCCGCTGGCGGAACTGATGCTGCTGGTGGTGACGCTGGTCCTGCTCGGGATTACCGCGCGCACCGGGACGGCGCGATGGGGGCTTTTCCGGGCGGTACCGGCAAGTTGAAGCCGCTGAAACAAAGCGTCTGACGGCGGGCGGGCAAACTGCCCGCCGTTGCGTCAGGCTTGCGGACGGTATTTGCCGCTGACCGGGTCAAGCACAAGCTTGGCACCGCGGCCATTGGGATCGGCTTTTGCAGCTGCCCTGGAAATCTGGTTTTCAACCTCGGCCATCTTGCGCTTCACGCGCTGCACGATCCAGTAACCTCCCACGGCCAATGCGGCGACGCCTATCAATTCGGTCATGTCTTTTCCCCTTGCTCACCCGATTTTCACACAGGCATTGTGCCCTTTTAAAGGCCGTAGCGCATCCACATTGCCCGTTCCTCGACAGAGGAAATCAACTCCTCGCCGACCCCGTCCAGCAGTCGGCCTTTTGCAAGGCCGACACCAAGTCCGGCCTTGCGGCCCAAAATGCCACGTGGTGCCGAAATCAATTTCGGCTCGGCCTTGTCACCATACCGGTCCTTGATCACTTCGCGCAGGTCGCCGATCGCGTCGACCAACCCAAGCTGAACACCGGTGCGCCCGGTCCAGAACTTGCCCGTGAAAAGATCCGGATCATCTGCGAGCACGTCACCGCGACGCGATTTCACCATGTCGATGAAGGTCTCGTGGATCTCGAGCTGCAGGCTCTTGATGTATTCGATGTCTTCCGGCACTTCCGGCTGGAAGGGATCGAGCGTCACCTTCTTTTCACCTGCGGTATAAACGCGCCGGTCAACGCCGATTTTCTTGATCATCTCCGTGAAGCCGAACCCGGCTGCAACCACACCGATGGAGCCGACGATGGACGACGGATCGACAAAGATCTCGTCCCCTGCGAGCGCAATCATGTAACCACCGCTGGCAGCCACATCCTCGACGAAAACCAGAACGTCCTTCTCGTTTTCCTTGGCCAGGTCCCGGATCCGCTTGAAGATGAGCCTCGACTGTACAGGCGAGCCACCTGGCGAATTGACCACCAGGGCCACCGCCGGTGCTTTCTTCATCGAGAAGGCTTTTTCCAGGGGGATGGACGCGGTCGCCAGGGACAATCCGGACTTCAGCGGCCCACCGCCACCGATTGCCCCATGCAGGCGCACGACCGGAATGACAGGCTTATCGTTTCGAAAGGGTTTGGGAAGAAACCGGCGAAGGGATGAAATCACGCGCAATAGGCCCTGAAAGAGTTCACAAACTCCATCCGATATATGTACGCAAAGTCCGCTTGCAAAGACTCCAGGCCGTCAAAACCTTGTCGCACGGTTTAACGCGCCCAAGCGCTGTTCAACCACCGAAGGCGCTGATCTTCTTTTTGCGCTTGCGTTTCGGCTTTTCATCTTCTTCTTTCATGCGCTCCAGAACGTCTTCCGGTTTGGGCTTGGGCGACGCTTCGAACGGCCAGGTGAGCCTGACACCGGCCTGGTTGTTCTTGCGCCAGACAATCTCTGCGCTGATTGGCAGATCGAGACCGGGAATGGAGACCTCGATGTCATCGGGAAGTCGATCCAGCTTGTCGCCTTCCAGCCGGCATCCGGACCTGCTGGCATCAACGATCCGACATCTCATTGTCGCTGGATTGGTCTTGCCGCAAACGATTGCCGTGATCCAGACTTGCCGCCGGATCTCGCGGCGTTTTTCGCCTGACGTCTCTCGTTTGGTCTGAAAAGAAATTTGCGCCTGCTGATCGCCGTAGGCAATCACGGTCCCCCGTACCAGTTTGTCGAATCCGGCCAGGCGCAAACCCACCTCCTCCTTCAGGAGGTCAACCCTGTCGGACGCAATCCAACAGCCGTTCTCTGTCAGATCATAGGCCGTTGCTTCGAAACACGACATGTCCGCCAAGTCGACGACGAGCGCCGAAATGCATTTGTCTGCATCCATCGTCATGACCGGTTGTTGGAATCACCCACAGCGTTACACACTCAACGATACAACCTGTAGGCTGAAACCCAAGTTAACGCAAGGTCACTTTCGATCTAATAAAGAGGGCAACCTGAAAGCTCAACCGCCCTGCCAGGCAGGGTCGAGCAAACGAGGAAACGTCTGGATGATTGCAGAAATCCATGCGGTCCGAAGGTTATTGCGCTGATTTTTCTTCCAGCTTCTGCTTGATCGCCAGAAAGTCACGCCAGGACAATCGTTTCTCAAGCGGACTGCGCAAAAGATACGCCGGATGATACGTGGCAATAGCCGAAATTTCCCTGCCCTTGCAGGGATAGGTCATCCAGCGCCCGCGCATCTTGCGGATGCCGTCCTGTACCCCGAGCAGGGTCTTGGCGGATGCCGCGCCGAGAAAGACGAGCACGTCCGGATTGACCAGTTCGATCTGGCGCAGAATGAATGGCTTGCAGATCTCGGTTTCCTGCGGTGTCGGTGTCCGATTGCCAGGTGGCCGCCAGGGAACCACGTTGGCGATATAGGCCGACGAGCGATCCAGACCGATCGCACCCAGCATTCTGTCCAGCAATTGGCCGGACCGGCCAACAAAAGGCAGGCCTTGAAGATCCTCGTCGCGGCCCGGCGCCTCGCCGACAAACATCAGCTTCGCCTGTGGATTGCCGTCGGCAAACACGAGCTTCTTGGCGGTCAGCTTGAGGTTGCAGCCGTCGAAACCGCTCAGGCAATTGCGCAGTTCCTCGAGAGTCGGGGCAGTTGCCGCCAGATCCCGGGCTGCGGCGATTATCTCCCTGTCCGGCAAGACCGGCGCTTGCCCCGCAACTGCGGGCGGCACGGAAATCGCCTGGGGAGCAACGGGAGCTGCCGGAACCGGAGAGCCTGTCTGCCCCTGGAAATTGCCTGCCGGGGCCTGTTGCCGGGGCTGCTGAGCATGCGTGGGGGCTGCTGCCTGCTGACCGGCCAGCGCACGCTGCGCTGCTTGGGCACGCGTAAGCGCTACCCAATCGACGGGTTCGTCCTGAAGAAAACAATCGACACCCGCACCGGAATAAAAATCCAGCAGGGCTTCAAGGTGTCTCGGGTCGTTCGGGATCTGTTGCAAGAGGCTGCCTCCGGCGCGGAGTTTAACCGGCCCGATCATTTCTACAAGCTTGCAGCGCCAGACCACCTTCATTCCGGCCGGTTTTCCAAAGCCTGTGCACATTTTCGAAACTGCCGGGAATACACTCGAATTACGTTTACGTAAACGTTAACTAAGCACTTGACGCCCTGCGCCTGCTTTGGTCTATCTGATGCCCAACTGAAGGAATAGCGGCGAAATTTCGCAATTGCCGATGAAAAATGTCGTGTTTTGCGCTGCAAAATGGGGCAAATAGGCGGTAAGGGCTAATAGGCGCTGCTTCCGAACGGACGCAGGTAAGTTGCTCTAACAATTGGGCATCAGCCGTTATCCATACGCTGGTTCACTTGATTTGAGCACCTGGCGGCGCAGTAGTTGCCCTTTGGGCGGAGGGAGAAAAAGATGAGCGAACAAGAAGCGCTTGGCGAACGCGAAAGCATGGATGTGGATGTCGTGATCGTAGGCGCAGGGCCTGCCGGTCTTGCAGCTGCGATCCGGCTGAAACAGATCGCCAACGACAAGGGCGAAGAGCTGAGCGTTGTCGTACTGGAAAAAGGATCCGAGGTCGGCGCGCATATTCTCTCCGGCGCCGTGATTGACCCGATCGCTCTCGACAAGCTGCTTCCGGAATGGCGCGAAGAAGACACCCCGATCAAGACGGCGGTTACCGACGACCACTTCCTCGTGCTGGGGCCGGCAGGTTCCATGCGTTTGCCGAACATGTTCATGCCGAAACTCATGAACAACCACGGCAATTACATCGTCTCGCTTGGCAATGTCTGCCGCTGGCTGGCCGAAAAGGCTGAAGCGCTCGGCGTCGAAATCTACCCGGGCTTTGCAGCTGCCGAGATCCTCTATGACGACAATGGCAACGTGGTTGGTGTTGCGACGGGCGACATGGGCATCGGCCGGGATGGCAAACCCAATGCCATGTTCACGCGCGGCATGGAGCTGCGCGGCAAATACACCCTGATCGGTGAAGGCGCACGCGGCTCTCTGGCCAAGCAGCTGATCGAGAAATTCGACCTCGACAAGGACAGCGACGTGCCGAAATTCGGCATCGGCATCAAGGAGCTGTGGCAGATCGACCCGGAGAAGCACCGGCTTGGCCTGGTACAGCATTCCTTCGGCTGGCCGCTTGACGGCAAGACCGGTGGCGGCTCGTTCCTCTATCACCTGGAAGACAACCAGGTCGCTGTCGGCTTCGTGGTTCACCTCAACTACGAGAATCCCTGGCTGTCGCCCTTTGACGAGTTCCAGCGTTTCAAGACGCACCCGGCGATCCGTGACACCTTCGAAGGCGGCAAGCGCATTTCCTATGGTGCCCGTGCGATTACCGAAGGCGGTTTCCAGTCCGTACCGAAACTCTCGTTCCCCGGCGGCCTGCTGATGGGTTGTTCCGCAGGCTTCGTCAACGTGCCGCGGATCAAGGGCTCCCACAATGCCATGCTGTCCGGCATGCTGGCGGCAGAAGAAGTGATGGCTGCAATCGGCCGCGGCGAAGCGCACAACGAGCTGGCCAATTATGACACTGCCTGGCGCGAAAGCCCGATCGGCAAGGATCTCTGGCGCGTGCGCAACGCAAAGCCGCTGTGGTCCAAATTCGGCACCGCTATCGGTGTTGCCCTCGGCGGTCTCGACATGTGGACCAACGAGCTGTTCGGCTTCTCCTTCTTCGGCACCATGAAACACGGCAAGAAGGACGCCGACACCCTGAAACCGGCCAAGGACTGCAAGAAGATCGACTATCCGAAGCCGGATGGTGTCGTTTCCTTCGACAAGCTGTCTTCGGTGTTCCTCTCCAACACCAACCACGAAGAGGATCAGCCGATCCATCTGAAGGTGAAGGACGAGGCACTGCAGAAGCGCTCGGAACACGATGTCTTTGCCGGTCCGTCCAACCGCTATTGCCCGGCTGGCGTATACGAGTGGATCGAGGAAGGCGAAGATGCGCCGCGGTTCCAGATCAATTCGCAGAACTGCGTCCACTGCAAGACCTGCGACATCAAGGATCCGAACGGCAACATCAACTGGACCGTTCCGGAAGGCTCCGGTGGTCCGAACTATCCGAACATGTAAGGTTCGCTGCCAAACTGGAAAACATTGAAAGCCACGGGGAAACCCGTGGTTTTTTGTGCCTTGAAAAAACGAACAGCACCGGAAAGGAAGCCTTCCCGGTGCTGCAGTCTTGCGGCCGATGGGTCGTAATCAGGCTGGCGTATGTGGGGGTCCAGCCTGTTGCGGTTGTCAAACACACGGACAAGGCCGAGTGGACATGCCACTCCGCTTGCTGCCGCGTGTTTGCCCGCGCCACAAGTTCGTACCCGTATTAACAACGGGCAATTCTTATGAGGTCGTTGGTCCCGATGGAGCCAGCGTGCACATTTATCCCAGAGATGATCTGGATTTTTTTCAGGTTTCGATTTGTTTAATTCTGTTAACCAAAACCGTGATGGCGCCGGAATAAACTCCCCCTACGGCAAGGTCAAATAAATAATGAAACGAATAAAAACTTGTTATGACTCCAAAAGACAAAATTATACCAATTGGTCAAAAAATGTCCGGAATACGCCTCAACTGAAAACACGGAGCCTGGAAAATATGGGTTGCCCAAAAATACCGATCAATACATCGCGATATTTGACAGTATAACTATTGCCGGTTATTTCCGTTTACAAACAAGGCGATAACGAACTTATCGGCCTTCAGAGGGTCTATAAATTTTTTCTATATAACAATAAATTAAGAAAATGAATTAGCCAATTCTTTGAAATCTAAGCGTTTATTTCAATCACTCAACCATCAATTCCATCTGAGGTTGTTCGTCAAATCCGTCACCATTTCGCCAAAAACAAACTAACTAGCTGTAATTACTGGTAAATCTATTTATCCACATACCAAATAGCGACCAGCTGGTTGTGATTGCAGTCTCGCGTTGGTTAATTTACTTTTACTTTCACGGGGCAAATTTGTAGCAAATCACCAAGATCTTGGTGACTTTCTACAAGTTCTTCGCGGAGTTCCCGCGGTTTTCCCGAAAGCTTAACGAGATCGAGCCGCGCAAGCGGTTGGATACCTTGTGGACAGGAAGACAGCAGGGTCATAACCAGCCGGCGGCGGTTCTGGTTCGGATCAGGCGGTTCATCCACCAAATTCATTCAGCACTGTTTCAACAGTTCTGAAACCCATCGACCACAAGGTTCGGCACCGGGAAGGCCACTTCCCGGTGCAATTTTTTCACATCACAATGAACTGCGACGTAACCCGTCAGTCGTCAGGCTGCATCTCTGCGTGTGTTCTGACGACGGCGACGCGGAGGACGACGGTTTTCGGACGCGTTGTCGTTGGCGCCGGAGGACGACTGCTTGCGGAACGGCTTCTTGCCGCCCGGCTTGCTGTTGCCATTCCGGTTTCCGCCGCGCTTTGCGCGCCCGGCAGCCGCGGACATCGGAGGAATTTCACCACCGGCGACCGTGATATCGATACCGATCAGCTTCTCGATCTGGCGGAAGAGACCGATTTCCTCCGGAGCACATAGGGCAATCGCCTCACCTTCCGCACCGGCGCGGGCCGTACGGCCGATTCGGTGAACGTAGGCTTCTGCAACTTCCGGCAGCTCGAAGTTATAAACGTGGCTGACACCCGGGATATCAATGCCGCGAGCGGCAACATCGGTTGCCACGAGCACGTTGATGGTGCCTTCCCGCAGATCCTTGATCGCGCGGTCACGCTGGTTCTGGCTCTTGTTACCATGGATCGAGCCAGCGGAAATTCCGGAATGCGCCAGCTTGCGCATCAGCCGTTCCGCACCGTGCTTTGTGCGGCAGAACACCAGCGACAGCCCGTCCGGCTTGTCACGAAGCTGATCAACCAGGAAGTCGCCCTTGTCGTTCTTGTCCATGAAATGAACTGACTGGGTAACCTTGTCAGCTGTCTTGCCGGCCGGAGCAACTTCAACCCTCTCCGGGTTGCGCAGATAGGACTGTGCCAGCTCGTTGATCTGCTTCGGCATGGTCGCGGAGAACAGCAAGGTCTGGCGCTTGTCGGCTACCAAGCCAGCGATCCGGCGCAGGGCATGAATGAAGCCCAGATCGAGCATCTGGTCGGCTTCGTCGAGCACCAGGTAGGAAGCGGTGCGCAGGTCGATCGCTTCACGATCTACAAGGTCCAGCAGCCGGCCCGGTGTTGCCACCAGAATGTCGGTGCCCTTTGAAAGCCGCTTGATCTGGCCGTTGATGGACACACCACCGACAACGGAAGAAACCCGCAGCGGCGTATGCTTCAGGAAGGAAATCAGGTTCTTTGCGATCTGGTTCACCAGTTCGCGGGTCGGGGCCAGAATAAGCGCCCGTGTGCCCTTGGGAACCGCTCTTTTATTCTCCAGGAGAAGCCGGTCGATCAGCGGCAGGCCGAAAGCAGCCGTCTTGCCCGTACCCGTCTGTGCCAGACCCATGAGGTCCCGGCCTTCCAGGATCAACGGGATGGCTTTTTGCTGGATCGGTGTCGGAGCGTCATAGCCGTTTTCGGTAACGGCAGTCACAAGGCCATTGGAGAGTCCCAGGCTTTGAAAGTCGGTCAATATAAAATCCTTGGTTCAAGCGAAACAAACGCTTGTTAAGCCGCACGTCATTGACGGTGCGACTTGAAGTTGGAATGCGGCACAGCCGGCAGCCATCGCTACCCGGTCTCTCTGCCGCCAGACCCTCGCGTGAAATGGGAACTGGTTGAACCCCTCATTGGGTTCTTGAAGTGGCAACCCTCTTGCGACTGCCCGCCAAGAAACGTCTCTTGTCCGGGGCGCACTCTCTGCTCACGCGGCAGCGGTTGCAGTGCGGTATATCGTCGGGAACGCCCCTAATGTCAAGCAAAGAAGCCGCAAAAGCGCTTACAGCTCAAAAAGTTCGGCCTGCTTCAGGGTTGCAGCCGCAGCAACCGGCCATCGTCGCTGTCTGTCAGGACATAGATATAGCCATCGGGCCCTTGCCGGACATCGCGTATCCGCTCGCCAAGATCCGTCAGCAGCTTTTCCTCACCGACAACCGTTCCGCCGTCGAGGTCAACACGGGCAAGGTGCTGTCCGGCCAGCGCACCGACCAGCATGTCGCCCTTCCAGTCGGGATATCGGTCGCTGGTTACAAAGGCCATGCCGGACGGCGCGATGGAGGGATCCCAATAGTGAACCGGCTGTTCCATGCCTTCCTTCGACGTGCCTTGACCGATGGTTGCCCCGGAGTAATGGCGTCCGTAGGAAATCACCGGCCAGCCATAGTTCTTTCCGGCTTCGGGAATATTGATTTCGTCGCCGCCACGTGCCCCGTGTTCAACTGTCCACAATACGCCGGTTTCAGGATGGATCGCAGCCGACTGCGGATTGCGATGACCATAGGACCAGATTTCCGGCTTGTAGCCTTCCTGTCCGATAAAGGGATTGTCCGGAGCAGGTTGACCGTCCCTCGTCAGACGCAACACCGACCCGGCGTGGTCCGAGGTATCCTGTGCACGCTCGCCGTCTCCCCGCTCACCGACGGTCATGAACAAGGTGCCATCAGGCGCAAATACGAGGCGTGATCCGAAGTGGCGGCCTCCGTAGGCCTTGTTGTTGCCGGAAAAGATCGTCTCACCATCTTCCAGCGCGAAGCCTCCTTCATAGGCACCGGTAAGCTTTGCCCGGAACAGGGATGTGCCGGCGCCCTCCGCCGATCCCTGGGAATAGGACAGAAAGACCGTTTGGTCGGCGGCAAAGTCCGGGCTGAGCGCTACGTCCAGCAGGCCACCCTGCCCTTGTGCAAAGACTTCCGGAACGCCGGTAACTTCGCTCTGCCTGCCGGATGCATCAATGTGCTTCACGGTCCCGTCGCGTTCCGTCACCAGGTAGCCCTCCTCCGGAAGGAAAGCGACACTCCATGGGTAAGACAATCCTGCGGCAACGGTTTCCAGCTGAACCGCGGACTGGGCCATTGCGGCAGGGACAATCGGCAGGACGAGCGCTGCGGCCATTGCGGCCACGCCTGGAAGAAGATGCGAATTCAGGGTCATTGGGGCTCCACGGACGTTTCATACTCCCTGTTAGGTAGGAGCCTGAACGGTCTGGAAAACCCGGCACGGTGCTAAAAATCGGAGCCCGGTTTCGTTGGCCCGTCCTGCAACGCCTCGAGCCGTGCGGCGATTGTTCGCTTCTCGAAGGCCACGTTCCAGTCGATCAGCGTCCGCCAGACCGCTTCCGCCTGCTCGCCTTCCAGCCCCAATTCTTCCGCCCGGTCTTTCAGAGCGGCCACCATTGTTTCAATCCTCTGGTGATCAAAGGCCTCATCAGGATGCTGTTTCAGGTCCGCCATCCGCCGGACATAGCCTTGGCGACGGGCAAAGAGCTGCAGGAGTTCTTCGTCAAGCGCATCAATTGCGGTGCGGATATCCGTTTTGCTGACGCAGTCGGCTGGCTGTTTCACAAGGGTCATGGCAGGCCGTTTGAAAAATGGAAAAGCGGACCGGTTGTACCGGTCCGCCTTGTTCAACAGAAGGCGCGATTTGAAGCAGGACTAACCGGCAGACCGGGTCTGTGCCTCGACACTGGCAAGTGCCGACATGTTCACCACGCCGCGCGACGTGACAGACGGTGTCAGGATATGCGCGGGCTTGGCCGTGCCCAGAAGGATCGGTCCGACATGAAGCGCCTGGGTCGATACCTTCAGAAGGTTATGGGCAATGTTGGCCGCATCTAGGTTCGGGAACAGAAGCAGGTTGGCCTCTCCCTTCAACTTGCTGTCCGGCATCACCCGCTCGCGCAGCTCCACGCTGAGCGCGCTGTCGCCGTGCATTTCGCCATCGACTTCCAGTTCCGGGTAGCGCTTCCAGATCATCTCCAGTGCTTCGCGCATCTTGCGCGAGGACGCCGTATCGCGAGAACCGAAGTTGGAAAGCGACAGCAGGGCGATCTTCGGTTCAATACCGAAGCGCCGGATTTCCTCAGCCGCGAGGTTGGCCATTTCGGAGATCTCTTCGGCGGTCGGATCCTCTGTCACGAAGGTATCCGACAGGAATATCGCCCCTTGCGAGTTGATCAGTAGTGACATGGCCGAAAGGTCCCTGGCCGTCTCGCAAACACCGATCACCTGCTTGATGTCCCGCAGATGGCGAATAAACCGGCCTTCAAGACCGCAAATGACCGCATCGGCATCGCCGCGGCGCACCGCAAGGGCCGAAATCACCGTGGTGTTGGTGCGCACGACCGTCCGCGCCGCGTTGGGCGGCATGCCCTTGCGGCCGACACACTCGAAATATTCATCGACATATTCACGGTAGCGCGGATCGTCCTGCGGGTTGACGAACTCGAAATCGACATCGGGACGAATGCGCAGGCCAAAGCGTTCGCAGCGTTGCTGCAGAACGTCCGGACGGCCAACCAGGATCGGCTTGGCGATATTGTCTTCGATCAGCACCTGAGCGGCACGAAGAACTCGTTCGTCCTCGCCTTCGGCATAAATGATCCGCTGCGGGTCCTTGCTGGCGTTCTGGATGATCGGCTTCATGATGAGGCCGGACCGGAAGACAAAACGGTTCAGCCGGTCCAGATAGGCCGTGAAATCCTCGATCGGGCGCGTGGCGACACCTGTCGCCATGGCCGCCTTGGCAACAGCCGGTGCAATGCGCAGGATCAGGCGCTGATCGAACGGCGACGGGATCAGATAGTTCGGGCCGAATGTTTCTGTCTTGCCGCCGTAGGCACGGGCGGCAACATCGGACGGTTCCTCGCGCGCAAGGCCGGCAATCGCCTCGACGGCGGCCCGCTTCATTTCCTCGTTGATGGTGGTCGCCCCGACGTCGAGCGCGCCCCGGAAGATGTAGGGGAAGCACAGGACGTTGTTGACCTGGTTCGGGTAGTCGGACCGTCCGGTACACATGACCACGTCGTCACGGACAGCCTTGGCGTCCTCCGGCATGATTTCCGGATTGGGGTTGGCGAGCGCCAGGATCAGCGGGCCCTTGCCCATCTTTTCCACCATGCCCGGCTTCAGCACGCCGGCAGCGGACAGCCCCAGGAAGACATCGGCGCCGTCGATTACCTGATCGAGCGACCTCAAATCCGTCTTCTGGGCAAAGACCGCCTTCCATTCGTCCATCAGCGCCTCGCGGCCTTCATAGACGACACCTTCAATGTCGGTAACCCAGATGTTCTCCCGCTTGGCCCCCAGCGAGACGAGCATGTTGAGGCAGGCAAGTGCAGCCGCGCCCGCGCCGGACGCCACGATCTTGGCTTCCTCGATCTTCTTGCCGGCAAGGTCCAGACCGTTGCGAACCGCGGCACCGACGATAATCGCCGTGCCATGCTGATCGTCGTGAAAGACCGGGATCTTCATTCGTTCCCGGAGCTTCGATTCAATCATGAAGCATTCGGGCGCCTTGATGTCTTCCAGGTTGATACCGCCAAACGTCGGCTCCAGAACCGAAACCGCATCGACGAATTTTTCAACGTCGGTCTGGGCCACCTCGATATCGAAGACGTCGATGCCGGCGAACTTCTTGAAGAGAACCGCCTTGCCTTCCATCACCGGCTTGGATGCCAGCGGACCGATGTTGCCGAGGCCGAGCACAGCCGTGCCGTTTGAGATGACGGCGACCAGATTGCCTCGCGAGGTGTAATTGGCTGCCAGTGCCGGATTGTCGGCAATCGCAAGGCACGGTGCGGCCACGCCGGGTGAATAGGCCAGCGCCAGGTCGCGCTGGTTGCCCAGCGGCTTGATTGCCTGGATCTCCAGTTTTCCCGGGCGCGGATGCTCGTGATAGAACAGGGCCGCTTCGGTCAGATCACTTCCGGTCTTGCTGCTGTCGCTCATGACGGTCCCTGTCTCCTGCCTCTTCCCTAAGGTCATATTGTTTTTCTGCAAAGCTCTGCGGCCTGTCCGCGAGGATGATCTGCAATTTCGTGAATACTCTGTGTGATTTAACCGGCGCGCTGCCTGATGAGAACCCGTAATAGCAAAAACAGCACGACCCCGTTCAGGATATGCCACAGGAAATGCGTGCCAATGGCAAGTTGATCGCAAACCGGGCCGTCCAGCGTCCGGAATGTCAGTGAAACGGCGAAGACGACACCTGTCAGCAACACCTCACGCCCGAGCTGCGCATTCTTGCGAAGAAACAGTGCCCCCACCACGAAGATCGCCAGCAGCGCAGGCACATAGCCTGCAGATGAGCCGACCAGCGGCGCGACCGCGCGCCCGGCAAAGGGCGTGACGGCGAAAAACACGATAACGATGCCTAGCGCCGCCCACCAGGACAGCCCCAGAAACCGGTTCAGCGCCGCAAAGAGATAGACATGGATAAACAGCGCGATCGGGATGACATCGGCAAGGCTCGCCCCACGTGTCGCGAAGGTGTGGAACAGGAACGACCCCAGGCCGGTCACGAAGACGATGCCGATCAGGATCAGGGCAAAGAGATCGTCCGGTGTCTTGCGGCGCCAGAGCATGTATCCGGCAATGGCCGCGATCAGGAAAGCCGCATTGGTGAGCGCATTGAGCGGCTCGGACCAGAACTCCGGCCCGATCCGCTCACAATAATTGTCCAGCTTGTCGGTCAGCGCCATCGGCTCCAACACCCGCCCCTGCTTCTTCCCTCGAAGGACTTACAACTTGGACGTGACAGTTTCGGTAATCAAGCGGCCAAGCCTTGAAATACCTTCTTCGATTTTCTGATAGTCGTTGCAGGAGAAGCTGAGCCGGAGGGTGTTTGCCCCGGTGCCATCTGGATGGAACGCGCGGCCGGGAACGAAGGCGACGCGCGCCGTTTCGATCGAGGTTTCCAGCAGCGCTGCCGCGTCCATCCCTTCGGGCAGAGTCATCCAGACGAACATGCCGCCGTCCGGGCGGGTCCAGCTGACACCAGCCGGCATGTGCCGCTCAAGCGCGGCCAGCATTGCATCGCGCCGGGACTTGTAGACCGCATTCGTCTTTGCCGTATGCGCTTCAAAGACATTTTCGGCGACCCGGGCCATGGCTTCCTGGTTGAGCACCGGCGAGTTCAGGTCACTCGCCTGCTTGATCAGAACCAGCCTGGAGATGACATCAGCCGACGCGCAGATCCAGCCGAGGCGCAATCCCGGTGAGAGCGACTTGGAAAAGCTGCCGCAGTAAAGTGTGCGGGCGTTGTTGATCCCCCCCGAGGCTTCGCAATCAAGCGCCAGCATCGGTGGCAACGGTTCGCCGTCATAGCGCAGCGCTTCATAGGGCGAATCCTCAATGACTGCACAGGAGAGTTCTCCGGCCAGTGCCAGCAGGCGTTGTCGCTCGGCCAGATCCACCGTCAGGCCCGTGGGGTTGGCGAAATCGGGAGAAAGATAAGCGAACTTGATCCGTCCGCCCTTTTCGCGCGCAGCTGCAGCATAATCTTCCGCAGGGCGGTTGGCTCCAGGGTCAAGCCGGTCGTAACCGGGCTCATAGGCATTGAAAGCCTGCAACGCGCCCAGATAGGTCGGCCACTGCACCAGCGCGGTATCGCCTTCCGTCAGGAACAGTTTGCCGATGTAATCGAGCCCCTGCTGAGACCCGGAGGTGACCAGAATATTCTCCGGCCCGCACGCGACGCCAAGGCGGCGCATGTGGCTGACGATCCAGTTGCGCAGGCGGGCGCTGCCTTCGCTCATGCCGTATTGCAGTGCGCGGCCCGCGTCCGGACCTGCCAGAATTTCCTGATAGGCTGCCTTGAACGCTTCGGCGGGGAACAGAGCCTGGTCGGGAATACCGCCGGCGAAGTTGATCACATCCGGCTGGTCCAGCAGTTTCAGCAGTTCACGGATTTCCGAGGCGCGCATGCGGCTGGCGCGTCGGGCGTATAGGCTTTCCCAGGTTGTCATTGTTGGCTCGTTGCATTTTTGGATTGGTTATTTAAGTCAATAATACTGACCTAACTTTTTTGCAAGTGTCTCAATCTTGTTATTTTTTGTAATTTTATTTCAAAGTCAATTTGACGCGACAGTTTGCTTGCTGCCTCTGGAAGCCATTGCGGCTATTGCCTATGTCTGGAGAGCAAAGGAGTTCGCCATGTCCCGTCTCGATGAAACCCGTCCGTTCATTCCGCTTAAAATTGCTGTGCTGACGGTATCGGACACGCGCAAGCTGGAAGAAGACCGCTCCGGCAATACGCTGGTGGACCGGATCGAAAAGGCAGGACATACGCTTGCAGACAGACAGATTGTCACCGATGACGTTCCGGCCATTCAGGCGGTCGTCAAAAGCTGGATCAATGACAAGGGCGTGGATGTAATCGTCTCGACCGGCGGCACCGGCTTTACCGGCCGTGACGTGACGCCGGAGGCTATGGAGCCTCTGTTCGAAAAACGCATGGACGGCTTTTCAGAGGTCTTTCACCGGATCTCCTACGACAAGATCGGCACCTCCACGATCCAGTCCCGTGCGACCGGCGGCGTCGCCGGGGCGACTTACATTTTCGTGCTGCCCGGTTCCCCGGGCGCCTGCAAGGACGCCTGGGACGGTATCCTGAAATGGCAGCTGGACTATCGTCACATGCCCTGCAATTTCGTGGAGATCATGCCCAGGCTGGACGAGCACCTGAAGCGCGGCAAGCTGCGGGAGGCGTGAGCGCCACCACACAGAAGAAGAGCGTGTCCGCCCAGAACCTTGCAGTGCCTTGTTCAGCCGTGCAGCTTGACGGCAACACTTGCTGGAATGCGCAGGGTACCGACGCAAAAGCGTGCGAAGGCCTGGCGGAACCTGGAGAACATCCCTTCCCGCTCGGGTTCACCCGAAGAGACGGCGGCAGCCCGCAGGAACACCATCCGCCCGCGTCCGATACGCTTGGCGATATCGAGATCTTCCAGCTCCGGCAACGGCCGATGGCCGCCGAGCTTCTGATAAAACTGTCTGGAGATCAGCAGGCCCTGGTTGCCGTAAGGCATGCCAAGGAGTTGGGACCGCAAGGCCGCAAAAGACTCGCTTACCCGCGCACTGAGCCCGAAAGCCTCATAGCGAAGGCGGAAGCTTGCGGCGGTCCGTGGACCGTTGGAGGCTCGCGCTGCCCGCTCGGTGAAGGCCTGGGCCTCATGATGCCAGCCGCTTTCCAGAAGCGTTTCCGGCCGCAGGAACAATAGCCAGTCACCCCGGCTCGCCATGGAGGCGCCATAGGCCAGGCGTTCGCTGCGGGAAGCATTGCCCCGGCTGATCCAGACACACCCGGCCGCGTCGGCAACCTTCTCGGTATTGTCCGACGATCCACCATCGACCACGATAACTTCGCGGATAACGCCTTCCGCAGCTGCCGGCACCAGGGCCGAGAGCGCGTGAACGAGCTCGGTTTCGGAATTTCTTGTCGCAATGATGACGCTGATCATGAACTCAAGTTTTACATGATTTTTTTTAAAGTGCGAGTGTCGCGGGCGAAGCGGGAGCTGTTTTTTGTTGGGGTTCTTAACAAACTCCAATAATCGGACACCAACTTTCGCGATATATATCGCCGGGTAATGTCTACTTTGGTTGCATGAGAAGAAAAGATCGGGCGAAAGCTGTAGCAGTACCTCTTACCCAGTTGTCATGGTGCAGCGAAAAGTTGCTCCAGTGTGAAACCGATCGGTATCCATTTGACGGTTTTCAGGAAAATAGCCCCTCTTCGGCAAATGGAAGTGCCGGATTTCATGTTATCTTAAGAGTGCATACCAAAGCTGAAAGCTCTTACTTCGACCAGAACCCAAGCGATCGCGCTATGACGACACCTGATCAAAAGCCAACTTCAGGCGCAGGATACCTGACGCAGACGCTCGGCCGGATTTTCACGGGGCTCGCCGGGTTTTTCCTGTCACTGGCCTTGCTGGCCGGGGCAGCATCGGCCCGAGACCTGGTGGTTCTGGCAACCCCGGAAGAGCCATACAAGTTTCTTGAAGACGGGACCTACAAGGGTATCGACGTCGAAGTTCTTGATGAAGTCATGCGCCGTCTCGGCCTTTCCTATTCGCTGGAACTGGTCGAATCCGGAACCCGCATACAACAGGAAGCGCGCGCCGGACGGGCGGACATGCTGTTGTTGTTTTCCAAGAAGCCGGACCGGATGGAGTACCTGAACTATCCGGACGAAAGCTATATCGACATCAGCTGGAGCTTCTTCATCCGCGCCGAAGATGCCGGGACAATCCGTTTCGAAGGGTACGACGACCTGAAGGGGTTGCAGATCGGTATCACGCAGGATTTCGCCTATACGCCGGAGTTCCTCAACGCCGGCCTCGATTTTCAGACGGTCGCCAGCAACAATCTCCAGATCGGCATGCTGTTGGCAAAGCGTGTCGATGCCGTTCCCATGAACACCATCAGTACGCTCTACGAGGAAAAGAAGGCCGGGAGGCTGGACCAGTTGGCGACGTTACCCCTGCCGCTGATAACGAAGCCCTACTACAACGTCTTTGCCAAAGCCTCTACCTACCCGGACATCGAAAGCCTTCCCGGACGCTACGACGAAACCATTCGCGAGATGCAGTCCGACGGGACGCTGGATGCGATCCTGGTCAAATACCTTGGCCGCCGGCCAGGTCATGATGACCGTGGCGGATCCTGAATTCCAGCCTGGTCTGAAGTCCACCATCTTTTGAAGGCGAAAACCCACAAGGTGTAAACAGCATCTTGCGTCGCGTTGGCGTCGTGATAATGTTCTTGTTATGTTCCATTTCGTAACCTGGACGTTCTCGCGTGCCCTTCAGCCCCCCCGATGAGATTTCACGACCAGCCGACGCAGCCGGCCTTGTACCCGATGTCCACTCCGTTGCCGAGCACAGGCGGCGAGGCCGCGCGGCTGCGCTCAATGCCTCCGGCCGCTTCGAGAAATTAACTCGTGAATGTTTTGACGATGGCTGGGAAACCCTTGAAGACCTGCCGCCACTGAAAACCCAGGTTCAGGAAGAGCGTGCGCGCACAATCATCACCCGAAACGAGTCGCCGGATATTTCCTTCGACCGCTCCATCAATCCCTACCGGGGCTGCGAACATGGATGCATCTACTGTTTCGCCAGACCGAGCCACGCGTTCATGGGGCTGTCTCCGGGCCTGGATTTCGAAACCAGGCTGTTTGCCAAACCCAATGCCGCCCAGTTGCTTGAACGTGAACTTTCCCGCCCCGGTTATCAGCCGCGCGTGATCGCCATCGGCACCAATACTGATCCCTACCAGCCGATGGAACGCGGCTACAAGCTTATGCGTGAGATCCTGGAAGTGCTGGACAATTGCTCCCACCCGGTTGCGATCGTCACCAAGTCCGCCCTGGTCACGCGAGATATCGACATTCTATCGAGATTGGCAGAACGAAATCTGGTGAAGGTTGCCTTGTCGGTCACGACGCTCGACAAGAAGCTCTGCCGGGCCATGGAGCCGCGTGCGTCTGCACCCCACAAAAGGCTTGAGGCCGTCCGGGCTCTCTCCGAGGCGGGCATTCCCACGTCCGTAATGATGGCGCCTGTGATCCCGGCCCTGACAGACAGCGAAATTGAAAACGTTCTGGAAGCGGCAGCCGAGCATGGCGCGACGGAGGTCGCCTACATCCTTTTACGGCTTCCCCTGGAAGTGTCGGAACTCTTTCGGGACTGGCTGCTGCGAGAGCGTCCGGACCGTTACCGCCATGTGATGAACCTGATCCGCGCCATGCGCGGCGGCAAGGACTATGACGCCAAATGGGGCGAGCGCATGCGCGGGAGAGGTCCTTATGCCGACCAGATTGCCAAACGGTTCTCGCTGGGGGCAAAACGTCTTGGCCTCAATCTGCGTCGCCGAAAGCTCAACACCGAGGCCTTCGTCCAGCCGCAAAAAGGCGGTGTGCAATTGGACCTGTTTTGAAGCCAGATCTTGAGAAACTTGCTGCCGGACGGCAGGGTGCTGTTCATGACGTTCAGCCCTTCCCTCTTCGATCTTGCCTTTCCCGATAGCCCGGACCTTGCCATTGAGCGCAAGCACGCGAAATCCTTTGACGGTCGGCTCTGCGGCGTTGACGAAGCCGGTCGCGGCCCCTGGGCTGGGCCCGTGGTCACGGCCGCGGTTATCCTGGATTACGACCGGATACCTGTTGGCCTCAATGATTCCAAGAAACTGACCGAAGCCCGGCGAGAAGAGCTTTTCGAGCAGATTGTTGCTACAGCCCATGTCTCGCTCGCCAGCGCCTCACCGGCAACGATCGATGCTGTCAATATTCGCACCGCGACCCTGTTGGCCATGGTGCGGGCCGTCAATCACCTGCCACTTGTTCCCGACTACGTTCTTGTCGACGGCCGAGATGTGCCGCATGGGCTGAAACAGGCCGGACAGGCATTGATCAAGGGCGATGGCCGCTGCCTGTGCGTTGCGGCTGCCTCTATCGTTGCGAAGGTGACAAGGGACCGGATGATGGTTCACCTCGACGCCAGTTTTCCGGACTACGGGTTTGCCCAGCACAAGGGGTATGGCGTGCCGCAACACCAGGCAGCCCTGGAACGCCACGGGCCGACCGTTCATCATCGCCTCAGTTTCAAGCCGGTCAGGCTGGCTGCAGGGTCTTGAGGTTCCGGACATAACGGGGTCGGTCTGGACGGCAGGAAATACGCCGCAAGTCAGCGACACTCCCATGCTTTCCAAAGCGTCAAGGCCAACCGGGAATGGAGTTCGCTGCCGATTAGTGCCAATTATCGAGCGCATTGCCTGCCGCAACAAAAAAGCGGCCCCGAAAGGCCGCTTCTTCAATTCGTCAGCAGAGTGGACCGAACTTAGTTCAGCCGCTCCTTCACCTGCTCAATGCTCTTGGCGAGGATGTCGTCGGCGACTTTATCCTTCACCTTCGCTGCAAGGATTTCCTCGGCAGCGGCAACGGCAATGTCAGCGGCCTTGGCACGGACTTCGGCGACTGCCTGGCTTTCGGCCTGTGCAATCTTGTCTTCCGCAGCCTTGGTACGGCGAGCAATCATTTCTTCCAGAGCCTGGCTGGTTTCGAGCGTAAGGCGCTCGGCTTCCGAGTTGGCTTCTGCGATGATGGCTTCCGCTTCGCTTTCGGCTTCATGACGCTTGCGCTGATACTCGGACAAGAGAGCCTGGGCTTCTTCACGCATCTTGCGTGCGTCTTCCAGTTCCTTGCGGATGGTTTCTGCGCGTTCGTCCAGTGAACCGTTGATCTTGGCCGGAACCTTGACGTAGAAAATCACGACGAAGAACAGGATAAGACCGATCAGGGCCCAAAATGTAGCATCCATGACGGTCTCCTCAGTTCATCGCCGACTTGAGCGCCTTGGTCAGGTCGGTCTTGGTCGGAGCTTTGCCCATCAGCTGCTCAACGAGCGCTGAAGCGGTTTCTCCGGCAATATCCCCGATCTGAGAAAGGGCATCGGTCTTGGTTGCAGCGATCTGTGCTTCAGCCGCTTTCAGCTTCCCGTTCAGCTCGGCTTCCGCCTTTTCGCGGCGAGCTTCATGATCTGCCTTGAGCTTGGTCCGCGTCTCGTGGGCAATGCCATGAGCCTTGTTGCGGGCCTCGGCCAGCGCCTGCTCGTAAGCTGCGATCGCAGCGTCGGTTTCTTCCTGCAGCCGGTTGGCTTCGGAAATATCACCGGCGATACGGTCCCTGCGGTCTTCCAGAATGCCTGCGATCCGCGGAACGGCCACATTCTTCATGATCCAGTAGAACACGCCGAACGTGATCGCGAGCCACAAGAGCTGGGAGGCGAATGTGGTGCTGTCAAAAGGCGGGAAACCCGCGCCATGCTCTGCGGCCGGCACTTCTATGGCTTCGTGCATGCCTTCTGTGGTCGAGTGAGTTTGGCCTGCCATTTCCAGTCTCCTAAATCCGGCTGGGCGGCGCTAGAGAGCGCCGCCACCGGAGTCGCATCGATAGTCGCTAAGGTTTAGCGATTAAGCGAACAGGAGGATCAAAGCCACCAGCAGGGAGAAGATGCCCAGAGCTTCCGTCACGGCGAAGCCGAAGATCAGACGGCCGAACTGGCCATCAGCAGCGGACGGGTTGCGCAGAGCGCCTGCGAGGTAGTTACCGAAAATGTTGCCAAGGCCGATGCCTGCGCCGCCCATGCCCAGGCATGCGATACCGGCACCGATGTATTTTGCTGCTTCTGCTTCCATGACACGTGCTCCTAAATGGTGTTTGCAGATTGCTCACTCGCGGCGCAATGGCCGTGTGATTGGGTTACCCTCAGTGTGAAGGATGAATGGCGTCGTTCAGATACATGCAGGTCAGAACGGTGAAGACGTATGCCTGCAGGAACGCGACCAGGAATTCCAGAGCCGTCAGGGCAACCGTCATTCCGAGAGGGAGAATGGATCCGAAGATACCGACCGCACCCATCGCGCTAAGGCTGACGATGAATCCGGAGAACACTTTCAGCGTGATGTGACCGGCGAGCATGTTCGCGAAAAGACGAACGGACAGGCTGATCGGGCGCGAAAGGAACGAGATCACCTCGATCAGCGTCACGAGCGGGATCAGTGCACCGGGCACGCCGCTGGGGACGAAGAGCTTGAGGAACTTCATGCCGTTTTTCATGAAGCCGTAGATGATCACGGTAAGGATCACCAGCATCGCCAGGGCGAAGGTCACGATGATGTGGCTGGTGATGGTAAAGAAGTACGGGAACATCCCGAACAGATTGGCAACCAGAACGAACATGAAGAGCGAGAACACGAGAGGGAAGAAACGCATCCCTTCCGTTCCTGCTGAACTTCGCAATGTTCCGGCAACAAACTCATACGCCATTTCCGAAATCGACTGCAGGCGGGTCGGAACGAGTCCGCGGCCGCTTGTCGAGAAAATCAGGAATGCAGACGTCGCCGCCACGGTCAAAACCATGAACAACGAAGAGTTGGTAAAAGAGAAATCCATGCCCCCGACTTCAATCGGGAATAGCGTCTGGATATGGAACTGATGGATCGGATCGTTCGCCACCGGCCAGCCTTCTTCGTTCGTTCATATCAATGCGCCAGAAGGCGCGACAAATTCTATTTCGATCTGTCGTTCTGAACGTCTTTTTCGCGCTGGACCTTGGCATCCGGCTGCTCGACGACACCGGCCGCGCGCAGAACGTTCAAGACCCCGGCTACGAAACCCAGCAACAGAAAGACAATCAGCCCGAAAGGCGACGTCCCAAGCCACTGGTCGGCAACCCAACCAATCCCGGCCCCCACCAGCACGCCGGCGATAAACTCCGAAGAGAGTTTCATTGCCTGCGCGTATCCGGATGAGCTGCTTTGCGACTTCCGAGCGGTCTTTTCTTCAACCACCCTTATGTCATCAAGCTTCCGGTTCAATTGAGCCCGCCGTTCCGACAGACCTGCTTCCGGGGAACCAACCGCCCGATCCTTGTTATCGCCGTTTTGCGAAGACATGTTCTTAAGTCCTCAGCTTGCGCCGACATGCTTGATCCGACAACTGGGGAGCCCCCTAAGCCGCGCGCACCATAGTCGGCACCTCATGCCGTGTCAAGAAGCCTGCACTAAACTCTATCCATTTGAAAAATATAGATCTTTTCTGTTTCCACAGAATCAGCCAGACCTAAGTTGCATAAGGTTTTCGCGGCAGTGCCGCACCAGACGCAATCTTAGCCAGTTTCGCGGAATCGCTCTGCCGTCTCCAGATCGACCGAAACAAGCTGGGAAACCCCGCGCTCGGCCATCGTCACGCCGAAGAGACGGTTCATGCGCGCCATGGTGATCGGATTGTGCGTGATCACCACAAATCTGGTTTCCGTGCTCTTGGCCATCTCGTCCAGGAGATCGCAGTAACGCTCTACGTTCGCGTCATCCAGCGGTGCATCGACCTCGTCGAGCACGCAGATCGGCGCAGGGTTGGTCAGGAACACCGCGAAAATCAGGGACATGGCCGTGAGCGCCTGCTCACCACCCGACAGCAGCGTCATGGTCTGTGGCTTCTTGCCGGGAGGGCGCGCAATGATTTCCAGCCCCGCATCCAGCGGATCATCTGAATCGACCAGCTGGAGCTCCGCCGTGCCGCCGCCGAAAAGATGAGTGAACAAGCGCTGGAAATGACCGTTGACGATCTCGAAGGAGGCGAGCAGACGTTCGCGCGCCTCGCGATTGAGATTCGAAATCCCTGTTCGCAGACGACGAATCGCCTCGATCAGGTCATCACGCTCCGAGGTCAGCGTGGTCTTCTGATCGTCGATTTCGCGCAGCTCTTCTTCCGCGCGCAGGTTGACGCCGCCAAGCCGTTCGCGCTCCGCCTTCAGCCGTTCCAGCTTGCGCTCCATGGAATCGGGATCCGGCAGCGGTGCGCCGTCCTTGAGACCCGCGATTTCCGGCAATGCCGTTACCGCAACCTCCAGGTCCTCGTCGATCCGCCGCTCCAGGTTCTGCTTGCGGTCGCGGGCGGCTTCCAGCCGTTCCTCGGCGCGAATCTTCTCTTCTCGTGCGCCCGCCATTGCTTCCATCGCGGCCTTGGCTGCACGGTCGACGTCGGCAAGATCCAATTCCGCCTGCTGAAGCTGATCGTCGCGCGCCTTCTTTTCCTCTTCTGCCTTGGCAATGGCGGAAAACACGTCGCGGCGCTTGATCTCGATGTCTTCGGGCGCCTCGATCAGCTCGGCCCGCTCTTCTTCCGCTTCTTCACGCCGTTCCTGCAATATTGAAATCTGCTGGGCGGCATTGGCAGCACGGGTCTTCCAGCCGTCATATTCCCGGGCGATGGCTTCAAGCCGCCTGTCGCGCATCTGCTGTTCGCGGGCAAGACCCTCGGCAACGGCCCTTGCCTCGGCCAGGGCGCCGCGCGCGGCCGCGACCTGCCCCTGCAATTCTTCGATACGATCGCGATAGCTGGTTCCGTCTGGCGCTTCTTCCAGGCGTTCTTCGGCCTCTGCCAGCTGTTCACGTGCCAGCTCGGCCTCTTCACCAAGACGCTGTGCCCGGTCCTGCGCAGCTTCCAGCTTGGCGGCGAACTGAGAAACGGCCCTTTCCGCCGCAGCCAGGGCTTCGCGCGCCGCGGCTGCCTGACGCTGGCCGTCACGAACCTTGCCCCTGGCCATCTGTTCAAGTTCGACGGACTGCCGAACCCTTGTAGCGGCACCTTCCAGTGCCTGCTGACGATCCTCAAGCTCGCGCCGGGCCTGCTCGATTTCATCTCCGAGTTCAGCAAGGCGGTTCTTCTGCGCCAGGCGCTGTGCCGCCGGTGTCGGCGCATTGGCCGCGATTACGAAGCCATCCCAGCGCCACAGGTCGCCTTCCACGGAAACCAGACATTGCCCCGGTTTCAGGGTCGTGCGCAGGCCTGGCCCGTCGGTCTGGTTGACAAGGCCGATCTGGCGCAGGCGGCGGCTCAGCTCGAAAGGGGCTTCAACCACCTCGGCCAGACTGCGGGTTCCTGCCGGCAAGGCCGGATCGCCATCATGAGAGAGGACACCCCCCCAGCGAACAGCAGCAGCTTCTTCAAGTGAGGCATCAAGGTCTTCACCAAGTGCCGCCCCCAGAGCCGTTTCAAAGCCCTGCTCCACCTGGATCTGCTCGACAACCGGCGTGTGATCCTGTTCGGAGTGAACATTCAGCACCTGCTCCAGCGTCCTTGCCTCTGTCTCGAGGCCCTGCAGCATCTGGCGGGCATCACCAACGGGTCCACGTGCGGACTGTTCCTGTTCGCGCGCTTCGCGGGTCGCGGTTTCGGCTTCTTCCGCGGCAGCTTCCGCCTCCAGAAGAGCTTCCTCGGCCATCTCCAGCGCTTCCCGGTTCTCGGAAACGCCGTCCTGTTCGGCCATGCGTTCGTTGATTTCCTGCAGAGCCTTTTGAGCGTCCTGCGCCTGGGCTAACAACCGGTCCGAGCGCTGGCGGCTTTCCGCGACTGCCCGCTCCAACTGGCGGCGTTCGGCGGTTGCACGCGCTTCGGCAGCGGTCAGGTCGGACAACTGGTTCTCCAGCTTTCCCACGGTCTCTTCGGCCTCGGCCACCTTTTCACGAGCGCTTTCGGTGCGCTCCTGCACCATCTCGTTTTCTTCCAGAAGCTCTGCGCGTTCTTCCGACAAGCGCTCCAGAACCTCGTCGTTCTCGGACACCATGGACTGTTCGCGCCGGATATCTTCCGCCAGCTGCACCAGGCGGCGCTCCAGATCCTGAAGCTTTTCCTTTACCCGCCGTTCTTCCGCGTCCAGTTCGTTGCGGGCGATCACCAGCCGCTGCAATGTGGCGCCCGCCTTGGCCGCATCCTCGCGCAGTTCGGGCAGCTTGTGGGCGGCGATAGCCTGGATGCGGGCGCTTTCCGCCTGCAGACCGGTGGCTTCGTTCACCTGCTTCTGGGCTTCGGCAAAATGGCTTTCGGCCGTTCCCAGTGCATCGCGCGCCTCGGTCCAGCGGATGTAGAGGATCGAGGCTTCGGCCCCGCGGATTTCAGACGACAGGTTACGATAGCGCGAGGCCTGGCGAGATTGGCGGCGCAGATTGTCGAGCTGGCTGTCGATCTGAACGAGGACATCCTCCAGCCGCTCCAGGTTCTGCTCTGCGGCGCGAAGGCGAATTTCCGCCTCATGCCGGCGCGAATGCAGACCGGAGATACCGGCGGCTTCTTCCAGGATCTGCCTGCGGGAGGTCGGTTTGGCGGCAATCAGCTCGCCAATCTGCCCCTGGCGCACCATGGCAGGTGACCTGGCACCTGTGGATGCGTCGGCGAACAGAAGCTGCACGTCACGTGCACGCACATCCTTGGCGTTGATCTTGTAGTTGGAGCCCTGCTCGCGCTCGATACGGCGGCTGACTTCAAGCGCATCGGCATCATTGAAGGCGGCAGGCGCCGTACGGTCCTGGTTTTCCAGGTAGAGCGTCACTTCCGCGGTGTTGCGCGCCGGGCGGTTCAGGCTGCCGGAAAAGATGACGTCGTCCATGCCGGACGCACGCATGTTCTTGTAGGAGTTTTCGCCCATCACCCAGCGAAGGGCCTCGACAAGATTGGACTTGCCGCAGCCATTCGGCCCGACCACACCGGTCAGGCCGTTGCCGATGATGAACTCCATCGGTTCGACGAAGGATTTGAAACCGACAATGCGGAGCTTGGAAAATTTCATTGGCGCCCGTGCCTCCTGGACACGGACACCTGAAGATCACGGGATTGATCGGCGCATACCGAACAGACCGGCGGACAGACCGCCAGTCTAGAGGTTTGCGTCAATAAGTTTGCCCATCTCTTCAATCGAAAGCGCCCCCGAGTGCTTTTCGCCATTGATGAAGAACGTCGGGGTGGAGTTCACGCCAAACTCGTTTGCACCGCGGTTTTTCACCGCATCGATGGCGTCGAGCAGACCCTGGTTCCCCAAGCATTCCTCAAAGGACTCTTTTGTAAAACCTATCTGCTTGGAAAAGTCGAGCATGGATTGGTACGGATTGTCGGTAAACGCCCAGGTCCGCTGTTGTTCGAACATGATGTCCACAATCTCGAAATACTTGTCCGCAGGAGCGCAGCGGGCGAGCATGAATGCGCCGGCCGCAACCGGATCCAGCGGGAACTCGCGGAAAATGAAGCGAACCTTGCCGGTATCAATGTAGTCGGCCTTCAGGGCCGGATAGGTACGCTCATGGAAATTGGCGCAATGTCCGCAGGTCATGGATGCGTATTCCACAATCGTGACCGGCGCGTTTTCGTCGCCAAGGATCTTGTCGCCCAGCGGGCCGGGTTTGACCAGCTCGTCCTGGTCGACTGCCTGCGCAAGAGCCAAGCTCGAACCGGCAAGGCAGAATGCGGCCGTCGCCAGGGCAGTGGTTTTGAGAAACTGTCTACGGGTCTGGGTCACGAAGATCGTCCTGTCACATTAATCAAGCGCTGCACCGGCCGGTGCGTGGATCGAAGCACATCCTGTCGGATATCCTGGCCGATCGGTTTAATTGATACCGGGCCACCCTATTTGCGTTCAGCTGAATGCAGGATGAACCAGCTTGCCGCTTTCTGTGCCCTCTCGGGCAGGCGGCGTCAACAAAGCTTATCAAATGTGGCAGGAGCGAGGACGGTCAAAGGCTATCGAATACTGGCAGCCACCCTTGACCCATCGACACCAACACAAGGGAAATCCTGAGTTCTTCGATATCATGCCAAAGTTGGCGGCACGTTTGCCAATGCCGGTTTCACAGAGTTGTTATTGGAAGAAGTAACGTGGGCCGTCAGGCCGCATCTTCTGCGCTGCGGGCAATAACCTGGGCGCCAAGCTTCCTGAGCGCCTGCCGCAGGCGGTCGTTCTCCACCCCCTCCAGCCGCGCTTCGAGCTGCTGTTCCTCGGTTTGCGTCAAGTCGCGCAAGGGCTTCTTGCGCACGGGCTGCTTCACCAGAACCGGCTTCTGCAAGATCTTGATGCGACCGATGGCCCGCCAGCCATAGAAGGTATTGATACGCTCGATCACCTGGGCACTGTCATGAGACAGCATCAAGGCTGTCGCCCCGTCGGTGTGCACCACCAGCGTCGCCGGTTCCGGCGGGTTTTCCGGATCGCCGCGTTCAGGCTGCCGCGGCCAGATCAGCCTGTCCGGCTGCACGCGCGTGCCGTAACGCTCACCGACAATATCGGCCCAGGAGGCAATGATATCGACGGACGCAAATCCACGCTTCCGGCAAACAGGCGTCATCGCCTTGCCGACAAGATCGGCCAGCGATTTCACCCCCTTCGAGGCGTGCACGGGATTTGCCTTTGTAGCGCTAATAGCCTACCTCCTCATCCAGATGTAAGGTGCGGCGATTTGCCGGCCATTTTCCGGATTGGGGTGTTGTGTCTCAATAGAATACGACAAAATGACGACGAATACTTTCCCCAACCTCACCGCACTGCCTTTATCAGCCAAGTTGTCCCCAGGCTATCCAAGGCTTGCTGCTTCATATCAACACCACTTGTTCTGCTGATCTCATGGCGTCTGCTTCCCCTTCCCGACTGCTTCTCGACTGGTACGACCGTCATGCCCGGCGCTTGCCCTGGCGGGTTTCCCCGGAAGACCGCCTACTGGGCGAAGTCCCCGATCCCTACCGGATCTGGCTGTCCGAAGTCATGCTTCAGCAAACGACCGTTGCCGCCGTCAAAGACTATTTCGCGAAGTTTACGCGAAGCTGGCCAACCGTAACCGATCTTGCCGCCGCGGCTGAAGAAGACGTCATGAAAGCCTGGGCGGGCCTTGGCTATTACTCGCGGGCGCGCAATTTGAAAAAATGTGCCGAAACCGTTGCCCGCGATCACAACGGCCGCTTTCCGGAAGACGAAGACGCATTGCTGAAGCTGCCGGGCATCGGCCCCTATACAGCTGCCGCCATCGCAACCATCGCGTTTGACCGGCACGCGGCAGTGGTCGACGGCAACGTGGAGCGGGTGCTGACACGACTTTTCCAGATCGAAACACCGCTTCCGGACGCCAAACCCGAAATAAAGGCGAAAATGGCTGGCCTGACACCGGACCAACGGCCCGGTGACTTCGCGCAGGCGGTCATGGACCTTGGCGCGACCATCTGTACGCCCAGACGTCCGGCCTGCGCGCTCTGCCCGTGGCGATCTATCTGCAAGGTGCAATCCTCAAGCCTTGCCGAAACACTGCCGCGCAAAGCACCCAAGAAGGAAAAACCCACCCGTTTTGGTGCTGCTTTCGTGGCTGTCGATGCGGCGACGGGGGCCGTGCTGTTGCGCCGCCGCCCACCAAGAGGCCTGCTTGGCGGGATGAGCGAAGTGCCGGGGACCGAATGGGCAGAGGATTTCTGCTCTGAAGCGGCTCCAGACTTCGCACCGTTTCACGCGGATTGGCAGCAGCGACCGGTGGAAGTGAAACACACCTTCACCCATTTCCATTTGCGGCTCACGGTCTATCGCGCCGACCTTACGGCAGACACCACTCCACTGCTTGACGGTGCCTGGTGGTCGGCCCCGGAAGTCATTGAAACCGAAGCCCTTCCCACGGTTATGAAGAAGGCTCTTGCCGCTGCGTTCGAAAGCCCCCGGAAATAGTTCTTTCCCGGCTCAAGAAAACAGTTGCAGTTTGTCCGGTTTGGATGTTGAACAGCGCACCCATTCCTTGGATCTGAGCCTCGATGTTCACCTATTCCTATGACGCACTCTTCTCTCAAGAGGACTGCGATGAAATCATCCGCCTGAGCCGGGCCGAAGCTCAGGATACGGGCGGCCTCGTCGGGGGCAAGCAGCAGGGTGACATCCGCCGGGCCAGAATCAGCTGGCTTGATGACGAAGGCGAAGCGGGATGGGTTTTGAACCGCGTGATGACCGCCGTTGCAAAGGCCAACCGCGAGGCTTTCGATTTCGACATCACCGAGTTTCGGGAGAAACTGCAGGTCGCCATCTACGACGAAAGTGAAGAAGGCCATTACGACTGGCATTCCGATGTCGGCGAAGGCCCGATCGCGCAATTCCGCAAGGCAACCATCGTCACCCAGCTTTCCCCTTCACAGGACTATGAAGGTGGCGCGCTGGAAATCAGCCTTGGACACAAGGTGATGGCCGCATCGCGTGAACAGGGCTGTGCAACGCTGTTTGCCAGTTTCATGCTGCACAGGGTGGTACCCGTGACCAAGGGCACTCGCTACTCGCTGACCTGCTGGAGCCACGGCCCCCGCTTTCGGTGAGGTCTGAGTGAGGCCAGGTGTCTACGGCTCCGAACCTTGCTCTCCGCTCCCGGAAAAACGTCAAAGCGCATGTGATCGGTTTCAATTCGCTGTTTCGGGGTGTAACCAGTGGAAGTTACACTTCTGTGCACAATGGACCCTTGCGCCTGCCGTGAATTACTCTAGAATAATTCTAAACAAAGATCGGTTTGCAATAAGGAGGCTCTGCCGTGAAAGGGAATGAAAAAGTCATTGAGTGCCTGAACGAAGCTCTGTTTCTGGAGCTCGGCGCCATCAACCAGTACTGGCTTCACTACCGCCTCCTGAGCGACTGGGGCTTTGCGCGCCTTGCCAAGAAGGAACGTGAAGAATCCATCGAGGAAATGCAGCACGCCGACAAGCTGGTCGACCGCATCATCTTCCTGGAAGGCCATCCGAACATGCAGAAGGTCGCACCGCTGCGCATCGGCCAGAACATCAAGGAAGTGCTGGAATCAGACCTTGCCGGCGAATATGACGCCCGCACGGCCTATGCCAAGTCCCGCGATGTCTGCCGCGAAGAAGGCGACTATGTTTCCATGCAGCTTTTCGAAGAGCTGCTGTCCGACGAGGAAGGCCATATCGACTTCCTGGAAACCCAGATCGACCTTCTGGAGAAGATCGGCGTCGAGCGCTACGGCATGCTGAATGCCGCACCAGCCGACGAAGCCGAGTAGTCGCAAGCGGCCATATCATTGGTTATGTTGAAGCCGGTGCAGGTCTGCACCGGCTTTTTCATTGCAATTGGAGGTGCGAAACCATGAGGGAAATCCGGATCGGGCTGATCGGAACAGGCTATATGGGCAAGGCCCATGCGGTTGCCCTGAAATCAGTGGCGTCGGTTTTCGACACAGGCCTGCGCCCGATTTGCGAGACGATCTGTGCAACGACGCTGGAAGGCGCCCGGGAAAAGGCACGTGCTTTCGGGTTCAACCGGGCGACGGACGACTGGCGCACTGTCGTTGCCGATCCGGCGATCGATGCGGTTGTGATTGCCTCACCCCAGTCGACCCACATGGATATCGCCATTGCCGCCTTTGAAAACGGCAAGGCTGTCTTTTGCGAAAAGCCGCTTGCCAGCCACGCCGAAGATTGCCGCAGGATGATGGCGGCGGCAGAAGCCTCCGGCCTGCCGAACATGACCGGCTTCAATTACATTCGCACCCCTGCAAGCCAATTTGCCCATGACCTTGTCCAGTCAGGCCGGATTGGTCAGATCCACTATATTCGCGCTGAACACACCGAGGATTTTCTGTCAGATCCGCAAACGCCGTCGCACTGGCGAACCAAGGACATAAGCAACGGCTGCATGGGCGATCTCGCCCCTCACATCATCAACGCCGCCCTGCGCCTTGCAGGGCCGATCTCCAGCGTTAGTGCGGATATCCAGACCGTCCATTCCGAACGCCCCGGCGCAAACGGGCCGGAGGCGGTCACCAATGACGATCAGGCCCATCTCATGTGCCGCTTTCAAAACGGTGCGATGGGACATCTCTTCATCAGCCGTGTCGCCACCGGCCGGAAGATGGGTTACGTCTACGAGATATACGGTGACAAAGGTTCGATCCGCTTCGACCAGGAAGACCAGAACGCGCTCTGGCTTTACCTTGCAGAAGGGCCGGAGGCGGAACGCGGCTTCCGCAAGATCCTGACCGGTCCGGCACATCCCGATTACCTGCCCTTCTGTCAGGGCCCCGGTCACGGAACCGGTTATCAGGACCAGATCATTATCGAGATGCGGGACTTCCTGAAGGCCATCGAAACCGGAGCACCTGTCTGGCCGACCTTCCGGGACGGGCTGGAGGTGCAACTGGTAACGGAAGCTGCCTGGAAGTCGTCGAAGACCGGTACTTGGGCGACGGTTTGACGGACGGGACGGCTGGGGGCGAGCGTTGTTCGCCAAGGTGTGCCCCAGGACAAGCGCAGCGCAGATCCGGGGCCTATTGGCAAATCAGCTTGCCAAAGCAGGACGTTCTGCCTGCCCCTTGCCGCGCCAGGTCATTTCTCTGGAAATGAGTAGGCCCCGGGTTTCGCTTTGCTCGCCCGGGGTGACACTCATCAATCGGGAAACTCCCTGCCCGCACAGGAAACTTTACTGGAACGCCGTCTCGGCAAAGCTGCGGAGCTTGCGGGAATGCAGGCGTTCTGCCGTCATGTCTCGCATCTTCTCCATTGCCCTGATGCCGATCTGGAGATGCTGGGCGACCTGGCGCTTGTAGAAGTCGGTCGCCATGCCCGGCAGTTTCAATTCGCCGTGGAGCGGCTTGTCCGAAATGCACAGCAGCGTGCCGTAAGGCACCCGGAAGCGGAAGCCGTTGGCCGCGATGGTTGCCGATTCCATATCGAGCGCGATGGCACGGGACTGGGAGAACCGCTTGACCAGTTCCGGCTGGTCCCAGAGTTCCCAGTTTCGGTTGTCGAGCGATACGACGGTTCCGGTGCGCATGACACGTTTCAGTTCATACCCATCGATACCGGTGATTTCTGCAACCGCGTCTTCCAGAGCCACCTGCACTTCGGCGAGCGGCGGGATCGGCACCCAGATCGGCAGGTCCTGGTCGAGCACATTGTCCTCTCGCACATACCCATGGGCCAGCACATAATCACCAAGCGTCTGGCTGTTCCTGAGGCCGGCGCAGTGTCCGAGCATCAGCCAGACATGCGGGCGTAGCACCGCGATATGATCCGTGATGGTTTTGGCGTTGGACGGCCCGACACCGATGTTGACCATGGTGATGCCGCTGCCGTCAGCCCGCTTCAGGTGATACGCTGGCATCTGAGGCAATTTTGTCAGTTCTTCGCCGTCCGGCTGTGTCTGTCCTGCCTCCAGCACCACGTTGCCGGGGGAAACAAACGACTCGTAACCACTGTCCGGCTGCAGCAGCAGCGCCTTGGACATGCGGCAGAACTCGTCGATGTAGAACTGGTAGTTCGTGAAAAGCACGTAGTTCTGGAAATGCTCGGCCTTTGTCGCGGTGTAATGCTGCAGACGGTGCAGGGAATAGTCGACGCGCGGCGCCGTGAAGGATGCAAGTGGCATCACACCGTCGGCCGGATCGTAGGTGCCGTTGGCGATGGAATCGTCCATCACCGTCAGGTCGGGAAGATCGAACATGTCAGCGAGGGGACGGTCGAGATTTGCTGCTGCAGCGCCGCCTTCCACATGGGTTCCGTCATAGAAAGCGAAGTGCAGCGGGATCGGCATGTCGCTGTCGCCGACCTGGATCGGCACGTCGTGGTTCTTCATCAGCAGCGAAAGTTGCGACACCAGATAGTTGCGGAACAGATCCGGGCGGGTAATCGTGGAGGCGTGGGTGCCAGGGCGGGAGACGAACCCATAAGACAGGCGGCTGTCGAGGCGGACGTGGCTGTCGGTCACGATACGGACCTGCGGATAGAACGCGCGCACGCGGCCGTCGATTTCCTTGCCATCCAGAAGGTCCTGAAAATGCTGGCGCAGAAAGGCAGTGTTGGATTCAAAAATTTCGATCAAACGGTCGACCGCCTTGTTGGCGTCGGTAAAGACCTCAAGCGGATGCGATGGTGCATGCCGGACCCTGCGGGCGGCTTGATGAAAAACGTTTTTGGTTGAGTTGGACATAAACCGTCTCCTTATTGTTGTTATGGGCTCACAGTCCCGCTAACGCTTGCCTTGGTCAATAGATCTAGCATCGGATTTTGAATTTTTTTTCGCAGAGAGAAAATTTCTGCACAAGCCCCTCAGCGAGGCATTTGAGCAGGCTTTCCCAAACCGTGGCAAGCGGCTAAAGTCCGGCTAACTTTTGACCAGGAGTTTCCCATGAAAAAAACCGTTCTGACCCTCGCGGTCGCCGTATCCTCCCTGATTGGCGCAGGCGTCTCCGCCCTTGCCGACAATCTGCCGGATCTCGGCGGCCGGGACATTGTCATCGCTTCGGAAAACACCTACCCGCCGCTGCAGTTCGTCGACCCCAAGTCAGGCGAGGCAATCGGCTGGGAGTATGACGCGGTTGCAGAAATCGCCAAGCGGCTGAACCTGAACGTCACCTTTCAGAACACCAGCTGGGATGCGATGATCCCTGCCATCTCCGCTGGCGAATACGACATGGCGATGAACGGCATCACCATTCGCGCCGACAGAGCCGAGCAGGTCGACTTTTCGGAGCCCTACATGCGGTCTGAAATGTTCATGCTGGTGCGCGCCGATGAAGACCGGTTTACCGATGCAAAGGGCTTTGCCGCCAACACGGACTTCCTGGCCGGTGCTCAACCGGGCACCACGCCCTTCTACGTCACTGTTTATGAGGTGCTGGATGGCGATGAAGCCAACCCGCGCATCAAGCTGTTCGAAACCTTTGGTGCCGCTGTCCAGGCGCTCAAGGCGGGCGACGTCGATCTGGTCCTCACAGACAGCACTGGCGGCCAGGGGTATGTCGCGACCAATCCGGACACATTCAAGCTGATCGGCGATCCGATGGGCTCGGAAGACTTCGGCTTCATTTTCCCGAAAGGCTCTGACCTGATCGAACCGATCAACGCGGCTGTCGCCAGCATGCGCACAGACGGCACGCTGGATGCCCTGAACAAAAAGTGGTTCTTCGACTATAAAGTCGCCCAGTAAGGCCATCCTCCGCCCCTGCGCGGCTGGACTTTCCACCTCATGGCCGGTATCCGGGCTTTTTGGCCCCGATGCCGGCCATTTTCGTTTGAACCGCCGTTAATAAAGCTGGAGCCGAGACCAACCCATGTTCCGCAACAAGACACCGTCCGGCGCCCCCAAGGAAGACTTTCCCTACTGGCTTCTTGCTGCCGTCGGCATTGCGGTTTTCCTGTTGTTCCAGATCGCCACTGACGACATCTATTCGCAGGTCATGTCGACGGTCTCGCGTGGTATCGGACTGACGGTCTTCGTGACCTTGGTCGCCTTCTTCTGCGCGTCCCTGATCGGGCTCCTGCTGGCGCTCGCCTCCCTGTCCGGATCAATCGTCTTGCGGCAGATAGCCCGGTTCTACGTCGAGATCGTGCGCGGCATGCCGATCATCGTGCTTCTGCTCTATATCGCCTTCGTCGCAACGCCGCTGTTCATTGCCGGGGTCAACGCCATTCTGGAACCTCTGGGCCTGGACCCGCTGCGCACTCGGGATTTCCCGCTGCTCTGGCGCGCCGTTCTCGCACTGACCATCGGCTATTCGGCCTTCATCGCCGAGGTCTTTCGGGCAGGCATCCAGGCGGTCGACAAGGGGCAGATCGAGGCAGCCGAAGCACTCGGCATGAACGGTTGGCTTCGCTTCCGCCTCATCATCTTCCCGCAGGCCCTGAAGACCATCCTGCCGCCCCTCGGCAATGATTTCGTCGCCCTGATCAAGGACAGCTCGCTGGTCTCGGTTCTGGGCGTCGCGGATATCACCCAGCTGGGCAAGGTCTACGCTGCCGGCTCCTTCCGGTACTTCGAGACCTACAATGTCGTCGCGCTGATCTACCTGATGATGACAATCACGCTTTCCCTGGCCCTGCGCAAATTTGAACGGACAAAGCAGATCCAGGAGCGCTAAGGTTTTCGCCTGACCCCGCCTTTCCTCCTCCCTCATCCCGAGGAGGCGCGACGCGCCGTCTCGAAGGATGGACTGCTTGTTCCCGAGTATGTAGCCCATCCTTCGAGACGGGCCTTGCGGCCCCCCTCAGGATGAGCGGGTGCTGGGGGAAGGGCTTTATGCAGCGAGACGGAGACCCGCATGCGTTCCTTTGAAGAAATAGAAGCACTGGCCGCGGAGAAGAAAGGCGGACCAGAAGCACTCGATGCTCTTTTGGCAGAGCATAATGCGCCCAGGACTGCGGAAGAACTGGAGAAGGTCGGTGACGATCGCTGGTTGGCCATGTTCACCAAGTGCGTGTTCCAGGCCGGTTTCAGCTGGAAGGTGATCGACCAGAAGTGGCCGGGTTTCGAGGAAGCTTTCGAGGGGTTCGACGTTCCCCGCCTCGCCTTTCTCCCTGACGAGGCCTTTGAAGCTCTGCTCGGCGACAAACGCATCGTCCGCAACGGCGCCAAGATCCGATCTGTGCAGGAAAACGCGATTTTTCTAAAGGACCTTGCGACCGAACACGGCAGCGCAGCCGGTTTTTTCGCGCATTATCCCGTCAACGACCAGATCGGCCTGATGGACCTGCTCAAGAAGCGCGGCAGCCGGCTTGGTGGCAACACAGGGCAAATCGCCTTGCGCTTCATGGGTAAGGAAAGTTTCGTCCTCTCCGGCGATGTGGTTAACGCCCTGATCCGCGAAAATGTCATCGAGAAGGACACGATGTCGAAAAAAAATCTTACCGCGATTCAAGCCGCCTTTAACGAATGGAAAGCAACTTCCGGTCGTCCCCTGAACGAAATCAGCAGAATTCTGGCCTTTTCGGTCGGGACAAGTCATTAACTTCTCATTCAGCTTTTACGATTGTAAACAAAGCCTTGATTCAAAGGGAATTTTTGTTCCGTCAGCTTAACCGCTGATTTACCAAACCCGGTAACCATGACACTCGAAATTGCGTGAGGTATTGCGTCGCAATGAGTGTACTGCGTACCGGGGTGTCCTTCGCGGCACCCCGCCTATCAAATGAACCGGAAGCTGGTGCTTCCTGGCTGAACACGATCCTGAAGGGCGACTGCGTTGCCGCCCTTGAGAAACTGCCGTCCCGGTCTGTTGACCTGGTCTTTGCGGATCCGCCCTACAACCTTCAGTTGGGTGGCGACCTGCACAGGCCGGATCAGTCCAAGGTGGATGCCTGTGACGATCACTGGGACCAGTTCGAGAGCTTCCAGGCCTATGATGCTTTCACCCGCGCCTGGCTGCTGGCCGTCCGCCGGGTGATGAAGGCGGACGGGTCGCTGTATGTGATCGGCTCCTATCACAACATCTTCCGCGTTGGCGCGATCCTGCAGGATCTCGGCTTCTGGATCATGAATGACATCGTCTGGCTGAAGTCCAACCCGATGCCGAACTTCCGCGGCAAACGGTTCACCAATGCCCACGAGACCATGATCTGGGCGGTCAAGTCGAAAGATGCGAAGCCGACCTTCAACTACGATGCGCTGAAGACCTTCAACGAGGACCTTCAGATGCGCTCCGACTGGCACCTGCCGCTGTGCACCGGCGCCGAGCGGCTGAAGGGCAAGGACGGGCAGAAGGTGCATCCGACCCAGAAACCGGAGGCCCTGCTCTACCGCGTTCTGACCGCGTCCTCCAAGCCGGGCGATGTCGTGCTCGACCCGTTCTTCGGGACCGGCACCACCGGGGCTGTCGCCAAGAAGCTTGGCCGCCACTATGTCGGCGTGGAGCGTGAGCAGGACTATATCGACGCGGCCACGGCTCGTATCGAGGCCATCGAGCCAGGCGATGCCGCATCGCTGGAAATGCAGCAGGGCAAGCGGGCTCTGAAGCGCATCCCGTTCGGCACGCTTCTGGAAAGCGGTCTGCTGCAGCCGGGGACGGAACTCAGCTGCCCGAAAGGCAAGCATCTTGCCATCGTGCGCGCCGACGGCTCGCTCAAGTCCGGCGATCATACCGGCTCGATCCACAAGGTCGGTGCACTGGTACAGGGTCAGGAAGCCTGCAACGGCTGGACCTTCTGGCACATCAACGAGGGCGGCAAGACGTCGCCCATCGACGATCTCCGCAAGGAAATCAGATCCCGCCTGCAGGCATAAGCAGGCACTCCAAAGAGAGACTTCGCGTTCCCCGCGAGATCGACTTAGCCCCGTTTCCCAGAAAAGGAGACGGGGTTTTCTTTATGGAATACGGGAACGGTGTCTCGATCAGGCGCTCTTGTATTTCACGTCCGGCGCCCAGACATCCAGCCATAGCAGGATCTCGTCGGCACCGATGGGCGGCGAAAAATAGAAACCCTGAAATAGACGGCAGCCACAGTTTTGCAGGAACTCCAGCTCCTCGCGGGTTTCAACGCCTTCCGCCAGAACGTCCAGCCCCATGTTCTTGGCCATTGCCAGCATGGCGCCGGCAATTCTCTGCATCTTCGGGTTTCTGTCGAGCCCGGAAACGAACGAGCGGTCGATCTTCAGCGTCGCGACCGGTGTTTCGATCAAGGTTGCGATGGAGGAATGTCCGGTGCCGAAGTCATCAAGTGCCAGGGCGAAACCTGCCTGTTCCAGGTTCCGACACTGGGCAATCAGCTCCTGATCCGACTGGTCGAAGAGGATCGATTCCAGCAGTTCCAGCTGAATGTCCCCGGGCTTCAGACCGGCCGCGGCAAGTTCGGCATGCAAGATCGCGACAAACTCCACCGACCTGAGGTTCGATGCAGTCACGTTCAACGAGAGCTTGCCTATGTCCCTGCCGGCGGATTTCCAGGCAGCAAAATGGGTGAAGGCCTTGCAACGCACTTGCCGGTCGATTTCGGACATGATGTTTGCCCTGGTCGCCGTTTCCAGGAAACGGGCCGGTGGCAACACCCCTTGTTCTGCCGTGTCCCAGCGCGCGACCACCTCCAGGCCGCACACCCGGCCAGTGACGATATCGATCTGCGGCTGAAAATAGGGAACGAATTGGCTGCGTTTCAGACCTTCTTCGATCTGCGAGACCAACCTGCTCGTCTCCTCGTGCCGCCGGATCATCTCCTTTGACAGCAATTTGACGGACGACCGGGTGACCTTGGCATCGTAAAGCGCGATATCGGAATTGGCGATCAGCCTGTCGGCGTTCTGCACTTCGCCGGGATGAAACAGAACCATGCCTATACTCGCGCTGACCTGGCAGCTGTGTCCGTTGTAGCGGATCGGCATGGCGATCGCATTCAAGAGGCGCAGCGCCATGGCATAAAGGCTTTCCTTGTCCGGAGGCTCAGCCAGAAACAGGGCAAACTCATCACCGCCAAGCCGCGCAGGAAGATCGTTCGGACCGCATATCGCCGACAACGCCTCGGCCGTCTGCATCAGGATCATGTCGCCCGCGGTATGACCGAAGTTGTCGTTTATCGACTTGAATTCGTCGAGGTCGATGTGAAGGAGCGCAAACACGTGCCCGGTGTCGGGCAGCTGCAACGCCTCTTCCAGACGCCGGTGCAACGCGCCCCTGTTGGCAATCTCCGTCAGCGGATCCTGCGAAGCCTTTTTTTCCGCTTCGATCTTCGCCGCCTTCAATGCGGTTGCCATCTTCTGGCTGTCCTCCAGAAGCGTGCGTTGCGCTTCGAAGGAGTAGAAGAGATCGATGGAAAAGTCGTTCGGTTTGAAGTCGGTTTCTGTCAACCCGAAACGCTCGACGACCTGCGACAGGTGAAGACCGAAGGACAGGTCCAGAAACACCGTGTCCTCGTCCGCAGCAGCAAGGGCGAAACCGCGAAACTGTATAGGCTCGCCATCCTGCGGACATGCGGAAAGGACCAGTTTCGTGCCGAGCCTTTCACGAATACAGGCCATGGATCTGACGCTACGCGGCCTCTCAACCGTGAAGACGTCGAACAAATTCGCTCCCGACGCTTCCGGACCGAGGATCCGTTCAAGGGTCGGGCCCAGTCCACTGATCCGGCCGCGATTGTCCAGGACAACATGCATTGGAAATAGCATGTCGATGGCCTTGCAGGTCAGATCGAGTTTGGATGCTGTCAAATTCCGGCCTCGGTTCTCATGGGCTTGAGTGCGGTGTCGAGGATCCGGATTTCAAAGATGTCGTGATCCGCCTGTTCCGATTTCACCGCGACCTGGTTGACCTCGATGCTCTCACCGGTCTCCTTGGCGAGACCATGCAGAAGTCCGATGACCATCGGCGCCAGTCCGTCACGATCGGAATAGTAGTGCAGAATGCAGGATCCATCTTCCTTCTGGTCGACCTCGAAGGACGGCGGCTTCAGATGTGGCATCGACAGCAGGATCCGGTCGTGCATGTCATCGAGCCCCTTCAACTGCTCGATGAAGGAATTGCCGGCAAGGCGCATCAGATTGCCGAAATGCGAGGCGCCTGCGTATTCGACCCAGTATTTTCCGAAGATGCTCAGGACGTCTGATGCAGGCAGGCCGGTAAAGCTGCAGATAGCACCGACAAGCTTGTAGGTGATGGCATCGTCATAACTCGACATTCTTTCAAATTCGAGTTCCTCCAGGCCCGCGGTTTCGCAAATGCTTTGCCAGGCCTCGGGTCCGTGATTGTCCAGAATGAAGGTGCGAATGCCTTCGTTCACCATTCCATACATGCAGACTCCTCCAGAGTTAGCATTGTGAGTATACGAATTTGCTTACGTCAGCATTAATCAGTTCCAGACATATGTCTGTTTTTAACTGCCATTACTGGCAAACAACCACTACCTCCGCGCGAAGTTTTCAAATTAATTACCCAACGTTTCTATTTCTCCAAATAACCCATTGAGAAAAACAACAATGAATACCTGAAACTCTTGCCGGAAGAACGCGCATCGTTTGAGGTACCGGAAAGGCAACGCCTACCTTCGTGCCCAGCCCGCCGGCGTCTTCGGTTCGGCCCCTTGCCGGACAGACGACTTGCAATCGCCATGCAATCCCTCCATCCTCCGCGATCAATCGAGCGTTCATGGGAGGAACGATCCGACGGTTTGAATCCGGCGCAGACTGCCGGAAGACCCGAGGCCGGCGGTCGCATTTATGAAGGACCATGTCGAGACAGTTCTGCGAACCGTGCAATCGGGATCGGCGCCTGCGCTGTCCCGGATTGCAGCCTCGTGGCGCAGATCGATCGACAAGCACGGCCTAGACCCTGCCGCCCACAAGGCGCCCCAGCGCATGGGGGACGACCAGCTTTACCGGCGGCGGGAAGAGACAGGTGCCTTCCTGAAAATCGCCACGCCGAAACTGGACCAGTTATTCGGTCTGGTCGGTCAGTCCGGCTGCACGGTTCTCCTGACCGACGCGGAGGGGGTTGTGCTCGACCAGCGTTGCACGAGCGCCGATGCGGACATCTTTCAGGACTGGGGTCTCAGCCAGGGCACCGACTGGAGCGAAGCCGCCGTCGGAACAAACGGCATCGGCACCTGCCTTGCCGAGGAACGCAATCTGATCGTCCACCGGCAAGAACATTTCCTGGCTCGCAATGTCGGCATGAGCTGCATGGACGCGCCGATCTACGGTCCGGACGGCAGGCTGGCCGGTGCACTCGATGTGTCTTCTGCCCGTTCCGACCAGACGGAAACCTTCAACCGGCTGATCGCAGCGATGGTCTCGCAGACTGCAAGACAGATCGAGATCGAAACCTTCCGCGCCGCTTTTCCTGCCGCCCGTATCATCGTCGCCGACGGGGAAACCACGGATACCGCAATGCTGCTTGCCGTCGACGCCGATGACATCGTTCTCGGGGCAACACGTGCCGCCAGAAAGGCCTTCGGGCTCGGAGCAAGCGGCCCTCTGAAGCCCCTGCCCGCGTCTGACCTGCTTGGCCGCGAGGATGGTCCGAGCGGCTTTGAGAAGGCCGAAAGGGCTGCCGTCATTCGTGCACTGGCGCGGGCCGGCGGCAACGTTTCCGAAGCCGCGCGCGCGCTCGGCATCGGCCGTGCAACCCTTTACCGGCGAATGAAACGGCTGAACATAGACTGATATCCCGGCTGACCTGTCTCAGAACTGAGACACATGCCGGACACAGGCATCTGCCCCCTCCTACCACTGCGCAAGCTCCTCCGGCACAGTCCGCCCATTCCCGGTGGAGGACCGGGACCTTCGGCCCGTCGCAGCTTCTTCGGTTGCCAGACCGCCGGTCTTTTGGAGGAACCCAGATGAATCAGATGCCCAGTTTTTCCGTCGACACGACGTCTCCGTTCAAGTCCCGCTATGACAACTATATCGGCGGCAAATTCGTTGCGCCTGTGAACGGACGGTATTTCAACAACATCACGCCGATTTCCGGCGCCACCGTTTGCGAAGTCGCCCGTTCCGATGCCGCGGACGTTGACCTGGCGCTTGATGCGGCCCATGCGGCCAAGGACGCCTGGGGCCGGACCCCGGCAGCAGAACGGGCCAATATTCTGCTGAAAATCGCCGATGTGATGGAGCAGAATCTCGACATTCTGGCCAAGGCCGAAACCTGGGACAACGGCAAGCCGATCCGCGAAACCACGGCAGCCGATATTCCGCTTTCCGTCGACCACTTCCGCTATTTCGCAGGCGTTCTGCGCGGCCAGGAAGGCTCCATGTCGGAGATCGATGCCGACACGATTGCTTACCACTTCCATGAGCCGCTCGGCGTTGTCGGGCAGATCATTCCCTGGAACTTCTCCATCCTGATGGCTGCCTGGAAACTGGCTCCGGCGCTCGCCGCCGGCAACTGCGTCGTCCTGAAACCGGCCGAGCAGACCCCGGCGGCAATCATGGTGCTGGCGGAGCTCATCGGCGGCCTGTTGCCGGATGGCGTTCTCAACATCGTCAACGGCTTTGGTGCAGAGGTTGGCGCCCCGCTCGCCAAGTCAAACCGCATCGCCAAGATCGCCTTTACCGGGTCGACCGAAACCGGCCGGATGATCATGCAGTACGCAACCGAGAACCTCATTCCGGTAACGCTGGAACTGGGCGGCAAGTCGCCGAACATCTTCTTTTCCGACGTCATGAGCGAAGACGATGCGTTCCTCGACAAGGCCATCGAGGGCTTTGTTCTGTTCGCCTTCAACCAGGGTGAAGTCTGCACCTGTCCGAGCCGGGCCCTGATCCAGGAAGACATCTACGAAGCCTTCATCGAACGGGCGATCGCCCGTGTGAAAGCCATCAAGCAGGGTGACCCGCGCGCCATTGAGACCATGGTCGGTGCCCAGGCCAGCCGCGAGCAGCAGGACAAGATCCTGTCCTATCTGACCATCGGGGTCGAGGAAGGTGCACAAGTGCTGTGCGGCGGCGCGGAAGCGAAGTTCGACGGCGACCTTTCCGGCGGCTTCTACGTTCAGCCGACCATCCTGAAAGGCCACAACAAGATGCGGGTCTTCCAGGAGGAAATCTTCGGCCCGGTGGTGTCCGTCACCACGTTCAAGACCGAAGAAGAAGCCCTGGCGATTGCAAACGACACCATGTACGGCCTCGGCGCCGGCGTGTGGTCGCGTGATGCCAACCGCTGCTACCGGTTCGGCCGCGCCATCGAGGCAGGCCGCGTGTGGGTGAACAACTATCACGCCTACCCGGCCCATGCGGCCTTTGGTGGCTACAAGCAGTCCGGCATCGGCCGAGAGACCCACAAGATGATGCTGGATCACTATCAGCAGACCAAGAACATGCTGGTCAGCTACAACCCGAACAAACTCGGGTTCTTCTAAAGACTGCCGGCGTTACCCGATCTTGTCCTGGCAGTGATGCGGGGCAGTCTTCGAAAGAAGGCTGCCCCGTTTTCCGTTGAAGGTCCGGGAACGGCAGCCTGTTCATCATCAAAGTTCTTCTGCAATCTCTTCCAGCAGATCCGCAAGCGCCTCAGGCTCGCTCACCATGGCATCGTGGCCTGTCGCGATCCGAGAGACCGGCCAGCCCTTGGCCTGTGCCCGGGCCAGTGCGACTTTTGCCGGTGGATACGGCGGGTCAGTGCATTCGATGTAATGGGCCGGAAGACCGTTTCCGACCGGGTGCTTCAGGTCCAGTGCCGTGGTGAAGGTCCGGAACGGGTGCGGTGTCAGACGCGGCTTCAAAAAGGCAACGTCGTCCGGCTTCGTTATGCCAAAACTTTCAGGCGGGGCTGGTGGCAGAGACAGGCCACCGCTGCTGGTTTCCGCCAGCTTCCTGCGGTCTTCGGCAAGATCTTGCGGCAAAAGATCGAACCAGGTCTCTCCGCTTTCCAGCATGATCGCGTCGAGATAGATCAGACCGGCAATCCTCTCCGGCACGTGGTCTGCAACCCCGGTGATCGGAATGCCGCCAAAGCTGTGACCGACAAGAGTGACCCCGCTCAGATCCTCGAACTGCAAATGCCGGACGATATCTTCCACGAACGTCCGGATCGTGATGTCCGGCGAGAGCAGATGCGAGCGCTCGCCGAGGCCCGTCTGCGTTGGTGTGGTCACGCGATGCCCACGTGCCCGCAGGATGTTTGCCAGACGCGACCAGCACCAGCCGCCATGCCAGACGCCATGGACGCAAACGAAAGTCTGCTGTATCAAGAGCCCCTCCCCGCTTCAGCGCCTATTCGGCGGCTTCGGCCGCCATCTGAAAATCGCGCCGTACCTTCAGTTTGTGCCCGACTTCGACAATGGCTTCCAGTGCCGGAATCAGGTCCTGGCCCAGATCCGTCAGCTCATATTCAACGGAAGGTGGCGATGTCGGGCGGACATGGCGCAACAACACGCCGCGCCCCTCCAACTCAGAAAGGCGCTGTGACAGCACCTTGCCGGACACAGGGGGAATATCCGCCTTCAGCTCGTTGAAGCGGCGGGGACCTGCCCGCAGGCTCCAGATGACGTTGGGTGCCCAGGCTCCGGATATCACCTGCATGCACTGGGTCAGGCTGCAAGGGGTCGGCGGTTTCGGGCTCAGGTTCTTGCGCATTTTCAGGGCCATGGGCACCACACGATCTTCAAGGGTCCAAGGTCACGCGGGAACCATCAGGTTTCTGCCCGGTAACTCGATAATGCAAGTTACCAATAGAAACCTACTTGTCAATGGTGACTTCAAAAGACACCTTCCGGGCAGCGATACGAACCAAGGAGCCAATCGATGAAACTGTTCTACAAACCCGGTGCCTGTTCCATGGCTGCTCATCTCCTGCTCAACGAAGCCGGAGCCAGCTACAGTCTCGAAAAAGTCGATACGACCGCGGGTCTGACGGAGACCGGTGCAGCGTACGCGCAGACCAATCCGCGCGGCTACGTGCCGGCACTTCGGTTTGAGAACGGTGACGTTCTGACGGAAAACGTTGCAATCCTGCATTGGCTTGGCGAGCAGTACCCGGACTTTGCGACCGATACAGCAGGCAAGCCGCTCGACCGGTTCCGCGTGCTGGAATTGCTCAGCTTCCTGTCCTCAGAGCTGCACAAGGGGTTCAGCCCGTACTTTTCCGGCAAGGAATTTTCTGAAGCAGAAGCAGCTGAAAACCAGGCAAAGCTGAATACCAAGCTCGGCCAGTTCGATGCCTTGCTGGCCAAGGGCGGCGACTATCTTTTGGGAGATACCTTCTCCGTTGCCGACGCCTATGCCTTTGTCATCTTGAACTGGACAAACTTCATCGGCGTGTCTCTTGGCGACTGGCCGAAGACGGCAGCCTACGTCGAGCGCATTCGCACTCGCCCGGCCACCCTGAAGACCATTCAGGAAGAAGGCCTGGCGGCATGAGCAGTGCCTTGGCTGCGCTGGAAAAGGTCATATCCGACTATTTCGACGCGCTTTATCACTGCGATACCGACCTGCTGCAGCAGGTGTTTCACGAGAAGGCAATCTACGCCACGGCGGACGAGACACCCCTGCTCTATCGCACGATGGCCGAATATGTACCGGTCGTCGCCGCCCGTCAGTCACCGGCATCCCGGGGCGAGGAGCGCCGCGATGTCATCGACGAGATCCAGTTCGCCGGTGAGAACACGGCCTTTGCCAGAGTTCGCTGTTCGATCGGCAACAACGACTTCACCGATTTCCTGACCTTCGTGCTTGACGAAGGCCGCTGGCAAATCATGGCGAAGATCTTCGAAATTCGACCACGCAACGAAGGAGTGGCCTGACATGCCTTACGTGAATATCCAGGTGACCCGTGAAGGGGTGACGGCGGAGCAGAAAGCCAGGCTTATCAAAGGCGCGACAGACCTACTGGTTGACGTTCTCGACAAGAACCCGGCAACTACCTTCGTGGTGATCGAGGAAGTGGACCTTGAGAACTGGGGCGTCGGCGGCCTGCCGGTGGAAGAATACCGGGCAAGGCAGCTGGAAAAACAGGGCTGAACGGTCAAATGGAAGCCGGGGCAATCCCGGCTTCTTTCTTCGTGCCGCGTTGCGCTTCCCTCTTTCAGGTCCTCTCCACAATCCGGAAGCCCTGGATTCGTTCGTCCCAAACATTCGTCATTGCAGGGCTCGACCCTGCAAATCCATGCTATGACCGTGCCTCAGCCAGACGCCTCGATTGGCGGATGGGGAACGGAATGGATGCCATGGTCGGGCCATGGCATGACGGAGGAAGTGGAGAGGGATGATGGGGAGGCTGAGGGCTGAGGGCTGAATGGTGCTCACCTGGACGTCACCAACAAGTGCAAAGAGATTTGCTGTTGTCCAATCGACGCGAGAATGGTCTGTCTGAGAAGACACATCGACATCAAAGCAGTTCTCATATGCCCCGCACGCTTTATCAAACCATCCTCGGCCCCGAGTTCGACAAGGTTCCGGCAGAAATCCGGCGGATGCACAGCTTCGCGCGGGTGGCGCGGGGCACCGCGGATGTCACCCGGGGAAGCTCGTGGGGCGCAAGACTGGTCTGCCGGCTGGCGAAGTTGCCGGAAGCACAGATGGGTGTTCCGGTCGAGACCAGCTTTGAACCTATCGTGGGTGGAGAGCGCTGGACCCGGCGGTTTGACGGGCAGCCGTTCCAGACCGACATGATGGCCGGTAAAGGCGAAGCGTATCCCTGCATGCTCGAGCGCCTTGGACCGTTCCTGTTCAAGATGCGGGTAACGGCAAGTGACAAGGGCATCGACATCACCCCGGCAGAAGTTTCGCTTGGACCGCTTCCGCTGCCGCTGCCGCTTGCTCCGAGAGCGGTCGGGCGCGAGCGTGTTGTCGATGGAAAGTACAGTTTCACCGTAGAGGTGACCTTCCCGCTGATCGGGAAGGTCTTCGGTTACAACGGCCGGCTGGAGCCGGCTGTTCTGACAGCTGATGCAAAAGCCGTCTGACCGGCCTTACTCGAAGCCGACCAGAGCCTTGCGGCGTTTGCCGACAGAAATCGACAAACGGTCGTTGGCCTGAAGATCGCCGGTGGCAATGCGGCGGCGTGCGTCGTCAACGATCTGGTTGTTGAGGCGAACGCCTCCACCTTCCACCAGACGCCGTGCTTCGCCGTTGGATGCCGCGAAGCCAACGGCGACCACAAGCTCCAGAAGACCGAGACCGTCTGCCAGAATTTTCAGCGGCAGACTATGGGTCGGTTCCAGGATCTCGCCTTCGCCCGAAAACAGGGCATCGCCTTGCTGCAAGGCGCCGCGCGCTTCTTCCGGCCCATGAACGATTGCCGTCACCTGGGTTGCCAGGATCTTCTTGGCTTCGTTCAGCTCCGCCCCTTCCAGCGCCGCCAATCGTTCGATTTCGCTCATCGGCAGCTCGGTAAAAAGGCGCAGGCACTTGGCGACATCGGCATCGGCGGTGTTGCGCCAGAACTGCCAGAAGCCGAAGGGCGACAGGTGTTCGGGATGCAGCCACACGGCACCTGCAGCCGTCTTGCCCATCTTCGCACCACTGGCGGTGGTCAGCAGAGGCACTGTCAGGCCGTGCAGCTTGCGGCCATCACGGCGGCCAAGCTCGACACCATTGACGATGTTGCCCCATTGATCGGATCCACCGACCTGAAGCGCACAGTCATGACGCTTTGCCAACTCCAGAAAATCAACGGCCTGCAGCATCATGTAGCAGAACTCCAGAACCGTCAGCGGCATCTGAGCATCGAGGCGCGACTTGACGCTGTCGAAGGTCATCATGCGGTTGACTGTGAACTGGGAGCCATAGTCGCGGAGGAATTCCAGGAAGCGGAATTCATTGAGCCATTCCGCATTGTCGACCAGCAAAGCCCCATCTTCGCCGTTCATATCCACGAGACGCTCAACGGATCGTCGTATGCTTGCGATGTTGGCTGCGATCTGACGTTCTTCCAGCATCGGCCGGGCATCCTTGCGGAAACTCGGATCGCCGATCTGACTGGTACCACCGCCAAGCACGACGATGGGACGATGGCCGAGCTTCTGCAGCCAACGCATGGTCATCAACGGCATCAGATGGCCGACATGAAGACTTGCCGCCGTGGCATCGAACCCGGCGTATGCGGTGATCGGCCCTTGTGACAGCGTCTGGTCGAGCGCCTCGATATCCGTGCATTGGTGCACAAGACCACGCTCCAGAAGCACGGCAAGTGCTTCCGATTTGAGTTTTGTCGCCGGTTTGCCGGCTTCGATCATATGTCTGGTCATTTTTCGCTTCCTGGTTCCCCCGCCAGGAAGCTCGGGTCTCTAGAAACCAAAAAGCCGCCTGACGCGGCGGCTTTTGAGGTGTCTATGGGGTGAACAAGATCCTACGCAGCCGCCGGTATGTCGGTGACGTAATAAAAATACACGAAGGATGCGCTCATCTTGGTCATGCCAGCTTAAATGCGTTAGGGCGGGAAAAGAGTCAAGCCTGTTGTGTTCGTGACGTTCCAGACCCCGGCTAGTGTAACCGGAATGCCTCAAGGCAGCGCCGCAGTCAGCAAATCCCACCTGACCCTGGGCGATTGGCGTGCGACCCCGCACGCAAGGCTGCGTTACGACAACCCGAGTTTCCGTTCGCCTCGATCCAGGATAACCGGAACGATCAGGTCTTCCTCGTCATCCAGATGACGCATCAGGCCGGAGATCAGGGTGTCGCTGACACCGGCGAAACTGTCGGCCGCGCGGCGGATGGCATCGCGGTCTTTCGTCTGCAATTGCCCGAACAGCTTGTTGGCGCTCTTGATCACCGCCTCAATGCGGTGGTGGATCAGTTCGTGGTCGCCCTCCAGCAGCTCGAAGCCATCCACCAGGCGCTTTTCGGCTTCCATGAACACAGGGAAATAGTGCTCATCCTCGATCATGTGGTGGTGATGCAGCTCACTGAGAAACTGTTGCAGACGCGGGGCAAAGAGGTTGCCGAAACGGTTTACCGGGAGCCGTTGCTCGCGAAAGTCGGTCAGGATCGTATCCAGGTCAGCACCGAGCTGACGGAAGCCGTTATGCCGTGCGAGCCAGAATTCGGTCAGTGGGCCGAGGTTCCTGTGACCGGGCCAGTCTTCGCGCGGATGTTCTTTCAGAAGGAACAGCCACTCCTGCGGAAGTCCGGTCCGTTCATCCAGATTGGTGGTGTTGGTCATGGGTTTCAGGTCCGGTCAGAGAGAAGATTTGCCGACCTTATACGCATGTTTTGGCCTGTCATGCGGAAACAGTGTGTTCACTCCCCGGGAACAGACGTCACTGCACCAGTTTGCCCAGCACCTTCCAGAGCGCTTCGGTGTCCCCCGGCTCCAGATGCCTTGTGAATTCGGTTTCCACCGCTGCGCGGTAACACGGCCACATGGCCTTCAAGAGCATCTCCCCGTCCTGGGTCAGACGCACCGAGACACCTCTGCCGTCTTCCAGGCTCTTCAGCTTTTCGATGTAGCCAGCAGCCGCCAGCCGGTCGAGCAGGCGCGAAACATTGTACTGGGCCAGCAGCATCCGCTTTTCGATTTCGACCGGTCGCAGAGTTTTGTCCTCTGCCCGGCTTAATTCCAGCAGCACATCGTACCAGCCGAGAGGTGGGAATCCGGCCGCCTTCAGGCGCGCCTCGACCCGTGCCAGCACGTTGCCGCTTGCACGCTGCAGACGGGCCCAGGCGTCGATTGCCTGGGGGAAGGTTTCGGCGGAATTGCTCATGGCCAAGAGATAGGAGATTTATGCAATTGCATCAATCTTGATTTTTGATGCATATGCATTCATCTTAATGCAGATGCATGAAAAGGAGTTTCCGGATGCCCGACACACTCACCCTGATCAGCCATGCGCTTTGCCCTTACGTGCAGCGCGCGGCGATCGTCCTTCATGAAAAGAATGTCCCGTTTGACCGGGTTACCATCGACCTTGCCGACAAACCGGACTGGTTCCGGGCGGCCTCACCACTCGGCAAGGTGCCGTTGCTGAAACTGGGCGGCGATCGCTATCTCTTCGAATCCGCCCCGATCGTCGAATTCCTGGACGAGACAGAAGGGAGCCGGCTGCACCCGGAGGACCCTTCCGAACGCGCGCGGCACCGGGCCTATATCGAATTCGCCTCGCAGATCCTGAACGGCATCGGCGCGCTCTACAATGCCAGGGACGACACCGGGTTTTATGCTGCAAGTGAAGCACTTCGTGCAAAGTTCCGTCATCTGGAAGGCGAACTTGATCCGGACGGTCCCTTCTTCGCCGGTAGAGCCTTTTCACTCGTCGACGCGGCTTTCGCCCCGGTGTTCCGCTATTTCGATGTCTTTGAGACGTTCTTGACGCTTGAAATGTTTGACGACCTCGGCCGGGTTCTTGCCTGGCGTAGCAAGCTTGCGGCCCGCACATCGGTTCAAGAAGCAGTCACTGCGGACTATCCAGCTCTTTTGACCACCTTTCTGCAAAACCGAAACAGCTGGATCTCCCAACTTCTCGACTTGCGCAGCCGGGAGCGGTCACTCCTGGCCGCACAATAAGGCCTTGCAGCGCAGCCGGACATGGCGCCGACTGCGCCCGCTTCAGGCGAAGGCTGCCCCGAGTTTGCCCAACTCGCCTTTGAGGTCCGTCCATCTGTCCGGCGTCGTGGTTAGTGTCGCAGGATCCCTGATTTCGACGTCATATCCCCTGTTCAACGCCCCCTTTGCGGTCAGCTGAACGCAGTGACAGGCATCAAGACCAACCAGTACCAGCCGCCCGATCCGCTTTTCCTCAAGCCAGGCTTCAAATTGCGGACTGGAGAAACTGTCACCGATCGATTTCTCAAAGACCGGAGCATTGCCGACAGCAAGTGTTCGGTCGAGCTTCAGACCGACCCGCCCCGGTGTGCCGATACCGCCCGCCGACATCTTCATGGCCGCGATCACCGGCCAGTCGCGGAAGACATTCTTGACGAAAGCGACCTGGTGGCCTGCCATCCGGTGCGCTTCCACCTGGCGCCCTATTTCGGCAAGCACGGCGTCTCTCTGGCCCGGGTCAAAAGCGTGTTTGCCTGTGTTTCTGGTGAAGTCCTCCTGCACGTCGATGACCACCAGAGCCGTGCCCGGCCGCATTGACCTGTCGATGCTCACGCCCTTTGTCGGCGTTCCCAGCCGCCGCAGGCAATAAACGATATAGGCGACAACGCTTGCGGCACAGAGCCCGGCCGCAATCCAGATACCGGTCATGTGACCTCTCCTGTTCGTGAAATTATTCCAGTGCCTTGGGCCGGTCCGGGTCGTCCTCGAACGCGGCAAAGTGATCAAGCATGGTGCAGAGCACCCGCTGCGTGGAACGCAGGTCGTCGTCCGAGAAGAGCTCGCAGACTGTCTCGATTTCGTCAGTCTCCCGTGCCCGGATTTCACCGAACCGGTCGTGCCCCGCTTCGTTCAAGGCAAACAGCGGTGATCGCTTGTGCGCCGGATTCGCCCGTCGCTCGACCAGTCCCTGCTCTTCCAGAGCGTTCATCAGGAGCTGAATCTGCTGGCGGGCAAGAAACAGTGCCCGGCCGATCTCGGGTACCGCCATCGGCCCGGCCTCCTCCAGCACTTCCATGACCGCTCGCATACCGACGGTCACGCCGGTTCCCTCCAGCTTGGCCTCCACCGCCCGCGCAAGCCGGCGGTGCACGGGGCGTATCAGGCGGATGATTTCGTAAAGCTCGACGGACTTCTTCATGGGCACCTCATTTGACAATTTATATGTCATTTTGACATTTATATTGTCAATAAGATTTTGTGGCCCCAATGTTTCATCACCCTGGAACCGAAGGCCCTAAGCCAGAAGTTTCGATCCCGGTGAAAACCGGGTTTCGTGCCTCGGCGAGGGTTTGGAGCTATACTGCCGGTCCCGTTCGTAGTCTGGAGCGAACCATGAGCAATCAGGAAGGCGTCCCCCGAAACGGAACATTCGCCGAGCGATACGACAGCGTCATGGTGCCGGTGATCTTTCAGCCTTGGGCACAAGAGCTGCTCCAACGGCAACCACCCCAAAACGGAGACCGGATCCTTGACCTGGCGTGCGGCACCGGTGCGGTAATCCGTGAAGTCGCGAGCCTTGGGAACGGATTTGCGAGGCTGGCCGGCGTGGACATGAGCGCGGGAATGTTGGCCGTTGCCGCCGAAAAGGCCAGCGTAAACGGGATAGATGCAGAATGGTTCGAGGCGACCGCAGGCGATCTGCCCTTCCCTGATGGCGGCTTTGACCTCGCCTACTGTCAGCAGGCTTTGCAGTTCTTTCCCGATCGTGTGGGAGCCCTGCGCGAACTTAACCGCGTTCTGGCACGCGGGGGCCGCGTCGCCTTCTGCGTTTCCCGCGGTCTGTCCGAAAATCCGCTGCTGATGGCGCAGGCAACCGCATTGGAAAAATACGTCGGCGCAGAGGCGGGGGCAGCCGTTCGTGCGATCTGCCAACTCTCCGACCCTGAGGAAATACGATCGAACTTTGAGGCAGCCGGGTTTCTGGATATCCAACTGGAGACAGTTTCACTGACGCTTCATCACCCGGATGGTCGTGCGTATGCCGCCGGAGCCATGGGCGGCATGCATACCGGAGACAAGCTCTCCCAGCTATCCGAAGAGGACAGGAACGCCTGCTTCAATGATTTCCTGAAAGAACTGGGCACCTGTTTTGACGGCGAGGCAATCCGGTTTCCTCACGTCTCCAACGTGGTGACAGCGCACACCTGAGCGACAGGAAACAAAAAACCCCGGCCGAAGCCGGGGTTTTCATCCTTGAAAATTCGTCCACGTGTTACTCGGCAGCGGCCGGAGTGACTTCGGCCGGAGCCGGCTCGGTCCATTTCAGGACCGGCTTGCGAGCTGCACCCGTTTCGTCCAGACGGCGGCGCGGGGCAAGGTACGGTGCACCGGAGAAGCGTTCCGTTTCGCCGCGCTTTGCGCTCATCACGAGATCGCGCATGGTGGCGACGAAAAGGTCGAGCGCAGCCCGGCTTTCCGATTCCGTCGGCTCGATCAGCATCGCGCCATGGACAACCAGCGGGAAGTACATGGTCATCGGATGATAGCCCTCGTCGATCATCGCCTTGGCGAAGTCGAGCGTGGTCACGCCGGTGTCCTTCAGGAAGCTGTCGTCGAACAGCACTTCGTGCATGCACGGGCGCTCGCCAAAGGGCAGGCTCATCAGGTCCTGCAGGCCGACGCGAATATAGTTCGCATTCAGCACCGCATCTTCAGACGCCTGCCGCAGACCGTCGGAGCCGTGGCTCATCATGTAGGACAGAGCCCGCACGTACATGCCCATCTGGCCGTGGAACGCGGTCATGCGGCCGAATGGCTGCTCGCCGTCCTTGGTGGCAGCTTCGGTTTCGACCAGTTCGACACCTTTTTCCGTCTTGCGGATGAACGGCAGCGGCGCGAAAGGAGCCAGTCTCTGGGACAGGACGACCGGACCGGAACCCGGGCCACCGCCGCCGTGAGGCGTCGAGAAGGTCTTGTGCAGGTTGATATGCATGGCGTCGACGCCAAGATCCCCAGGGCGGGCCTTGCCGACGATGGCATTGAAGTTGGCGCCGTCGCAGTAGAAATAGGCATCCGCCTTGTGGATCAGATCGGCGATCTGCTTCACTTCCCGTTCGAACAGCCCGCAGGTGTTCGGGTTGGTCAGCATGATGCCGGCGATGTTGCCTTCGTGTTCGGCAATGGTCTTCTTCAGTGCCTCCAGATCGACGGTCCCGTCGTCCTTGGCATCGATGTTGACGACCTTGTAACCCAAGAGCGCTGCCGTTGCCGGGTTGGTGCCATGGGCGCTTTCCGGCACCAGAACGATCTTCGGATCACGGCCGGCAGCAGTGTGAGCTGCCTTGATAGCCATCATACCGCACAATTCGCCATGGGCACCGGCTTTCGGGCTCATCGCGACGGCGGAGGTGTTGGTGGACACCATCAGCCAGTGGGCAAGCGCATCGATCAGTTCCAGTGCGCCGGGCACCGAGGAGACCGGCTGAAGCGGATGGATGTCCGCGAAGCCCGGCAGACGGGCCATTTTCTCGTTGAGGCGCGGATTGTGCTTCATGGTGCACGAGCCGAGCGGATAGAGACCGCTGTCGATGGCATAGTTGTTCCGCGACAGGCGCACATAGTGGCGCATGGCTTCCGGTTCGGCGAGGCCCGGCAGACCGATCTCGGCGGTGCGCTTGAAGCTGCCAAGCTCGAACTCGGCGCTTTCGTCCTCGTCGAGATCGACACCGGTGGTTTCCAGCGAGCCGAATTCGAAAATCAGCGGCTCTTCCATATCGAGACCACGGTTGCCGGTGAAAGTCTTCGGGCGGAAAGCATCCCCGGCATCACCTGCAGCGGTCGGGCGGCCTTGCGTGTTCATGCTCATGCCAGCACCTCCTTCAGCGCGTCCGCAAAGGCCGCGCGGTCTTCATCCGTATTGACTTCGGTCGACGCGACGACCAACAGGTTCGCGAGATCCTTGTTGCCCGGCTCCAGGCGTGAGACCGGCAGGCCCGCGAGAACGCCCCGTTCGGCCAGTTGCTCGACCACGTCCTCGGCCACCTTCGGCAGCGCAATCGTGAACTCGTTGAAATAGGCCGAGTTCAGAACCTCGACACCAGGCACGCCGGCAAGAAGCTTCTTCAGCTTGACCGCATTGCCATGGTTGATGCGGGCGAGTTTGGTCAACCCGGCCTGCCCCAGCAGCGACATGTGAATGGTGAAGGCAAGGCAGCAGAGACCGGAGTTGGTGCAGATGTTCGACGTTGCCTTGTCGCGGCGGATATGCTGTTCGCGGGTCGACAGCGTCAGCACGAAACCGCGCTTGCCTTCCGCATCCACCGTCTCACCGCAGAGCCGGCCCGGCATCTGGCGGACATATTGCTGGCGGGTGGCGAAAAGGCCGACATAAGGGCCACCGAAGTTGAGGCCGTTGCCGATGGACTGGCCTTCACCGACCACAATGTCGGCGCCTTGTGTTCCCGGCGGCTCGATCAGGCCGAGCGACACCACTTCGGTGAAGACCGCGATCAGCAGCGCCTTGTGCTGATGCGCCTTTTCGGCAATCGGCTTCAGGTCTATCAGCTGGCCGTAGAAGGACGGCGACTGGACGACAACGCAAGACGTCTCGTCATCGATCTGGGACAGGATGTCTTCGGTGCCCGTCGGGTCTGCCGGGAGGCTGACGACCCGATCGCCGGCCATGTTGGACAGGCCTTCGACGACTTCCCGGTACTGCGGATGCAGCCCGCCGGAAAGCACGGCCTTGTTGCGCTTGGTCACCCGGTGCGCCATCAGCACGGCTTCGCCAGTGCCGGTGGAGCCGTCATACATGGACGCGTTGGCGACATCCATTGCGGTAAGGCGCGCTACCTGGGTCTGGAACTCGAACAGGTACTGAAGTGTGCCTTGCGTGATTTCCGGCTGATAGGGCGTATAGGAGGTCAGGAACTCCGACCGCTGGATCAGGTGGTCGACCGTTGCCGGCACATGGTGCTTGTAGGCACCTGCGCCGACGAAGAACGGTACGGAGCCGGCCGCAGTATTCTTTGATGCCATGGCAGAGAGCTTGCGCTCCACTTCCATTTCGCTGGCTCGTTTGGGAAGGTCGAGCAGACCCTTCATGCGAACGTCTTCAGGGATATCCGCAAAGAGTTCATCGACGGATTTGACGCCGACCCGCGCGAGCATGTCGCTGCGGTCGGTATCGTTCAAAGGCAGGTAGCGCATCAGGCAGCTCCCAAGGGTTTGATCAAAAATCGGACCGGCGAAAACCACGCTCTCGCTTCATCAGCCCGGAACCGGAGAACTGACAAGCTTCCGGATACGGGCTCCCCGTTTCCTGCTCGGCGCGGTGGCACCGTGCAGACGCACAGAGATGAGAACTGGTCACCATCCAGAACAGGGAACCGGCTGCGACTTCGTGCGGCCGGTTCCGGAAAGTCACGGTGCGACAAGGCGGAGCGGTTCGGGCTCCACAACGATCTCGCACTTCACGGAGTTGGCGATGAAACAGACGTCATGCGCCTTTTCATGCAGATCGGTCAGCCAGGTCGGATCCGGGTCCTCGGCTGCAACCAGCGTGATAACCGGCCGCAGCACTACTTTCGTGATTGCCATCTTGCCCCGCGCCACCCGGCTCATTTCGCCCTGGGCACGGTCGCTGTAACTGGCGACAACGAAATTCGCCCGCCGGGCAAGATCCAGGAAGGACATCATGTGGCAGGACGAGATAGCGGCGACGAAGGCCTCTTCCGGATCGACGGCGGCTTCGATGGAGTATGGCAGGGGTACCACCGTGGGCGAAGCGCTTGCCGGGATCTCCAGACCGCCGTCAAAACGCCAGATGTGCCCTCTGGAATAGGCGTTTGCGGCATAGTCGCCGTCGCATGCCCATTCCACCTGTGCCGTGTAGTAGTGCCCTGCCATGAATTACAACGTCTCCACGTACGCCTTGTAGGCTGCCGCGTCCATCAGGTCGGACAGCTGATCCGCATTGCCGACGGTCATCTTGATGAACCATGCAGCGCCTTCGGGATCTTCGTTCACCTTGGCCGGTTCGTCCACCAGCGCGTCGTTGGCTTCAACGACTTCACCGTCGATCGGAGCGTAGACTTCACTGGCTGCCTTGACGGATTCCACGACAGCGGCTTCATCGCCCTGTGACAGCGCCTTGCCGGCTTCCGGCAGTTCGACGTAAACGACGTCGCCGAGCTGCTCCTGCGCGTAAGTCGTGATGCCGATGGTGGCGGTGCCGCCATCTACGGCGATCCACTCGTGGTCCTTGGAGTAATAGGTGGTCATATTGTGCGTCCGTTATCTGGAAAGATTTATGCTTTGGGTTTGCGGTAATACCGGTTCGGAACAAAGGGCATGTCCGCGACGGTAGCGGGCAAGCGCTTGCCTCTGACGATCAATTCAAGTGGCGTGCCAGTTTCGGAATGCTCCACCGGGACATAGCCCATGGCGATCGGAGCGCCCACGGTCGGTGCGAAACCGCCGGACGTTACAATGCCGATCACCGGCCCGTCGGGCAGTGCGATCTCGGCCCCTTCCCGTGCAGGTGCCTTGCCATCGAGGCGCAGGCCGACGCGGACACGGCCCGGTCCCTTTTCGAGTTCACTCTGAATGCGTTCGGCGCCCGGAAAGCCGCCTTCTTCGCGGCGGCGTTTCTGCATGCAGAAGGTGATGGCGCCTTCGACGGGAGACGTCATCTCGTCAATGTCGTGTCCGTAGAGGCACAGCCCTGCCTCAAGACGCAGGCTGTCGCGGGCCCCGAGCCCAATCGGTTCGACCCTGTCGTCAGCGAGCAGTGCACGGGCAATCGCTTCAGCAGCACCGGCAGGTACGGACATCTCCACGCCGTCCTCGCCGGTATAGCCGGCACGGGCAACGTGGCAGTCGATCCCGTCAAACTCCATCGGTGCAGCGGCCATGAAGCCAAGTTCGGCCGCTTTGGGCGCATGTGCTGCGACCGCAGCCACGGCTTCCGGCCCCTGAACCGCGATCAGCGCACGATCGTCAATCACTTCAAGGGTCACGTTTTCAGGCAGTCTGTCGCGGAAATGGGCGTAGTCGACATCCTTGCGGGAGGCATTGACCACCAGCATCAGCTTGCCGTCTTCTGCTTCGGACAGCGGCCGGGTGACCATCAGATCGTCGATGATGCCGCCTTCGTCGTTGAGCAGCACCGTGTAACGCTGACGGCCGTGGCCAAGTTCGACGAAATTGGACGGGGTCAGCGCTTCCAGCGCCCGGGCCGTCGTTTCGTGATCGGGACCGATCAACAGAGCCTGGCCCATGTGGGAAACGTCGAAAAGGCCGGCCTTCGTGCGGGTCTGCTGGTGCTCGGCCATGATGCCGGCCTTGTACTGCACGGGCATGGAATAGCCGGCAAACGGCACCATGCGTGCACCCAGTTCCACATGAAGGTCGTGAAGAGGCGTTTGTTTCAGATCTTCGTCTGCAACGGTTTCCGCCATGAACGGTCCTCGTATTCGGGGTTGCGCAGTCCCGAACCGGCCCGCATGGGTCCTGATCCGTCTGCACCCCCTCTGTCCGAGTACCTGAGAGATTTCCCGACCGGCGCCGATGACGCCTTTCGGTTACTCCTTCGGTGAGCAGTCCGCAAACCCTCTTGCGGAGCACTGCTTTCCAGAGCGTTGCAGTTCATGCGGTCCTTCTGCCTGAGAGTTTCCGGGGCGGTTGCTCCTTCGGCGCCAGGATCCTTTCACCCGGCCTCTCCCGCATAAACATTGACGTGTTTCCACGCCAACCGGGGGACGACCCCGATTGGGGCCGGATTGTGCGAGGCAGACATAGTCTTGTCAATATGCGACATGCAGCCCCCGCAATTTTGCCGGTGCACAATTTTAGGCACCGTCTTGCAGAGTGCGCACGATCAATGGCCGGCCGGTTTCCATCTTCCCGGCCAGACCTCAAATTCAGTCGATACTGATGTGCTACGCGCGTGGCCGGGCCTTAGCGGCGACGGCCTTCGTCAAAGCCGAAGACAACCTTGGCGTCCGCACCTGCCGGGATCGTGAATTTCTCTTCGATCAGCGTCCAGGTTTCGCTTGGCGAGTTCGCTCCGAGCGTGACCGGAATTTTCACGATCTCGGAGCTGAGCGGCTTGGCACCACTGCCGCCGGGCACAATGGCGACGCGCATCGGCAGAACCACTTCGCCGCCCTTCCAGGCAGGACCCGAGGTGACATCGCCGGACAGGCCCAGCTTCATGCGGCGGCTGCCGTCCGGCTGCTGCGTGCAGGTGTTGGCCCAATCCTTGACGGTGGCCTGGTAAAGCAGACCCTGCGGGTCATCATCCTTGCCGCGAACATACTTGCGGATCAGAAAGGTGTTGGACTGAAGCTGCAGCGCAGGACAGGGAACCGGCGGGGCGAATGTTTCGGGAGAAATCTCGATCGGCTGCTGGCCACCGGAAATTACCTTGCCCGCAACACCGTCAGCGGCACTCATACACCCCGCAAGAGCCGCAGCGGAAAGGCCCACGGCCATAATTGTCTTCAGGGTCTTGCCGGAGACGGCGGGAATCGCACTGATCATCTTCATTCCATAAAAATGCAACAATTGTCGGCGGAGCTTCATAGCAGGTGAAGAATTGCTTGGCGAGGCTTGTCAAACGCAAACCTTCAAGCAGCTCATTGTGGCTGAATTGGTTCAGCTTGCCGCACATCCCTTGACACGGCGTGGCTGCGAGCCCTTATTGCGCGCAGAAACGTTCCTCGAAAGAGCATGATGACCGAGAGCAAACAGGAAAAAACACCGCTTGCCATTCACCTTTGCGCGCCCCGCGGGTTCTGCGCCGGTGTCGATCGCGCGATCCAGATCGTGGAACTTGCCCTGGAAAAATACGGCAGTCCGGTCTACGTCCGTCACGAGATCGTGCACAACAAGTTCGTGGTGGACGGCCTGAAGGCCAAGGGCGCTGTGTTCGTGGAAGAGCTGGAAGAAATACCGGCCGGGCACACCGACAGGCCTGTGATCTTCTCGGCGCACGGCGTACCGAAATCCGTGCCGGAAGACGCCCAGAGCCGCAAGATGTTCTACCTCGACGCCACCTGTCCTCTGGTTTCGAAGGTTCACAAGGAAGCGGAAATCCATTTCCGCCGGGACCGCGAGATTCTGCTCATCGGTCATGCGGGGCATCCTGAAGTGATCGGCACCATGGGCCAATTGCCCGAAGGCACCGTCAGCCTGATCGAGACTGAAGACGACGCGCGCGCCTTCACGCCGAAGACCGACCGCCCCCTCGCCTATATTACCCAGACCACCTTGTCCGTGGACGACACGGCCGGGATCGTGGCTGTGCTGCAGGACCGGTTCCCGCAGATCGTCGCTCCGCACAAGGAGGACATCTGCTACGCAACCACCAACCGTCAGGAAGCGGTCAAGCATGTGGCGCCAAAGGTCGACGTAATGATCGTTGTCGGCGCGCCGAACTCCTCCAACTCGCAGCGCCTGCGTGAAGTTGCGGAACGGGCCGGGTGCAAGACTGCAGTGCTGATCCAGCGTGCAAGCGACATCGACTGGCACGATTTCGAAGGTATCACGTCGTTGGGTCTGACAGCAGGTGCATCGGCCCCCGAGACCCTGGTAGAGGAAATCATCGCGGCATTTGCCGACCGGTTCGACGTCAACGTCGAGACGGTGCGTACTGCCGAAGAAACGATTTCCTTCAACCTGCCGCGGGAGCTGCGCGAGATGATCGCCTCCTCCCAGGCCGCTGCCGGATAACCCCATGGCTGTTTATACCGAAGTAACCGATGAGGAACTGAACGACTTCATCGGCAGCTACGATGTCGGACGTCTGTTGTCATTCAAGGGCATTGCCGAAGGCGTGGAGAACAGCAACTTCCTGGTCCACACGGACAAGGCGTCCTACATCCTGACGCTGTACGAAAAGCGCGTGAACCCGGACGATCTGCCTTATTTTCTGAACCTTCTGCAGCATCTGGCCGCAAAGGGCCTGTCCTGTCCGACACCGGTTCCCTCGCGGGACGGCAAACTTCTGGGCACACTCGCCGGCCGACCGGCTGCGCTGGTCACCTTTCTGGATGGCATGTGGGTCAAGCGGCCCAAAGTGGACCATTGCGCCGAGCTGGGCCGGGCCATGGCCGAGTTGCACCTGGACGGCGCCGATTACGACGGGTTCCGCAAGAACGCCCTCGACGTCAGCGGCTGGCGTCCCCTGTTCGATCAATGCGGGGAGCGCAGCGATACGGTTCATCCCGGTCTCGGCGCAGAGATCGCCAGCGAGCTGGATCACGTGGAAAAGGTCTGGCCCAGGGACCTTCCAGGCGGGGTGATCCACGCGGATCTGTTTCCCGACAACGTGTTCTTTCTGGGCAACGAGCTTTCCGGGCTGATCGATTTCTATTTCGCCTGCAACGACGCCTTTGCCTATGACATTGCTATCTGCCTCAACGCATGGTGCTTCGAGCAGGACATGTCGTTCAACGTGACCAAGGCAAAGGCCCTGCTCAAGGGTTATTCCGCCGTGCGACCGTTGAGCGAGGCTGAATACGATGCCTTGCCGACCCTTTGCCGGGGCGCGGCCCTGCGCTTCCTGCTGACACGGCTTTATGACTGGCTGAGCGTGCCGGAGGGTGCGCTGGTTACGCCGAAGGATCCGCTGGAATATCTGAAGAAGCTCCGCTTCCACCAGAGCATTTCCTCCACGCAGGCCTACGGGTTGGAGCGATGACGGAGAACAACAACCGGGTCACGATCTATACGGACGGCGCCTGTTCGGGCAATCCGGGTCCGGGCGGCTGGGGTGTCATCCTGCGGTTCGGGGAGCACGAGAAAGAGCTTTCCGGGGGCGAGTCGGAGACCACCAACAATCGTATGGAGCTGATGGCCGCCATTGAGGCGCTGAATGCCCTCAAGCGCCCTTGTGCGGTCGACCTTTATACCGACAGCACCTACGTGCGCAGCGGCATCAAGGAATGGATGTACGGCTGGAAGCGCAAGAATTGGCGCACGGCTGCCAACAAGCCGGTAAAGAATGCGGATCTCTGGCAAGCTCTTGACGCCGCAAGGGAACGTCATGACGTTACCTGGCACTGGGTCAAGGGACATGCCGGCCATCCGGACAATGAACGTGCAGATGAACTGGCGCGCGGCGGAATGGCCCCGTATAAGAGCGGCGAAAAAACGAATCCTGTCTGATGAGCAGAGGATTTTGAGTGAGACTTTTCTGGTGGTCCGGCGCAGCAGCAGTGCGCACAATGGTTCCGGATATGGCCGGAAAAGTTCTGATCGTGGCCAACCCGACATCGGGTGGCTATAGCGCCGAATTTCTGGATGACGTGCGCAATCGCCTGGAAGATCTCGGCTGCAAGACCGAGATCCGGTTGACAAGACGCGCAGGCGAAATCGGCGACATCTGCGCGGATCCCTCATTGCCTGTGCAGACGCTGGTGGTTGCCGGCGGAGACGGCTCCGTCAACGAGGCCCTGACCGGATTTCAGAACCACCCCGCCCCGCCGCAACTGGGCATCATTCCCTTCGGCACCGCCAATGTGCTTGCCCTTGAACTTGGCCTCCCGCGCAATGCGAAGGCAATTGCCGAACTGATCCGACGCGGCAAGACCAGGCAGTTGCACTATGGTCTTGCCAACGGCAGGCCTTTTGTACTGATGGCCTCTGCCGGGTTCGATGCCGAAGTCGTTCACGCCGTGCCGCTTTCCCTGAAACGGCGCCTTGGCAAGCTCGCCTACGTCATCACAGCGCTTCGGACCGGTTTCAAACGCAAGAGCGCGTCGCTGAAAGTGATCCTGGATGGCGAAGAGCTGACCGGAAAACTCGCCGTAGCCAGCAACGCCCGCCACTACGGCGGCCCCTTTGTCATCTGTCCCGGCGGGGCGACCGATCCCGGCCTGCATATGCTGGTTCTGGAAAGGGACGACCCCTGGTCGTCCTTCTGCTACGGCGTCGCGCTCTTGATGGGCCGCATCCACAAGGCCAAGGGCGCTTTGGTGCGCCCGTTCAAAACGGCCTCCATTCTGGCAACAGGTGCCGTCGCCGCACAGGTGGACGGCGATCCCTTCGGTGCAACGCCGCTGGAAATTCGGCAAACGGACAAGACCGTGCCCATCCTGGCACCTTGACGCGGAAACGGCGCAGCATCGCCTCCTCGCCTTCCAACCCCAACGACATCAACTCCCTCTGTCGTTGCAGGACTTGCCCCTGCAATCCAATTCGTGACCTCGGCGACCCCGAAGCCCTTGCGGCTGGATAGCCCACGGCATGGATGCCATGGTCGCGCCATGGCATGACCGTGGGAGGGGGAGGTGAGCACATCTCAACAAGCTCATTAAAAGCGTCATCGAAGACTGAGTGGCCCGCCCAAAGAAGGCATCACGCACGACGCTCCTTTTGTCGCCGCAGCCCTTTCCAATCCCCATCATTGCAGGGCTCGCCCCTGCAATCCATTCCGTTTCCTCACCCCACCCGAAATCTTGGCGACGGGATAGCGCGCGGCATGGATGCCATGGTCGAGCCATGGCATGACCGTGGGAGGGGGAGGTGAGCACATCTCAACAAGCTCATTAAAAGCGTCATCGAAGACTGAGTGGCCCGCCCATAGAACGTAATACCGCGCGGCGCTCCTTTTGTCGCCGCAGCCCTTTCCATTCCCCGTCATTGCAGGGCTCGACCCTGCAATCCATTCCGTTACCTCGCCGCACCCGAAGTCTTTGCGACAGGAGAACGAGCGGTATGGATGCCATGGTCGCGCCATGGCATGACGGAGTGGGTGGGAAACAGCTATCAGAGCCCCTGACGCAAGATCAGCCGGCACGATAGTTGCCGGCCAATGTCAGGCCGTTTCGGCTTCCGCCGGCATCTTGCGCAGGATCTTGGTGGCTTCCGCTGCCGTGACAGCCTCGCCGAAGTAGAAGCCTTGCGCGTATTCGCAGCCGAGCTGGTAGAGCTCCAGCGCATCGTTCTCGCTCTCCGCTCCTTCGGCAACGACCGACATGCCAAGGTCATGCCCCATGGCAACGATTGTCCTGAGCAGCACAGGCCGGGCGGAAGACCCGTTCGGTTTGACGAAGGACTGGTCGATCTTGATCGTGTCGAAGGGGAACCGCTGCAGATAGGACAGCGAGGAATGGCCGGTGCCGAAGTCGTCAAGGGACAGGCCTGCCCCCAGCCCGCGAAGGCGCTCGAGCACCTTGGCGGAGTATTCCGGGTTTGACATAACCAGTGATTCCGTCAGTTCCAGCTTCAAGGTGCCCGGTGCCAGCGATGTTCTCGACAGAACGGCCTTCACATCGTTGATCAGGTCCTGTTTCAACAGCTGACGGGACGAGAGATTCACCGAAGCGAACAGAGGCTGCTGCATCGGGAACTCGCGCTGCCAGAACGCCAGCTGCTGTGCGCCCTTGTCGAGCATGTAAATGCCGAGTTCGTTGATGAGACCGGACTGCTCGGCGACGGGAATGAATTCCGAAGGTGAAATCTTGCCGCGCTTGGCGTGGTTCCAGCGTGCCAGCACTTCGAAGCCGGCTACCGCCTGGTCTTCCAATCGGATGATCGGCTGGAAGTAGACACCCAGCGTTTCCTTCTTGATCGCTTCGCGCAGGTCGGCTTCCAGATCGACGATGTTCTTGTCGAGCGGGCGCAAGATCGGACGGAACACTTCCTGGCGGTCACCGCCCAGGCGCTTGGCGTGATTGAGGGCGATCTCCGCATTGGTGACCATGTCCTCGACCGCCTGTTTGCCACCTTCGAAGAAGGCAATGCCGACGGAGCAGGTCAGAAAGATCTCCCGGTCGCCGAAGGTGATCGGTGCGCGGACCGCCTTGCGCAGCGAATCCGCCAGCGCAACAATCCGGTCCGGCTCCTGCTCGGACAGGAGAACAAGGCCATACTGGTCGCCGGAAAGACGTCCCAGAGTATCCTGCTGGCCGATCAGTCGGCCGAGACGACGCGCCACCGTCAAGAGGATGCTGTCGCCTGCGGAAAGACCAATGCTGTCGTTGACCTGTTTGAAACGGTCAAGATTGAGCACGAGCAAGGTCGGCTTGGAGGTTTCTTCCGCACGCGACCGGATGACGCTGGTGCGCAAGCGATCGACGAAGAGTTCGCGGTTCGGCAGGCCGGTCAGATTGTCGTGGACGGCATCGTGCAGAAGGCGTTCTTCCGCCGTGCGTTCCTCGGTCACGTCCAGGAGCGTGCCCACGCAGCGGATCACCTCGCCGTCCGATCCGATGATCGGCCGGGCCCGCAGGCGGAACCAGCGGAAGTGACCGTCTTCTGAGCGCAGACGGAAGGTTTGGGTTACCTTGCCGCGACGCTGATCGATCACCGCGTCGAGCGTCGCCCGGAACCGGTCACGGTCCTGGGGATGCAGAATGTCCAGCCAGTCACGCGCAGGCCCTTCCAGGGTGCCACGCTTCAGGTTGAGCAGATCTTCAACCTCATTGCCCGTGTAGATGCGGTCGCGGTCGATGTCCCAGTCCCAGATGATATCGCCGGCACCGGTCAGGGCCAGTGCCTTGCGTTCGACATCGGAGATGAGCCCCTGCGCGATCGCGCCACCGGCAAAGGCGTGCTGCATCACCGTGAAGCCGATCAGCAGCACGATGAGAACAAGACCACCGCCGAGCGCGGGCTGGACGATGTCGTTGGACAGATAGCCGGTTACGGTCATCGCTGCCCCGACCAGCCAGGCCATCAGCAGGCACCAGGTCGGGATCAGCAGGATGGCGCGGTCATAGTGCTGGAAGGCCAGCACCGCGATGGTGACGAAACCGAGCAAGCCAATGATGGCGAGCGCAAGACGGGCGATGCCGGCTGCAATCGAGGGATCCCAAACGGCAACGCCAAGCAGACCCAGGATCAGGATCAGCGTCGTCAGCGCCAGATGGGAATAATGAATGTTCCAGCGGTTGAGGTTCAGATAGGCGTACAGGAAGATGATCAAGCTGGCCGCGAGCATGACCTCGGCGCAGGCGCGCGCGAGCTGGCTGCCGCCGCCCTCCAGATTGAACACCATGCCCCAGAAGCCGAAATCGATGCACAGATAGGCCAGCACCGACCAGGCAAGTGCCGCGGTGGCGGGGAACATGACCGTGCCCTTGACCACGAACAAGATGGTGAGGAACAGGGCCAGCAGGCCGGAGATGCCCAGAATGATGCCACGGTAGAGCGTGTAGGCGTTGACGGTTTCCTCGTAGACATCCGGTTCCCAGATCCGGATTTCCGGCAGGTTCGGCGTCGTCATTTCCGCGACGAAGGTGACGATCGACCCCGGGTCGAGCGTGACCAGGAAGACGTCTGCCTCAAGGCTTTTCTGACGTTCGGGAGCGATGCCCTGACTCGGTGTGATCGCCAGAATGCGCGAGGAACCGAGATCCGGCCAGAAGAGGTCGGAGCCGACCAGCTTGTAATTTGGCGCAACGATCAGGCGGTCGATCTGTTCATCGCTGGTGTTGGCCAGCGCAAACACCGCCCAGTTGGTGTTGGTACCATCGCGGGAGGGAACCTCGATACGGCGCACGATGCCGTCCGCACCCGGTGCGGTCGACACCTGCAGCCGAGTCCCGGCTTCGCGATGCAGGTCGACGGAATTGGTGATGTCCAGTGCTTCGACGTCGATCGGAACAGGGATCGGCTCCAGCGCCCGCGCAGGCAGGGTGGCAAGCAACGTTGCAAACAACGTCAGAGCAATAACAAGGTTTCTGATCACGCTTGTTTTCGGATCCGGTATCACAATCGACATGGGGCGAAGAAGTACCGGGTTGTGGCGCATGTCACAAGAATTCTTTCAAGATTCCCTCGACGCTCGGTGCCACCTTTTCAGGTCGCGACGCATGGTCTTCCGCCAAACAGGCAAACAGAAGATGATCCTGCCAGGTCCCGTTAATTAACAGATAGTTGCGTGCGTAGCCTTCCCGGTGGAACCCGGCATTTTCGAGCAGACGGATGGACGGCATGTTCGTTGGCAGACATGCCGCTTCAATACGATGAAGGTTCAACACGTCGAAACAAAACGGCAAGATCATGGCGACAGCCGAGGACATATGTCCTTTTCCGGCGTGCCGCTCGCCCATCCAGTAGCCAAGTGTCGCAGTCTGGCTGACACCCCTGCGGATATTACTGAGTGTCAGTCCGCCGAGGATCTCGTTGCTGCGCGCGCGAAACAGAAGGAACGACAGGCTGCGCCCTTCCTTGCGATCCTTCGAATAGCGGCGCAAGCGGCGACGAAAGCCGGTTCGGGTCAGGTCATCGGACGGCCAGAGCGGTTCCCAGGGCTTCAGGAACGCCCGGCTTTCCCCGCGAAGTTCCGCCCAGGGCTTGAAGTCGTACATGATTGGCGGGCGAAGATAATAACCGCCGGCCTCGATCAGAAGTTCAGCGTCAGGTGTTGCTCCCGGCCGTAACAGCGCCATGCCCCACTCTCCGGCTTGTTCTGTCCGACTTACATGGATGCGGCTCGCAGGACCGGGCTTTGCTGAAGCCGTCCTGCGAGTTCGTCCGCAGTCATGATACCATCAACCGGCCCGATCGCAGTCAGGGTCGGCACCGTGCCCACGAAAGTTTCGTGTGCGACCCTGCGGATATCGGCAGCCGTCACGGCTTCGATCTTCGAGGAAATCTCGTCCGGGTCGAGCACGCGATTGTGCACGAGGATCTGTCGGGCAATCTGTCCGGCGCGGGCTGCCGGGCTTTCCAGCGCCATCATCAGTCCCGCGCGGATCTGCGCCCTGGAGCGGGCGACTTCCTCGTCGGTGATCGTCTGGGTGGCGGCGATCAGTTCGTCCACGATCATCGGCATCAGCGCAGCCAGGTCTTCCTGGCTGGTGGCCGCATGCAGGCCGAACAATCCGGTATCGGAAAACGCCCAGTGGAAGCTGTAGATGGCGTAGCAAAGGCCGTGCTTCTCGCGGATCTCCTGGAACAGACGAGACGACATGCCACCGCCCAGGACCGATGCCAGGATCTGGATGGCGTAATAGTCCTTGGACTTGTAGGGTCGGCCTTCGAAACCGATCAGAACCTGTGCTTCCATCAGTTCCTTCGGCCGAAGGGTTTCCCCACCGCGGTAGCGTGCTTCGGATTCCGGAGCTGCAGGCTCGGAGTTGAAACCACCGAACTTTTCGCGGGCAAGAGCGACAAGCTCTTCATGATCAACCGCGCCAGCAGCGGCCAGCACCATGTCGGGCGCCCGGTAGCGATCGGCGAGATAGGCGTTGAGTGCGTCGCGGTTGAACCCCTGCACCGTTTCCGGCGTTCCGAGGATCGGCCGTCCGATGGCCTGGTCCGGCCAGGCGGTTTCCTGGAACAGGTCAAAGGCCTGATCGTCGGGGGAGTCGTTTGCCGCGCCGATTTCCTGAAGGATCACATGTTGTTCGCGCGTCAGCTCCTGAGCATCGAATGTGGAATTCTGCAGGATGTCAGCGAGAATATCGACCGCAAGCGGCGTGTCTTCAGCCAGGATACGCGCGTAGTAATTGGTGTGTTCGATGCTTGTGGAAGCGTTCAGCTCACCACCGACGGCCTCGATCTCTTCTGCGATGCCGCGCGCCGTGCGGGTCTTGGTGCCCTTGAAGGCCATATGCTCCAGAAGATGGGTTATCCCGTTCTGATGCACATTCTCCGCGCGGGACCCGGTCCGCACCCACACGCCAAGAGCCGCCGTCTTCAGATGAGGCATCTGGTCGGTGACGACCGTCATCCCGTTATCGAGAATTGTTGTTTGTACTTTCATATGCTCACACCCCAGCAGTAACGGCCCGGGCGTGATCTTCGATGTATCGCTCCACCACGCCCTGATCCGCCGCCAGAACCTGCTGGCGCTCCTCCGCACTCATCATATCCTTCAGGTTTTCCGGCAGCTCCGGCCGGTTTCCTGAAGCCCGTTCCACCGCATCCGGGAATTTGGCCGGATGCGCCGTGCCCAACACCACCATCGGTGTCTCACCGTTATCATGGTCTTTCGCCACATGGACACCGATTGCCGTGTGCGGGTCCAGCAGATAGCCTGCCTCGTTCCACAGTTCGGCAATGGTCGATGCCGTTTCGTCCTCGTCGCAGCGGCCTGCTCCGAAGACCGCGCGCATGGCGCGGAGCGGACCTTCCTCGATCTCGAAACTGCCGGACTGGCTCAACTGGTTCATCATGCGCCGGACTGCCGCGCCATCGCGTCCGCACACCTCCGCCAGAAGCCGTTCGAAATTGGAGGACACCTGGATGTCCATGGACGGAGAAATGGTCGGCGTCACGCCGCGCTTTTCATAACGCCCGGTCTTGAGTGTCCGCGCCAGGATGTCGTTGACATTGGTCGCCACCACCAGCTTCTCGACTGGAAGCCCCATCTGCATGGCGGCATAGCCGGCGAAAATATCACCGAAGTTGCCGGTCGGCACCGTGAACGAGATCTTGCGATGCGGCGCACCAAGGGCAGCGCCTGCGACGAAATAATAGACGATCTGCGCCAGGATCCGCGCCCAGTTGATCGAATTGACACCGGAAAGGGCAACCCGGTCGCGGAAGGAAAAGTGGTTGAACATGCCCTTGACGATGGCCTGGCAATCGTCAAAGTCGCCGTCGAGTGCCAGGGCATGAACGTTCTTTTCCGCCGGGGTCGTCATCTGGCGGCGCTGCACGCTTGAAACGCGTCCGTCGGGAAACAGGATGAAGATATCGGTGCGCTCGCGCCCGCGGAAGGCCTCGATGGCAGCGCCGCCGGTGTCTCCGGATGTTGCGCCGACAATGGTCGCGCGCAAGCCGCGCTCGGTCAGGACATAGTCCATCATCCGGCCAAGCAGCTGCATCGCGACGTCCTTGAACGCCAGCGTCGGGCCGTGGAAGAGTTCGAGGATGAAAGTGTTCGGTCCGGTCTGGACAAGCGGCGTCACGGCCGGGTGGCGGAAGCCGTCGTAGGCTTCTGCAATCATGGACTTCAGATCGTCTTCGGGAATGGCGCCGGCCACGAAGGGCGAAATAACCTCGAAGGCAACGTCCTGATAGGGTTTACCGGCGAAAGACGCGATGGTGTCGGCATCAAATTGCGGCCAGGTTTCGGGTAAGTAAAGTCCGCCGTCGCGTGCGAGCCCCTGTAGCAGGACATCGGAAAATTCCAGAACTGGTGCTTCACCACGCGTACTGATGTATTTCACCGCGCAACGTTCCTCTTGCTTTGTTTGTCGCGGGACGCCCGCGTCCCCTGCCTGTTTGCCAGACCTCTGATGCGAGAAGGATCAGCCTACTTGAATTCCGGCAGATTTGAAACAAACCATGCCATTGATGCGACTTACGCGCCATAACATTCAAGCGCAAGTCGCTTTTGGCTAAAATGATGACCGTGGAGAGACAAGTTTTGCGAAACCGGCCGTGACGTCAGCACCGTCAGGCATGCCCTGCATCGGCATAAAGCATGGCTGGATCGATACCCATGCTGGCAAGCGCGCGATGCCATTTCTTGTCGGAGGCCTGATCGAACAGAATGTCCGGATCGGCCGGGGCCGTCAGCCACCCATTGGCCTGGATTTCGTTTTCGAGCTGCCCCGGAGCCCAGCCCGCATAACCGAGGGCCAGCATGGCCTGGGTGGGGCCAGTCCCTTGCGCAAGCGCCCGCAGGATCTCCAGTGTTGCCGTCAGGCAGATGCCGTTATCAATGGCAAGGGTCGACTGGTTCAACATGAAATCGTCGCTATGCAGCACGAAGCCGCGTTCGACCTCCACCGGACCACCCTTGTGGACGCTCATGTCGCGGACTTTCGACGGCAGGCGAATGGCACCATCGTCGTTGACGATATCGAGTTGTATCAGAAGCTCTTCCAATGACAGATGGCGAGCCACCTGGTTCACCACGAGGCCCATTGCCCCCTGGTCGGAATGAGAGCACAGGTAAATCACAGAATGTTCGAACCGGCTGTCTGACATGCCCGGCATCGCAATCAGAAACTGACCTTCAAGGGAATCTGTTGCTGCGGATCCGGCCATGCGTACCTCGTTTTCTGTTGACGCTCTCTGCCCAGGGGAAAGCATAGCCCCTTTGCCAGGCTTTGTTAATGTCTGTTTGTGCTCGCCGAATGGCAACCGGCTCACTTCAGCGTCACAAGGATATGACCTGGATTGCCCAGTCTGGTCGATGACGCTTGCCTGAAACTCGTGTAGCAAAGAAGGCATGAAACGCTCTGTCCTTGCCCTTGCGCTCACTCTTTTTGTTTTTGCTTCGCCTGTCCATGCCGCCATGACCGGCTGGACGGAAGTTCAGGGAGGCGCCGTCAGGCTGATCGCCTCGGGCCCCATGAAGGACGGCCACTATGAAGCCGGTTTGGAGTTCCTTCTGGAACCGGGCTGGCACACTTATTGGCGCTATCCGGGCGAAGCCGGAATTCCGCCCCAGATCGATACGACCGGAAGCGCAAACATCAAGACCACCGAGGTGCTCTATCCTGCGCCGGAGCGCTATGACGACGGCTTTTCTGAATCAATCGTCTATCACAATGGCATTGTTCTGCCGCTGCGGGTCGAACCTGAAAATCCCGATCAAGCCGTGACGCTTTCCCTGGACGTTTTCTTTGGTATCTGCAACGAGATCTGCGTTCCCGGAGAGTCCTCCCTGACGCTTGACCTGACCCCGGATGCCGAGACCGACAGCCTTGCCCAGACACTGATCCTCCGAGACCTCGAGGCCGTGCCTGCCACCCAGCCGTCCGCGGATCTGAAGATAAGTGCGATAGCGCTGTCGGCATCGGGCGATGCGGTGGAGATCGAGGTCCAGGCACCTGAAGACACCACGCTGGATCTTTTTGCAGCAGCTCCCGAAGGCTCCTATATCGGCCTGCCTAAACCTGCCGGCCAAGGCGGTGAAAAGACGCTCTGGCGTTTGTCACTCAAAGGCATGAAAACAACCGAGACCGACACAGATCTGCGCCTCGTGCTGACTGCGGGCGGTCGCGCGGTCGAGCAGCTGTTTCCCATTGATCCGGCCTGGGTGAAATAGAAACTGCCTCCTGCCGGTCTGCCCATCGAACCGCTTTTGCCTCAACTTCCCTCGACGGATGGCCAACAAAGCCCTATCTGTGTCGCGGGGCTGCCGTTTCGCCGCAGCCGGTCAATCAAGGGATATTCACTATGACACTTTCTGTTGGGGATCGTCTTCCTGAGGCAACATTCAACACCATGACCGCGGACGGCCCCGGCGAAATATCGACTGGCGAGCTGACATCCGGCAAAACCGTTGTGCTGTTCGGCGTGCCGGGTGCCTTCACCCCGACCTGCCACATGAACCACCTGCCGGGCTTCATCGAGCATGCGGAAACGCTGAAGAACAAGGGTGTCGACACCATTGCTGTCCTGTCCGTGAACGACGTCTTCGTCATGGACGCCTGGAAGAAAGCCTCCAGCGCCGGCGACAGCATTACGTTCCTGTCCGACACGGCTGCCGGCTTTGTCGAAGCCGCAGGCCTCGGCCTCGGGCCGGCACCGATCTTCGGTCATCTGCGCTCACAGCGTTTCGCGCTGATTGCCAAGGATGGCGTGATCACCTTCCTGGCGATTGAAGACGCTCCGGGCGAAGCCGTGAAGTCTGGTGCTGCCGCAATTCTGGAAGCACTCGGCTAAGCTGTTGGCTGAATGATTTTGAAATGACGAAGGGCCCTGCGGGGCCCTTTTTTTGATCGTCCCCTCTCAACAGGTCATCCCGGACGCAGCAACGCGGAGATCCGGGATCGGAGAGCCGAGGGCTTATCAACATGGCTGCTGACAAAAGTGACGCCGTGCCCCCCCCGGCCCCGGCTCGCGCTTCGCTTGACCGGGACGACGACCGAGAGCCTGTGTTTTTCCGCCCCCCGTCGCCAAGTTCTTTCGTGTCACGAGGCCACCAGCACCGCCTATTTGCTCGACGTTTCACCCGCCTGCCGTTTGCGCGGCCAGAGGATGCTTGCAGCGTAGGCGAGATAGACACCGATCAGCGTTGCTGCCAGACCAAACCAGGTCAGCGCGTAGCCGAGGTGATCGTTCTTGAAATGAACGATGGTCTCCCCCGCCTGCGGCAGACCGGAAGGCGGTGTGAAGGAAGCGTCGAGATCTATGCTGAAGGGAGCCAGCCTGGCGGGATCGAGGCCCAGTTCTGCTGCCATGGCGTCCGTGTCACGTGCGAACCAGATACGATCTTCCCGACCTGGTTCAGGCGTTGTCCAGTTCGGCTTTTCACTCAGCCGCAGAAGTCCGGTCAGCTCCCAGGCGCCATCAGGCGGCGTGATTGCCTTTTCGCGCGTGGCCTTGTCGAGCCCTTGTGGAAGGAAGCCGCGGTTGACCAGAACGACCCACTGCTGGTCCGTTTCAAAGGGTGCATAGACCATCACCCCGGGCCCGCTTGCTCTCCCGACCGGATCAGTCAGCGCGGTGTAATAGAAGACTGCCCCTTCCAGGAAACGTCCGGTGAGCCTGACATGGCTATAATCGTCGGAAGGTGCAAGGTCGCCCCAGGCCGCTGGTTCGGGTGCTGTTTCCGGTGGGGTCGAAACACCGGCTTCCACCTGTTCGATGAGGTTTTCTTTCCAGGCGAGGCGGTCAAGCTGCCAGAAACCGAGATTGAGCAGAACCACCAGGGCCGCGATGGCGGCGAGTGTCGGAATAACGAGTTTACGCATGGGATTGTCTTCCCGGGACCCGCCCGGTCAATTGTCGTCCTTGCCGGTGTCCAGTTGGCCTTCGGCGGCCTTGTGCCGGAACTGAAGTGCGATCATGAGGCCTTTCAGCGGTCGAAGCACTCCACCGGCCAGCAGGATCGTCAGCGGCAGCCAGAGGACCAGGTGTACCCAGATCGGCGGCTGGTAGGAGAGCTCAACGAAGAGCACCAGACCGACCACGATAAACCCGACGATCATGATGACAAAGACCGCCGGGCCGTCACCACTGTCGGCGAAGGAGTAGTCGAGCCCGCAGGCCATGCAGGATTTCTTGACGCTCAGGAAGCCGTCGAAAAGCTTCCCCTGGCCGCAGCGCGGACACTTGCCCGACAGGCCTGCGGAAACCGGATTGACCGGTGGAAAATGCGCCTTGTCTTCCATGATGTGCCTCAAGCCTCAACTGAAATGAAAACGCCCGATCCGGTGGCCGGATCGGGCGTTGCTCGTGCCGGTTTGGCGCGATCCTAGTGAGCGGCCGGTGTGCCTGCGCCCCAAATGTAGATGGAGACGAACAGGAACAGCCAGACGACGTCAACGAAGTGCCAGTACCATGCGGCGGCTTCGAAACCGAAGTGCTTCTCCACGGTGAACTGACCAGCCAGTGCCCGGAACAGGCAGACGGCCAGGAAGATGGTGCCGACGATAACATGGAAACCGTGGAAACCGGTCGCCATGAAGAAGGTCGCGCCATAGATGTTGCCGCCGAAATCGAACGCGGCGTGCATGTATTCATAGACCTGGCAGATGGTGAAGAGAACACCCAGCAGAACCGTAAGGGTCAGGCCCCACTTCAGGCCATCGCGGTCATTGTGCAGCAGCGCATGGTGTGCCCAGGTGACCGTGGTGCCGGAGCACAGCAGGATCAGGGTGTTGAGCAGCGGCAGGTGCCAGGGATCGAACGTTTCGATGCCAACAGGTGGCCACTGACCGCCGGTAGCCTCGACGCGTGCAAACTGGATGGCTTCGCTGGTGAACAGCGACGCATCGAAGTAGGCCCAGAACCATGCAACGAAGAACATCACTTCCGAAGCGATGAACAGCAGCATGCCGTAGCGAAGATGTAGCGAGACCACCCGGGTGTGGTGACCCTGAGCGGATTCGCGAACGGTGTCGCGCCACCAGCCGAACATCACATAAAGGACGATCAACAGCCCAATAGCGAACAGGCCCCAGCCGGTGAGATCCAGGCCGAGCAGCACGAATTCCATGCCCTGTGCGTATTTCATGAAGCCGATGGCACCCAGTGCCATGACGAACGCACCGACGGATGCGATGAACGGCCACGGACTCGGATCGACCAAGTGGTAATCGTGGTTTTTGGTATGTGCCTCAGCCATCGGCAAGCTCCCCAAAGACAGTCATTTCAAGCGCGGATGCGCCAATCACTCGAATTTTGTTTCAGCTGCGGCCTTCTCGGCCTTTGCTGCAACAGGACGTTCCGGTTCTTCTACCGGGAAGAAGGTGTAGGACAAAGTGATTTCCTTCACGTGTTTCAGCTCAGGATCCTTGTCCATTTCCGGGTCGACGAAGAAAACGACCGGCATTTGAACAGTCTCGCCGCTTTCCAGCGCCTGCTCGGTAAAGCAGAAGCATTGCAGCTTGTTGAAATAGGCCCCGGCGGTCGGCGGCGACACGTTGAAAGTCGACGTGCCGACGGTCCTGCCGGAACCCGTGTTGGTTGCCACATATTCCAGTTGAGCGGTTTCGCCCATCTGGAGCGTGACCGAACGCTGCACCGGTTTGAATTTCCAGGGCAGCTCATGATTGACGTTGCCGTCGAAGCGCACGGTGATCTTGCGGTCGATGATCACGTCGCTTTCAGCCGTGGCAACCTGTGTGGTGCCACCAAACCCGGTGACACGGCAAAAAAGATTGTAGAGCGGCACGGCGGCATAGGCCGCCCCGACCATGAACATGAACACGCCAGCGCAAACCACCGCGACCTTGCGGTTGCTGCGTGACAGGTTTGAAGTGTCTTGTCCGTTGCTCACACGATCTCCCTCAAAGCGCCCGGTCCAGGATACCGGGGCCCAGTTTGACGATGGTCACGACATAGAACAGCACGACGAGGCCGCCGAGCACGCAGGCGATTGCAATCGACCGCGATCGGCGCTTCTTCTTCTGCTCTTCGGTGAGTGCAATGCCCTGCTCTTCCTTGGCCATCACGTCACGCTCCTGCAATCAGGCTCTCACCCAGAAGCAGGGCGAACAGCATGAACAGGTAGAAGATTGAAAACTTGAACAGACGCCAGCACGCGGCCTTCGCCGGATCGCCCTCGCGCTTGCGCCAGACGTCAAAGGACAGGCCGACGAAAATGGCACTCAGAAGAGCGGATGCGATGCCGTAGACGGGGCTTGCAAAGCCAAGCAGATAAGGTGCGACACCGATGGGTGCGAGCAGGATGGCGTAGGCAAGAATATGATGCCGTGTCACGGTCTCGCCGGCGACAACTGGCAGCATCGGGATCTTGGCGGCCTGATAGTCGCCGTTCTTGACCAGTGCCAGCGCCCAGAAGTGCGGCGGTGTCCACATGAAGATGATCAGGAAGAGCACGAAGCTTTCCAGGCTTACGCTTCCGGTAACGGCTGCCCAGCCGATCATCGGAGGAAACGCCCCGGCTGCGCCGCCGATAACAATGTTCTGCGGCGTCGAGCGCTTCAGCCACATCGTATAGACGATCACGTAAAAGAAGATGGTGAAGGCCAGGAACGCACCGGCAAACCAGTTGACCAGAAGGCCGAGCAGCACAACCGAACCGATGGACAGCGTCACACCGAAGGCAAGCGCTTCCTCACGCGTGACCTTGCCGGCCGGGATCGGCCGCTTGCGGGTGCGCGTCATGACTTCATCGATGTCGGCGTCGTACCACATGTTGAGCGCGCCGGAAGCGCCTGCTCCGATGGCAATGCACAGGATCGCGACAACACCCAGCACTGGATGCACGGAGCCCGGTGCCAGCATCAGGCCGACAAAAGCGGTGAAGATGACCAGAGACATCACTCGCGGTTTCAGGAGCGCCACATAGTCGCTCACCGATCCCATGCCGCCGTCCCAGACAGCGGTTTCCTGGCTCATCGTATCCTGGCGCTCAACGAGCGACATAGGCGCGTCCTTTGAATTCTTGTTTTCGATCGCGATCCGGGGATCGCGCGTCCGGGTGCACATGGCCCGGCAGTTTTCTTGAAAGGGAGCACCGCGCCGGCAACCGGCGCGGTGCTGATCTTGACCGGGAGGCGAACCTCCCGCCGCGATTTACTTGATGCGCGGCAGGGTCTCGAACTGGTGGAACGGCGGAGGAGAAGACAGGGTCCACTCCAGGGTCGTTGCACCTTCGCCCCACGGGTTGTTGCCGACAACGCGCTTCTTGGAGAACGCCTCAACGATACCGAAGAGGAACACCAGAACCGCAAAGGCCGAGATGTAGGAGCCGATGGACGACACGAAGTTCCAGCCGGCAAACGCATCCGGGTAGTCGACATAGCGGCGCGGCATGCCGTTCAGGCCCAGGAAGTGCTGCGGGAAGAACACCAGGTTCACGCCCACGAAGGTGATCCAGAAATGGGCCTTGCCGATCGTCTCGTTGTACATGTAGCCGAACATTTTCGGGAACCAGTAGTACCAGGCCGCGAAGATGGCGAACACGGCGCCGAGAGACAGCACGTAGTGGAAGTGAGCAACCACGAAGTAAGTGTCGTGGAACGCGCGGTCGAGACCGGCGTTGGCGAGCTGCACACCTGTCACACCGCCAACGGTGAACAGGAAGATGAAGCCGATTGCCCAGACCATAGGCGTGCGGAACTCGATGGAACCGCCCCACATGGTCGCGATCCACGAGAAGATCTTCACGCCGGTCGGAACCGCGATCACCATGGTGGCGGCCACGAAGTAGGCCTGCGTCTCGGAGGACATGCCGACGGTGTACATGTGGTGCGCCCACACGATGAAGCCGACGACGCCGATGGCGACCATGGCGTAGGCCATGCCGAGGTAACCGAAGATCGGCTTGCGCGAGAAGGTGGAAATAATGTGGCTGATGATGCCGAAGCCCGGCAGGATCAGGATGTACACTTCCGGGTGGCCGAAGAACCAGAACAGGTGCTGGAACAGGATCGGGTCACCGCCACCGGCAGGTGCGAAGAACGTGGTGCCGAAGTTACGGTCGGTCAGAAGCATGGTGATGGCACCAGCCAGAACCGGCAGGGACAGCAGCAGCAGGAACGCGGTGATCAGCACCGACCAGGAGAACAGCGGCATCTTGTGCAGGGTCATGCCCGGCGCACGCATGTTGAAGATGGTCGTGATGAAGTTGATGGCACCGAGGATCGAGGAAGCACCAGCAATGTGCAGGGACAGGATCGCCAGATCCATAGCCGGTCCGGGCTGACCGGACGTGGACAGCGGCGGATAGATAGTCCAGCCGCCACCGACACCGTTGGAGCCCGGAGGACCTTCAACGAAGAGGGAGAGAAGCAGGAGCAGGAAGGCCGGCGGAAGCAGCCAGAAGGAGATGTTGTTCATCCGCGGGAACGCCATGTCCGGCGCACCGATCATGATCGGCACGAAGTAGTTGGCGTAGCCGCCGATCATGGCCGGCATGACCATGAAGAAGATCATGATCAGACCATGTGCGGTGGTGAACACGTTGAACAGGTGCGGATCACCGAAGATCTGCATCCCCGGCTCCTGAAGTTCCATCCGCATGCCGACGCTGAGCGCGCCGCCAACGATACCTGCCATGATAGCGAACATCAGGTACATGATACCGATGTCCTTGTGGTTGGTCGAATAGACCCAGCGGCGCCATCCGGTCGGATGGCCATGTGCCGCATGTGCTTCGGTCGCAGCCATTTTGGGCTCCCTCTTTCAGACTTTCTCAGCGGCGCTGCATGTCATCGCGCGCATCGCCAAACAGGATCGTCGCCGCATTATTTCGCGGCGACAGAGATCTCTTCCAGCTTGCCTGCGGCAGCCACTTTCTTCGCATCGGCGATCGATGCCAGGAGCTGCTGGTTGGCAGTGTCCAGATCGTCCTGGGCGGCAGTTGACCAGGTCTGGAACTGATCCTTGGAAACCACCCGGATCGCGATCGGCATGAAGGCATGGTCCTTGCCGCAAAGCTCGGAACACTGACCGTAGTAGACACCTTCCTCGCGAGCGTGGAACCAGGTTTCGTTCAAACGGCCCGGGATGGCGTCGATCTTGACGCCGAAGGACGGCATCGCGAAGGCGTGGATAACATCTTCGGAGGTCACCTGGACGCGAACAGTGGTGTCGACTGGAATGACGAGATCGTAGTCAACGGACAGAAGGCGCGGAACTTCGTTGAGCGTCACGCCGCGAGCTTCTGCAACAGCCTGGCGCTCGTCGTCCTTGACCATGATGGAGTCGAAGGAGAGCTCACCCATGTTTTCATCGGTGTACTCATAGCCCCAGTACCACTGGTACCCGGTCGCCTTGATGGTCATCTCGTATTCGGGAATGTCCAGCTGCTTGTAGAGCAGGCGGAAAGACGGGATCGCGATCACGACCAGGATCAGGATCGGAGCAACCGTCCAGACCACTTCGATCATGGTGTTGTGCGAGGTTCTGGACGGAACCGGGTTCGCCTTCGAGCTGAAGCGGGTCATGCAGACGATCAGCAGCGCAAGCACGAACAGCGTGATTACGGTGATGATCACCAGGGTGAACCCGTTGAACCAGGTAATGTCGTCCATCACATCGGTGACAGAGGCCTGAAAGCCCAGCTGCCATTCCTTGATGCCGGATTCCGCTGCCAGGGCCGCCGTCGACACTCCAGCAAAAGTTGCCGCCGCACCGGCCATAGTCATGAGACGCTTGAAGACTGCCTTCACGTCCGCGCTCCCTTCCCTCATCCGCCTGAAATGGCGGAAAATGCTAAATTTCCGGACTCAGATCCGGTCCAATCCGGTGCGGCAGTAGCGGGCTTGGCGGCGCTGCGCAAGCCAAATCTGCTGCGTCCTGGAGTTGGACAAGGTCATGAGTTTGACCGGACTATAACCACAAACTCATATAAAGGGCGATGGCTACCATCGGGCATAGCGGCGATGTGCCGCATCATTCCACCGACACCTTTGAGCCGCACAAAAACCACAAGAAACGCCGGGCTGCAACGGAATTTCCAACTTTTCACAGCCACCTGAAGCTCTCTGCCATTTGACACGGGTCAAGGACATGCGAATTTTCGACAAGAATTGCGGCTAATCCTTAGGTTCCTGAACCGCCGGACTGGAAACGTGCGCCGTCATGCGGCAATGTCTGGCCTAGAATTACACCTTGATTCGCCAAGCAGGCCGCATCTTTTTGTGCCGGGCCGACCAAAAGCGAACCGGACAACGATTGACTGGAGGATTTCTTGTCAACCCAATTGCCGCAGTCACTGGCTGCCCGCCCTAACGGACGTTCCAGACTGTCTTTTTCCAAACTCGCGGCCATTGCCGGGATCGTCTTCAGTTCGTTGACTTACGGAAATCTGCCCGCTGCAGCACAAGGCGAGGTCCGCTCGACTCACGGCGACTGGCAAATGCGCTGCGACACGCCTCCCGGTTCCACCGGTGACCAGTGCGCGCTGATCCAGAACGTCACCGCGGCCGACCGGGAAAACGTCGGACTGTCCGTGATCATTCTGAAAACCGCCGACAAGCAGGCCCGCATTCTCCGGGTTCTTGCACCGCTCGGCGTGTTGTTGCCGTCCGGCCTTGGCCTCAGGGTCGACAACGCCGATATCGGCCGGGCCGGCTTCGTCCGCTGCCTTCCGAACGGCTGCATTGCCGAGGTCATTCTCGAAGAAGATCTGCTGAGCAAACTGCAGGCCGGCTCTCAGGCGACCTTCATCATCTTCCAGACCCCGGAAGAAGGGATCGGCATCCCGATTTCGCTGAACGGGTTCTCCGCAGGCTTCGACGCCCTGCCCTGACACGGAAACGCAAGCAAACAAACGAAAGGCGCCCAATCGGTGCCTTTTTTGTTTCCGAAATTCTGGTGATGTGCCTTGCCGTCTATTCCGCGGCTGGCGCGTCAGGAGCGTTCGCCTCCATCGACCGGCGCGGTGTCACCTTGTGCAGCTTGTCGGCGCCGGCAAACATGCCCTCGCGCAATTGCTGGGCAAGCCGCTCCTCGTCCCGGTCGCGCACGTCTTCCTCGATCTGGTCGATCCGGTCGAGGGGAGTTCCCAGTGCTTCGAGCGCCGCCCGGCCGAAGACGACGCTTGATTCGAAGGTTTCACGAATCTGGAAATCGACGCCACGTTTGGTGAGATCCAGCATATGTGCGCGGTCCGTCGCCCGGCAGAAGATCAGTGCTTCGGGAAAGCCTTCGCGCACGAGGTCGATGGCCTTGCCCATCACCTTGTCGTTCTCGATGCACATGGCAACCAATGTCGCCTTGCCTGCCCCTGCCGCCGCCAGGACGTCTGCCCGCGTGGCATCGCCGTAATAGACCTTGTAGCCCTGCTTGCGGGCGTAGGCGATACGGTCCGGCCGATTGTCGATGGCGGTGATCTCAAGCCCTTCGGATGTCAGGAACTGGGCCACCACCATGCCGAAGCGGCCGAAGCCGATCACCAGCACGGTTGGTGTTGCCTCCTCGAATGTTTCGATCGACGGGTTTTCAACACCCCGTGCCTTGACCCTGGCCGCCAGCCGGTCCAGCCCGAGACAGGCAACCGGCGTCAGCAACATGGTCAAGACCACAATCGCATTCAGCTGGTTGACGGCCTGATAGCTCAACAGGCGCTCGCCGACAGCGGCGGTGAACAGGACAAACGCGAATTCACCACCCTGAGGCAACGTGACGGCGATGCGCAATGCATCGGAATTCGGCGAGCCGGTGCCCCGTGACAGAGCCCAAAGGAATATGCCCTTCACGCCCATCACACAGATGACGCCGATTGCGAGGATTTCCCAGTGGGTCATCACCAGGTAGATATCTAGCGACATGCCGACGGCGACAAAGAACAGGCCCATGAGCAAAGACCGGAAGGGCTCGATGTCGGCTTCAAGCGTATGGCGGAAACTCGATTCGGCCAGCAGTACACCTGCCAGGAACGCCCCGAGCGCCATCGACAGGCCGACCGCATGCATGATGCCGGCACTGCCAAGAGCGACGAGGAGAGCGGCTGTCAGCATGACCTCGCGCGCGCGGCTTGCCGCCAGCAGCAGGAAAATCGGCGACACCAGATATCGGCCAGTCAGGACAACCGCGGCCACCGCCGCCAGAACGATCATGATCTCGCTCAGGATCTGGGTGTAGGTGGATGGCCCTTCCCCTGGCGCCAGGATGGCAACCATCGCAAGCAGTGGCACGATGGCAATATCCTGAAGCAACAGGATGCCAAACGCGCGTTGGCCGTAGGCTGAGGAAAGTTGTCCGCGTTCCTGAAGGATCTGCAGCGCGAACGCGGTGGAAGAAAGCGCCAGGCCGAAGCCAGCCACCAGGGAGGTGGTGAAGGAATAACCGAACAGCCGTCCTATGGCGTAGAAGGTCACACCGGTCAGTAGCACCTGGGCCGTTCCAAGGCCGAAGATGTCACGCTTCATCCGCCAGAGTTTTCGCGGGTCCAGCTCCAGACCGATGACAAACAGCAGCAGGACGACGCCTAGCTCGGCGACATGGAGCACGTCCTCGCCGGAGCCGAGAAGCTTAAGGCCATGCGGGCCTATAACGGCTCCGGCAGCGAGATAACCGACCACCGATCCAAGCCCCAGCCTTTTGGCGATCGGAACGGCGACGACCGTCGCGGCCAGAAACACGATCGATTCGGCAAAAAACGGAGGGGCTCCTTCTGCTGCCATTCCTTCTCCTTAACCGCATGGTCCCGACACGTCGCCTTCTTGTTTCAGGCGACTTCGGCTCACTTCAACGATATCAGAGAATACGCCCTATCCTTTAATCAAATCCAGCGACTGCAGCAAAAAAGTGCTTTATTTTCAATCAAAGGACAGCCCCACGCGCCAAGAACCGCACAAGCTGATTGCACGCCGGATATTTGCTGCGTAGCGTTGCAGGTGTCCGGTGAAACAGTCTGGCAGGCAACCTGTGGGCCAAAGGCTGGCTATCTGTCCCTGTACTCCAAGACGGAGCCCTCGCAACGCATGTCCGATCTGTTTGCCTCAATCGATGCCGCACGCCTTGCCTGCGGGTTTCTGCCGCTGTCTCAGATGATGGAAATCCTGGACGGCAATCATGTTCTGGATCCCTTTTCCACACTGGTTTCCGCAGGCGTATCGGCGGGCAAGAACAACATCTTTTATCCGGGCGTCACGCTGAAGGCGTCATCCGGAGCGGAGATCCGGCTGGGCGACGACAACATTGTGCACTCCGGCAGCCATTTCGAAGCGTCGAACGGCAATATTCTGATTGGTAGCAAGAACCAGTTCGGCGAAGGCGGATTTACCGCCAAGGCCAACAGGCCCGGCGCGGAAATCCGGATCGGAAGCCATGGCCGGTTCCTCAACAACCCGGCCCTGTTCGGCAGATGCATGCTGGGAGACGGCAGTCAGATCCTCGGCAATATCACGGTCGACACCTGCACGCTGTCGGACGGAGGCTCCTTTCAGGAAGATGATCCGGACATGAGAGGCGGTCTGCTGAAAGGAAGCGGCGTTGCCAGGAACCTGAGCGTGGCACGCGGCATGGTGATAGCCGGAAACGGGAGCTTCAGTTCGGAAGACCTGCTGCCTCAAAGGCACTTTCACCCAAAGCCCTGACTGCAACACCCTGATCGTGGAAAGCTGCGTGACGGATCAGATCAGCCGGCAAGACCTCAGGAACGTTTCCAGGCCATCCACAGTCACGTAGTGATGGCCCCTCAGACCGACGCTCTGCGCCCCTTCAATGTTTTCCGCGCGGTCATCGACAAACGCACTTTCCTCGGGAGCGTAGCCGTAGCGGCCGCAGATGCGCTCATAGACCAGCGGATCAGGCTTGCGGGCTCCAAACTCCGCCGAGACATGGGCCTTCTCGCCAAAAATCTCGACCGTTTCCGGCGCGCAGACGGGCAAGGCATCCTTCAAGAGCATGCCGTTGTTGGTCAGCAGCGCAATGTCTGCGGTCGCCTTCAGGCGGCGGACAAGCGACAAGACATCCCGGCGCGGGCGCATCATCTGCCGGCGCACGTCCGCCCAGGTTTCGAAGTCGATCGGAAACTCGAGCAGCCTTGCAAATTGCTCTAGATAGGCTTCGGCCGTTGCAGGATCTCCCGCCTCGGCTGCATTTTCATGAGGACCGCCCCAGACCGAGCGATCAATATCGGCCGCAGGCCTTCCTGTCAGCTCCTCAAGCAGCTTCAAGCGGATCTGGTGGTCATAGTCGTAGAGCACCAGATCCATATCGAAGATGACGAATTTTATGTCCGGCATAGGTCCTTCCAGGCGGCTTTGTCAGACCGCCGTCCCGCCTATGGTCATGGCATTGATGCGCATGGACGGTTGGCCGACACCGACAGGTACGCCCTGCCCCTGCTTGCCGCAGGTCCCCATGCCGGGATCGAGCTTCATGTCGTTCCCGATCATGGCAACGCGGGTCAGCGCGTCCGGTCCGTTACCGATCAGCATTGCCCCTTTCAGCGGCGCGCCAACCTTGCCGTTCTCCACGCGGTAGGCTTCGGTGCAGGAGAACACGAATTTGCCGGAGGTGATGTCGACCTGGCCACCGCCGAAAGAGACGGCGTAGATGCCGTCCTTGACCGATGCCAGGATCTCGTCCGGATCCTTGTCACCGGCCATCATTACCGTGTTGGTCATGCGCGGCATCGGGATGTGGGCGTAGGACTGCCGGCGGCCATTACCGGTCGGCTCCATGCCCATCAGACGCGCATTCTGGCGGTCCTGCATGTAGCCCTTCAGGATACCGTCCTCGATCAGTACCGTTCGGCTGGAAGGCGTGCCTTCGTCGTCCACAGTCAGCGAGCCCCGCCGATCGGCAATCGTGCCGTCGTCAACGATGGTCACGCCAGGCGAAGCGACGCGCTGGCCCATGAGACCGGCGAACGCGGACGTTTTCTTGCGGTTGAAGTCGCCTTCCAGTCCGTGGCCGACGGCTTCATGCAGAAGAATGCCCGGCCAGCCCGGCCCCAGCACGACATCGAAGGTGCCGGCAGGTGCCGGAACTGCGTCCAGATTGACCAGAGCCTGACGCAGCGCCTCGTCGACACCGCCCTGCCAGTTTTCCGTGGTGATGAAACGCTCGAAGCCTTCCCGGCCACCGCAACCGAAAGAGCCGCTTTCCTGGCGTTCGTCATTGCCGGCGACGACGGAAATGCTGAGCCGCACCATCGGACGCACATCGCGCACCAGATGACCGTCCGCACGCAGGATCTCGACCACCTGCCAGGAACCCGCCAGAGACGCGGACACCTGCCGCACGCGTGGATCCTTCGCCCGCGCGTAGGCATCGATTTCCTGCAGCAGCTTGACCTTGTCCTCGAAGCTCGGTCCGCCAAGCGGGTTTACATCGGTATAAAGCGTCTGGTTGGTGCGCGCAGGTGCCGCCGCGTAGCTACCCGAATACCCCTTCTTGACGGCGCTGACCGCATCGGCCGCCCGTTTCAATGCACCTTCGGAGATATCCCCGGCATGGGCGTAACCGGCAGCTTCACCGGCAACGGCTCTCAGGCCGAAACCTTGTGCGGTGTCGTAGTTGGCCCCTTTCAGGCGCCCGTTGTCGAAGACAAGGCCCTCGCTTTGCCGGTACTCGACAAAAAGCTCGCCATCATCCGCTCCATCAAGTGCGTCTTGAGTGATCCGCCTTGCCGTTTCGAGGCCCAGGCCTGAAGATTCGATAAGATCGGTGGTGGAAAGGGTCATCTGTCTGTCCTGATTTCGCCCGGAGTGTCTGCCGATGCAGGTTGCATTGCCAGACCGGGCAATTTGGTTGTTTCTCTCAACATAGGCGTTTTGGCGCGCAAATCATCCCATAAGCGGAGAATTCCACTTGCCAGTCATACGGTCCCACGCGCCGGAATGCAGTCGGGGGCGGGTTACCCTGTGCGGTTTTGACGCCGATTGTCCCGCAACGGGGAAATGGCCCACCGGCAAAGCTTTGACTTGCCCTCTCCTGCCAGTCTGCCATAAATGCTATCAAGACTTCCCGATAGACCGACAGCCAAACTGCAGATCATGAACCGCTACGAAAATCCGCGCATCCCCAATGAAGCCCGCGTCCGCTATCTGGACGGCGACTATCAGGTGGAAACACCGGGGACATTCGTGCGCTGTGCGGTCACCGGCACGGCGATCCCGCTGGACGAGCTGAAATACTGGTCTGTCGAACGGCAGGAAGCCTATGTCGATGCCAATGCATCCATGAAGCGGTATCTGGAAACGCGCTGAGCCGCGTCAGGCGAAGTCAAGCAGCCTCATTTTCCGAACTGACGCCGGCGAAGCCGCTCCTTGATGAGTGACGCCAGTCTGTCTTCGTCGTCGATCTCCATTCGCACTTCCAGAACGGCCGCACTGGATGCGATCCAGTGGAACAGCTCTCCCGTCGACGTTTCCAGCCTGGCCATGTCCTTGGACGTCGTCACCAGCTTGAACCCGGCTTCCTCGGCTTCGGTCAGCAGCGCACGCACGTCGGCTTGCGTATATTGATGGTGATCGGGGAATTCCCTCGTTTTCTTCACGTCGTAGCCAAGCGATTTCAGCGTATCGAAGAATTTCTGCGGTCTGCCGATGCCCGCAAATGCAAAGAGCCTGCTTCCCGCCAGTTCATCGTTCGGCTGCGGCCGCACATGTGCGTGAAGGATCGGCAGCCCCTTGCGTCCGGCCAGATGCACAGCTTCCTCGGCCGCATCCCCCTCACCCACCAGGACCAGGCAATCGGCCTTCACGATCTGCTTAGCCGCAGGTGCCCGCAAGGGGCCGGCAGGCAGACACTTGCCATTGCCGAACCCCACGCTGCAATCAACCAGCACCAGGCTGAGATCCTTGGCCAGCGCCGGGTTCTGAAACCCGTCATCCATAAGCAGCACATCAATAGGCTGCTGCTCGGCAAGCCGTGCTCCCGACGGCCTGTCGGCCGCAATCACGGTTGGACCGTACCGGGCCAGCAACAAGGCCTCGTCACCGACAACGTCGGCGTCGTGCATGCTGGCATCGACGAGGAGCGGCCCCTTGGCCTTGCCGCCGTAACCGCGCAGCAGAAAACCGGGCCGCAAGCCTTCTTCCTGCAGTCTGTAGGACAGTTCGATGGCAAAGGGTGTCTTTCCGGTTCCGCCGACGACGAAATTGCCGACGCAGATTACAGGCAACCGGCTTTTCGCCTTCGGCTTCTTCAACATGCGGCGTCCGGAGACCAGTCCGTAGATCCAGCCTGCCGGCGACAGCAGCCAACTTGCCAGTGTCTGTCCCGGCTTCCACCAGAAGTCGGGCGCCGTCTTCATGCGCGGCCCCGCGGCAGCGGATCGCCAGTCGCCGGACCTGCTATTCCCAACATGGGTTGCAACACTTTCAGGGTTTCGTCCAACGCACCGCGTCCGGCTTCGACCAGGGCCCTTGCTCTTTCCGCCTGCGCCCGGGCAGCGTCAGCATCGCGCAAGAGACTGCCGACGCAATCTGCCAGGTTCTCCGGCAACTCCGCTTTCAGCGAAGCCCGCCGGCTCCAGAAGTCCTTGTAGACGGCGCGGGCGTTCGCAACGCGCGGGCCAGTGACCAGCGCGGAGCCCGACAGCGCAGCTTCCACCGGGTTGTGACCGCCTGCATCGTTGAATGAACCACCCAAAAACGTCACCGGTGCCAATCTGTAAAAAAGTCCCATCTCGCCCAGTGTATCACCGAGATAGACATCTGTGTCCGTTTCAATTGCCTGATCCAGACTTCGACGCGCCGCACGCAGGCCACGGCTATCGATCATGGCCGCAATATCATCTGTCCGGACGGGATGTCGCGGCACAAGGACCAGCAGGAGATCGGGAAAATCCTCGGTGAGACGGCCAAAGGCCTCGAGCACGATTTCGTCCTCACCCGGATGCGTCAGTGCGGCCAGCCAGACCGGACGCGCTCCTGTCTGCGCCAGCAGGGCGGTTGCCTGGCCTTCGTCCACGGCCGGGTCCGGTGCATCGAATTTCAGATTGCCGGGCGTTGAAACATTGCGGCAGCCCAACAGGCGGAACCGCTCGCCATCGGCGGCGCTTTGCGCCAGAACCATGTCCAGACACCGGAACAGATATCCGGAAATACGCGGAAAGCGTGCCCAGCTTCGATAGGATCGGTCAGATAGACGGCCGTTGAGAAGCACGAAGGGCGGTTGCCGTGAACGCATTTCATCGAAAAGGCAGGGCCAGATTTCGGATTCGACCACCATCGCCAGATCCGGATACCAGTGGTCGAGAAATCGGCAGATCGGCCCGGGGGCATCGAATGGCATGAACTGGTGGATCGCCCCTTCCGGCAAGCGGCCCTGTGCCAACTGTGCCGCCGTCACGGTGACAGTCGTCAGGAGCACCTTGTTGCCGGACGCCGTCAGTTCGTCGACCAGCGGCAGCACGGATACGGTTTCACCGACACTGGCCGCATGGATCCAGACAAGCTTGCCGGCAGGCCGGCTTGTTGCGCTCCGTCCGAAACGCTCCCCCTTGCGGGCGGGCAATTCCTTGCCGGAGCGGCTGCGCAGCCAGAAAAGCAGATTGAACAGAGGCGTCAGGGCCCGTGCAAGGCCCCTGTAGAGACTGAAGACAAGGGGTCGCCGGTCAGCCATCCGCCCTTCCGACCAGCTCGTAAGCACGTTTCGTTGCGGCGTTGAGCCCCACTTCCACCTTGAGGCGGTATTCCTCAAGCGTGTCGTCGTCCGCATCGGCAGGAACCCAGATGAGGTCACTCACCGCGATGCTGCCCCGGCCGAACGGCAGGTTGACGCTGGCCTTGTCCCAACTGTTCAGCTCGATGCTGCGGCTGGTCGCCACGGCCACTGGCAGGACGGGACGGCCCGAATGCTTGGCAAGCTGAACGATGCCAACGCCGGACTTGCGGGCCGGACCTTTTGGCACATCCGCCGTCATGGCGATGGAATAGCCTTCCTTGAGCGCACGAAGCGCCTCGATGAAACCACGCATGCCGCCGCGCTTCTTTATCTGGCGTGCGTTCTTGCCGCCGGAGGCACGGATCAGGCCGAGGCCGAGCTTGCGGGCCGCGATCGCGTTGACCTCGCCATCGGCAGACCGGGAAATCATCACCTTGGCGGGCCAGTGAGCCGGCTTGGCGAAGGGCACCATGAAGTGCTGGCCGTGCCACATGGCCACGATAACCGGGAGATCCTGTTCGGAACGTTCGTGCACGCCCTCCGGCTCGATCACGAACCGGTTGGTACGGTAGACCAGTTTCAGGTAAACGGCCATCAAAGTGCCGATGCTGGCCAGAACCCAGGGCTGACGGCCGAGGCGTTTTATCATTTGGTGTGGTCGCCTGAGAGAGCTGCGCTGCCTTAAGAAGCCGTTTCCGGATCGAGCAAGCGGTGCATGTGGACGATGAAGTAACGCATATGAGCGTTGTCGACCGTCGCCTGTGCCTTGGATTTCCAGGCTTTGTAAGCTTCGGCATAATTCGGGTAGATTCCGACGATATCCAGTTCGTCCAGATCGCGGAACGTCAGCCCTTCCGGTGATTCCAGCTCGCCGCCGAACACAAGATGAAGGAGCTGCTTCGGAGTATCGGTATTACTCATCAATATCCTCGCTTTCGTCGCTGCAACCGGTCTGTTACCTGATCAGGTCGTCGAGCGCGTCGCGCACAGGCCCGATCAGCGCAACAGGAGCTGCGATCAGGGCCGGGTGGCCGGTCTTGGCGCGGTTGTAGATCAGGTTCCGACCTGACAGGTCGGTCAATACACCGCCCGCTTCCTGCACCAAAAGATCCGCCGCCGCAAGATCCCAATCGCTCGGTCCGCCTCGTGCAGCCCCGACATCGACCCGTCCTGCTGCAACGATCGCCAGGCGATAAGCCAGGGAGCGCAGGATTTCCGTGCCGACAAATCCTGCAGCGACAACATCCTGATTGGCAACAATGGAATGAGGTCCGGTCAAGGTTGCGCCGGAAAGGCCGGTGCGGTCTGACACCGCCAGTCGTGCCCCATTGAGCCAGGCCCCGCCGCCTGTACGGGCCAGGAACATCTCGTCCCGGCGCGGGCAAAAGACCGAAGCCGCAACAGGCCGACCGGCCTCAACCACGGCAATCGCCACTGTCCATTCGTCGCCGCCCGCCAGAAAGGCCCGCGTGCCGTCAATCGGATCGACAATAAAGACACGCTCGTGGTTGAGCCGGCTGCGGTCGTCGGCGGTTTCCTCCGAAAGCCAGCCGTAGTCCGGCCGCGCGGACCGCAGGTAGTCCGCGAGAAAACGGTCTACCGCGAGATCTGCCTCGGAAACCGGCGACATGCCCGCCTTGCCCTTGTACCAGGTCTCCGGATCCTGACCGAAGAAACCCAGCGCAATATCGCCCGCCTGGCGCGCAGCCAACTCCAGCAGGCGCAGGTCCGCGTCCCTTCCGGCTTCATCCAGCCCGATTTCGCTTCGTCCGGTATCGTTCAGGCCCTTGTCAGCTTCCGGCAAGGGCCATTCCTTCAATCATGACCGAGGGAGTGGCTGCCGAATAACGGTTGTCAAGGTCGCTGCCGGGCACGAGCCGTGCAAACATGTCCTTCAGGTTGCCTGCAATGGTGATTTCGCTAACGGCTTCCACGATCTGGCCGTTTTCGAACCAGAAACCGGCTGCCCCGCGCGAATAGTCACCGGTAAGGCCGTTGACGCCGTGACCGATCAGATCGGTCACCAGCAGGCCCTGCCCGGCCTCCACCATCAATTCCTCCAGCGATTTTTCGCCCGGCAACAATGTAACGTTCGTTGCGCCAGGCGACGTACCGCTGCCACTGCGGTGCGCCCGGCCATTGGGCGTCAGGCCCAGTTCACGTGCGGAAGCACCGTCCAGAAACCAGTGTCGCAGGACACCGTCTTCAATGACATCGAGACGTTCCGCCCGGGTTCCTTCCCCGTCGAACGGGCGTGTTGCGGCACCCCGGCGCTTGAACGGGTCGTCAACCACCTGGATGCCAGGTGCGAACACGGCCTCGCCCATCCGGTCTTTCAGGAAGCTGGTCTTGCGCGCAATGGCGGCCCCGTTGATCGCCCCGACAAGGTGCCCGAGAATGCTGCGTGCAGCGCGCGATTCATAAATGACGTTCGCGGTGCGGGTCGAAAGCTTATTCGGATTGAGACGGCGCACAGCTCTTTCACCGGCCCTGCGTCCGATCTCCGCCGGTGCTTCCAGGTCCTCGAAATAGGTGCGGCTGTCGAAATCGTAATCCCGCTCCATGCCGGTCCCTTCCCCCGCGACGGCTGTCATGGACATGCCATAGCGGGACGACATGTAGGACCCCTGGAACCCATGGCTGGTCGCCAGAACGACACCGGCAAGACGCCAGGAGGCCCCAGCACCGCCGGATTTGGTGACGCCTTCCACCTCCAGACCGGCCGCTTCCGCTTCCAGCGCGATCTGCGTCAGATCCTCGGCAGTCATTTCCTTTGTGTCCAGAAGCTCGAGTTCCGGGAACTCCTTCACGAGAAGATCCTGATCGGCAAGACCGGCATAGGGATCTTCCGGCGCGACCCTGGCCATGGCGACGGCCCGTTCAGCCAGGCTTGCCGGATCATCAAGTCGGTTGGCTGAGACAGCAGCAGTTCGCTTGCCGACAAACACGCGCAAGGTGACGTCGTCGCCTTCGGCGCGCTCGGTTTCTTCCACCTTGCCTTCGCGAACATCGACCGAAAGCGAGACACCGGTAACCGCAATCGCGTCGCAGGCGTCAGCTCCGGCCTTGCGGGCTGCTTCCACCAGACGGGCTGCCCGGGATTGCAATTCGCTTTGATCAATCAGTTCCGACATCGTGTCCGCTCTTTCGTCTTCTGGTTCGGCAGTTGTTTACGCCCCGCACGGCTGCGCTGCAACTGTCGGGGCCTTTTGCGGGCAATCCGGTCGTGCTGGGCGCCTTCCAGAGCCATGGTTTTCCCCTGATAGGTGGGAAATGGGATTTTGAGCCGGTTCCGGCAAGAGGTTGCAATGCCGCAGCACCCCATCCGATTTTCGTAATGATGACCGCAAGATAGGCGGGATCGGGACAGGGCGGCAAATTCATTCTAAGGTTGTATCAAGTCGAAATTGCCACATGACTGAACAAGGTGTTACCTGTCTGATTACATTCCAGTAACCCTCTTATAAATCAGACTTTTTTAACTCTGTATCTTAAGTGGTTCACGACTTTTCTTCAGTAGATTGAATGCATCGAGAGACCAAAAATGGTCCGACCTAAAGGTCCGGTGGAGAGTCATTTGAGACGTCAAACAGAAATACAGGAAATGGTAGCAACCGGGGGCGGCGCCCAAACGATGCCGCATCCCGGTTGCCTGCCGGCCCACTTCGAGCAACGCCTTGAAAACCGGCCGGGTACCCCTTCCCTGCCAGCCGAAATTTTCCTGGATCGCGACAGGGCGGTCATCAAGCGGCGGGTTGCCGGTGTTCCGGTGACGGTGGTTGTGCCCGCTCAAGGTTTCGATGGTGTCATGGTCCGGATCGTTCCGGGCGCGGTGCCGGGCGAAATCGTGGCGGCACTGATCCTGAAACATCCTGATAGCGCGCTGTCGATCACCCTGGCAGAAACCGAGAAATCCGACGACCTTGCGGTCCTGTGGAGCCGGTGGGCCCAGGTGTTCAACCTGCCTATGCTGGTGTGTGACCTCGGCGGCAAGGTAAAGCCGATCGAAGCCTACAGCGCCGTTCCGGCTTCAAAACCTGCGCCCCGGCGCAAGCTGCGCCTTTTGACCGGCCGCCGTCCGCGCTTCCTGAACCGCCGTCTTCCCGGCCGGCAGGAACCTTCGGCAACTGTCCACGCCAATGAGCGTGAGATCATCGCCCGCACCTGAGCGTGCACACGAAAGTCTTCAAAAAAAGCCCCGCCGAGCGGGGCTTTTTTCGTTAGAGCGCACCGATAAGGGCATCGGCGAAGAAACCGAAGAACAGGATCCAGCCATAGGTCCCGTTGGATCGGAACAGTTGCAGGCACTGATCGCCGTCATCGATATCCAGTACGACGATCTGCCACCCCAGGTGAATGACGCCAGCCAGGATGCCGATAAAAGCGGCCGGACCGGCATCCGCAAAGATCGCAGCGAGAAAGAACAGCGCGGTAGCGCAGCTGTAGAGCAGGATGAGAGCCGGCTTGGTGTGCTCATCGAAGAGGCGGGCCGTCGACTTCACACCGACAAGCGCATCGTCCTCCTTGTCCTGATGGGCATAGATCGTGTCGTAGCCGATCGTCCAGCAGATGCCGCCGATATAGAGAAACACCGGTGACCAGGACAGGGACCCAAAGGCGGCCGCCCAGCCCATGAGCGCGCCCCAGGAAAAGGCGAACCCCAGAAACAGCTGCGGCCAGTTGGTGATGCGCTTCATGAACGGGTAGACCGCTACCGGCAGCAGCGAGGCGATGCCCAGCCAGATCGTGTAGGTGTTGAACTGCAGCAGCACCGCAAGGCCGATGAAGGCCTGGACCACCAGAAAGATCTTTGCCTGAAGTCTGGACACCTGCCCCGCCGGGATGGGCCGGGAGCGGGTCCGCTCGACCTTGGAATCGATGTCGACGTCGACAAGGTCGTTGTAAGTGCAGCCTGCACCGCGCATGGCAACCGCACCGATGAAAAACAGAACCATGTGCCAGGGGTCCGGCCAGGCCTTGCCACCGGCGACCGCCGCCAATGCCGCCGACCAGAAACAGGGCCACAGCAACAGCCACCAACCGATCGGACGTTCCCAGCGGGCAAGGCGCGCATAGGGGCGCAGGCCAGCCGGCAGCCGCGTGTCCACCCAGTGCTGCTTGACCGCATCTGCAACCGGCCCCGTGTCGTTCGTGGAAAACACTTTCGATCCGTCCATTTCTCGATTATCCGGCGGAAACGCTCCTGCTTTCCGCCCTTCTCAGGTTCTTTTAGCGATTTTCAGCAGGAAATTCATCCCGCAAGAGGTCACAGGGGCGCTATCGTGAAACTCAGAGTTGGGCACGGTGCCATGTTCTGACGACCAAACCCCGGTCAGCCTTCGGTTTCCTCTTCGCGCTTGCCACACCTGGCTTGCAAGCGTTCCGGCCTTTTCCTGGGTGCGGAAACCACCTCTCCTGCCGCGTCACAAGTTGGGCGGTGACCGGCAGAAATGCGCCGTTGCATGCGCCGCCAATTGCGGTATGCGGCCCTCCGTGTTAGGGGACGGCCCTCTTGCTTCAACCTTCACGAAGAGACTGTCCGTTTATGAAACTTCTCCTGATCGGATCCGGCGGCCGCGAACACGCGCTCGCCTGGGCGCTGGCAAAATCTCCCAAGCTGACCAAGCTCTATGCGGCGCCCGGCAATGCCGGCATTGCCGAGGTGGCAGAGCTTTGCAATCTGGACACCGCGGATCATCAGGCAGTCATCGGTTTCTGTCGCGAACATGCCATCGATCTTGTGGTCGTCGGCCCCGAGGCACCGCTTGTGGCGGGCCTTGTCGATGATCTGGAAGCGGCCGGGATCAAGGCTTTCGGACCGTCCAGGGCAGCGGCCCAACTGGAGGGCTCCAAGGCCTTCACCAAGGGCGTGTGCGACGAAGCAGATATTCCGACCGCCGGATACGGCCGCTTTGATACGGCAGATGCCGCGCTCGCCTATGTCCGGGAAAAAGGTGCACCGATTGTCGTGAAGGCGGACGGGCTTGCAGCCGGCAAGGGTGTCGTGGTCGCCATGACCCTGAAAGACGCCGAAGAGGCGGTAACGGCCTGTTTCGAAGGCTCGTTTGGGGCCGCAGGTGCGGAAGTCGTCATCGAGGAATTCCTGGAAGGCGAGGAAGCGAGCTTCTTCGTGTTGTCCGACGGCACCAACGCACTGCCGCTTGCCACCGCCCAGGACCACAAACGCGCCTATGATGGTGACGAAGGCCCGAATACCGGCGGCATGGGCGCTTACTCGCCCGCTCCCGTGCTGACAGATGCACTGATTGCCGAGGTGATGCGTACCATCATCGAGCCGACAATCGCGACACTGGCCAAACGTGGCACCCCTTTCAAGGGCGTCCTCTATGCGGGTCTAATGATCGGCAAGAACGGCCCGAAGCTGATCGAATACAATACCCGCTTCGGTGATCCGGAATGCCAGGTCCTGATGATGCGCCTCAAGAGCGACCTGCTGGAGCTGCTGCTTGCCAGTGTCGAGGGCCGACTGGACCAGACAACGGCAGACTGGCGCGACGAAGCCGCACTGACGGTGGTCATGGCCGCCAAGGGTTACCCGGGCAGCTACGACAAGGGCACGGAAATCCGTGGTCTCGATACACCGGCAACGGATGACGTTGCCGTCTTTCACGCAGGCACCAAACGCGATGGCACGCAGATCCTGGCAAATGGCGGACGCGTTTTGAACGTGACGGCGGTCGGCACCACCGTTCGCGAGGCACAGCAACGGGCCTACGAGCGGATCCGCGACATCGACTGGCCGGAAGGTTTTTGCCGAACCGACATCGGCTGGCGGGCCATCGCCCGGGAAAGCTGAGGCCGAGCCAAGCGAAAAACCGGCAATCGTAGCATTTCCGGTTTCCGGGACTTGGCAGGCGCTTGAAAGCAAAGGTAATCTTCTCCCCGGTGCGGACTTGGGAGACAGACGTGAAAAACGACCTGCCGGATCTGTTTCCGGGGTTTGACAGCATCACTGTCGAAGCCAACGATGTGCGGCTGTTCTGCCGGACCGGCGGGTCCGGCCCACCGTTGCTTTTGCTGCACGGCTACCCGCAATCTCATGTCTGCTGGCATAAGGTGGCCCCGCAGCTTGCCGAACACTTCACGCTCGTCCTGCCTGACCTGCCGGGATATGGCCGTTCGTCCGTACCGCCGCTATCAGACGATCACGCGACCTATTCCAAACGAAGCATGGCCTCGGCCATGGTCGAGCTCATGAAGGTGCTCGGCCACTCGACGTTCTTTCTGGCCGGCCATGACCGTGGCGGCCGAGTGGCTTACCGCCTTGCCCTCGATCACCCGCAGGCCCTTCAGAAAGTCGCCGTTCTCGACATCCTGCCGACATGTGACTACTGGGACCGGATGGACAGGCTGTTCGGCCTCAAGATCTATCACTGGATGTTTCTGGCCCAGGCTGCGCCTTTCCCGGAAAAGACAATTTCTGCCGCACCGATACGATTTCTCGATCACACGCTGGCCAGCTGGACTGCAGCCAAGAACCTGTCGTGCTTTTCCAAGGAAGCCATGGCGCATAACCGTGACTGGTTTTGCGAACCAGACCGGGTATCGGCAACCTGCGAGGACTACCGCGCAGGTGCAACGATCGACTACGACCACGACCGGGCGGATCTGGATGCGGGAAGAAAGATTCTTGTTCCCCTTCTTGCACTTTGGGGAAGCAAAGGTATCGCCACCAGCGTGGACGATCCGCTTGAAGTCTGGCGGGGCTGGTCAAGGACCGCTGTCGGCGCCGCGCTTCCCGGTGGGCACTTCCTGCCCGAAGAAGCCCCGGAAGAGACGGTCGCTGCCCTCCTCGAGTTCTTCGCAAGCGCATCAGGCAGTTGACGGCACCGCGCCAACCGACTTGCTTGCCAAGCTGAGACTGTCTCCCGTCAATCGGCTGGGTCAAACACAGACGCTTGGGCGGCGATATCACCTCAACTGGTGACGTCCAAAGGAGATCGTATGATTTAGATCAAACTATTTTGCTGCACCGCCAATCATCAGGCTCAGCGCAAATACATTTGATCTTGAGACTGGAAGATTTCCTCTCGGAGGAATTCTATTCTTAATAAGCCTTAAGGAACACATTCAATACAATTTAACCAATACAGCCTATTGAGAAAATTGGCAGTGATGGTTTGCATAACTTCGCCGTGCCCGGTGACCATAACAAAAAGTGGACTGTCCTTGCCGATCAAAGAGGAGCTACGGCTGCTCGGGGGAACGGGTGCAACGCGTGGGCAAGCAAGAGTTTTGGCAAGACAAGGACTTGCGCGACGAGAAATCGCGCACGCAGGCGCGCGGGCGAAGTCCAAGCGCCATTCTTGACCAGATCCTGGCGCGGTGGTGCAAGGACGAAACCCGTTTCGAAAAACCCCTTCGCGTCGTTTTTCTGTCGTTTCTCTGCCTGACAGTTGCCGTCCTGACGCTCCAGAACGTGGTGACGGAATATCGTACGCTGAGCGAGCCGCAGGACCTGATCGTCCGGACGACTGAACGTCTTTTGATGCATCAACGGGCGTTGGGCGAACAAACGCTCGACCAGGCAGTCAGTGTCGTCAGCGCCGACACGGATCTGCAGACAGCCATCCGCAAGAAAGACACCGCCAACATCAAGGCCGTTGCCGACAGGGTCTTTGCAAGAAAAGCTGCCGATCTCAATATTGCGGAATTGACCATCTATTCCGCCGACCAGCAGATCGTCTACCGCGCGCAAAGCAATGCCACCCCGGCACAGGATTCCGCCAGCTTCGAGACCGAACTGAATTCCAACCGTTTTCGCGAAGTCGATGCTATCGAACTCGGCCGGAACAACGAGTTCATCGTCAGCGTGCTGAAACCCTGGCTCGTTGAGGGAACCCGGATCGGGTATCTGAAGCTCGCGATCAACATCGAACAATCGCTCGCGCTGGCCAGTTCCGCGGTAAATGCCCAGATCGTCAAGGCCTGTGAAGTCACTGAAGCAGGTGATTCCAGCACGGTTCACTACAAGGTGCTGGGCAATCTGACGCCGACCGGCTTCGACTTCAGCAAGATCGCCTCCAACGGCCACTTCGCCGGCTTCAACAGCTTCTTCCTCCAGAACAGCAAGGTGTTCATGGTTCGCGATCTGCCAATTATGGTCGCAACCCCGAACAACGACGTGAAGCTTCTGCTGGTAAAGGACATCACGGCCAACATCTGGGACTTTGCCAAGGGAACATTGCTGTCACTGATGGCAGGCATCGGTCTGGCGCTGCTCGCCTGGACGGTGGTCTTCCGTCTCCTGTCCCGCCTTCAGTCCTCCGTGCAGCTGACCCGTTCGCGCCTTGAGGCAGAAGTTCTGGACAATACCCTGAAGCTGGAAAGCAGCACGCTTCAACTCATCGAAGCCCAGCGGATTGCGCATGTGGGCAGCTGGGAACGCGATATCGCTTCAAACGAAATCCTGGGCTCGGAAGAATACTACCGGGTCATGAAGATCCCGCCGGATCTTCCGGCAAACGAGATCCAGGCCTATCTCTTTGATCGTATTCCCGGTGACGACCGGAAGAAAACCCTGGACGCGGTCAACGCAGCGGTGAAATCCTGCGGTGAATTCGACACCGAACACCCGCTGGTACATGACGACGGCACCATCCAGTACCTGCACGTTCGCGGGTATGTGCTTGCCGGTCGGGACGGCAAGGCATCCAAGGTGATCGGCACCGTTCACGACATCACCGACCGGTGCCTGGCAGAACGCAGGAACCATCTACTGGCCAACATTCTGGAATCCTCGCTCAACGAGATCTACATCCTCGACGCGGAAACTTTCCAGATCGAATATGCCAACCGCTGTGCCCTGGCCAATCTCGGCTACACGATCGAAGAGCTGAAATCCCAGAAGATCGGCGATATCGATCCCGTTTACGACCCGAACACGGTCCGGCGCCACGTCGCGCCCCTCCTGAAAGGACATAGGGACAACCTGTCGGTCGAAAGCGTTCACCGGCGCAAGGACGGCACCGAATATCCTGTCGATCTCAGGGTACAGCTTCTCCGCGATCAGGACCGCGATCTGTTCGTGGCCATTGCCAATGATGTTTCCGAACGGGTTCAGCGGGAAAACGAAACCCGCGAAGCCAAGGTCCGGGCAGAGCGCCTGGCCTATTTCGACCCCCTGACCAAACTGTCCAACCGCGCCGGCTGCCAGCGCGACGCCAAGGAGCGTTTCGCCCGGAGCGAGAAGCCGGCGTTCCTGGTTCACGTCGATATGGACGGATTCAAGCGGGTCAACGATACGCTCGGCCATCTTGCCGGCGATCATTGCCTGGAAGAGACGGGCCGCCGGCTGCGCGAAGTCTGCCGTGGGCTGGGCACGGCCTATCGCTGGGGAGGCGACGAGTTCGTCATTCTGGCGGAAAGCGGAACGTCGGATCCCAACGAGTTGTGCGAACGGGCGCGCCGGATCATGCGGATGCCGATGGAGTTCAACGGCAACAGGTTCTGGCCGACCGTCAGCATGGGACTGGCTCTTTGCCCGGAGGACAGTGACAACTTCGACACGCTTCTGGTCAATGCCGATCTCGCGCTTTACCAGTCCAAGGAAAACGGTAAGGATCGGTATACTTTCTTCCGTCCGGATATGCGCACAGACAGTGAAACGGAAGCACAGATCGAGCTGGAACTGAAGGACGCGGTCAAGAACGACCAGTTCTTCCTCGTGTTCCAGCCGCAGGTCAACCTGCGCACTCAGGCCGTCACCGGCATCGAAGCGCTGGTACGCTGGCGACACCCCGAACGCGGCACGGTTTCGCCCGGAGACTTTCTGCCGGTCGTCGAAAAATCCGGTCTGGCGCCGATCCTGGGTGAGATTGTCATCGACAAGGCTTTTGCCGCTGCCCGGCACTGGATCGACCAGGGCCTCGATTTTGGCCGCATCTCCGTGAACATCTCGCCATCGCACCTGTCGTCCGGGTTGCTGCTCGAGCACTTCAAGGCCGCGATGGAAAAGCACAATGTCGGGCCGGAGCGGATCACCGCCGAAGTTCTGGAATCGGTGTTCCTGAACGACAACCGGTCAGGTCACCTGGCTGCGCTACGGCAACTCTTCGAGCTGGGCGTTCATATCGAGCTGGATGATTTCGGCACCGGCTATGCGTCCCTCTCCCATGTCTCGGACTTGCCAATAAACGGGCTGAAGATCGACCGCTCCTTCACGCGCCAGATGCTTCAGGACCCGAAAAAGGAAGTGATCGTCAACCAGCTCATCCACCTGGCCCGATCGCTCAACATCGGCATCGTCTGCGAAGGCGTTGAAACCGAAGAGCAATACGACCGGCTTCGGATGATGGGCGATTTCTCGATCCAGGGTTACCTGATTGCCCGGCCGATGCCGTTTGATCATGCAACGGACTGGATGTCGGAAGCCGCGGACGATCTATACTTCGTGATCTGAGTTTTTCCGGCACTAAGAGGGTTTTCCTGTTCGCAACTGTCGTTGCAGGCAGTTGCAAGGTTGGCAAGGCGCGCGTCAGCCCCCATGTGCAGGGAGTAACGCTCTCAATGCCGGACCCGCGCCATGCCCTCTACCTCCTCCCCCAGAATCGGTCTTGCCCTTGGCGGCGGCGGTGCGCGCGGCCTCGCCCACATCCCCGTTCTGGAAGCGCTGGATGACCTGGGCATAAAACCTGTCCGGATCAACGGCACGTCCATCGGTGCCCTGATGGGGGCGGCCTATGCCAGTGGTCGCAGTGGCCAGGAAATCCGCGACATTGCGCTGGAGATTTTTGCTGATCGCAACAGTGTGTTGTCGCGCCTGTGGCAGTTGAGACCACGCAAGTTTGCAGATGTGTTCCGTGGCGGCCCGGTGCAGTTCGACCCGCTTCGCGTGCTGGAAGTGTTTGTCTCGGACTATCTGTCCGAAACGTTCGAAGAGCTGGACATCCCGCTGCGTATGCTGGCGACGGACTTCTATCGCTGCGAGGAAGTGGATTTTGAAAGTGGCCCCTTGCTGCCTGCCCTGGCCGCCTCGATAGCGATTCCCGCGGTTTTCAGGCCCGTGCGCTATGGCGACCGGTTTCTGATCGACGGCGGCGTCGTCAATCCACTGCCTTTCGACGGGCTCAGGGCGAGTTGCGATATCATCATTGCCGTTGATGTCGTTGGCGCGCCGGTGCCGCGAGACAACAAGGATGACATCAGCATGCTGGATTCCCTGTTCGGCTCTTCCCAGATCCTGATGCAGACCATCACAAAGCAAAAACTGAAATCAGATCAACCGGATATCCTGGTCAGCCCGCCCCATGACTCCATCCGGGTTCTGGACTTCATGAAAGCCGAGAGCATACTGGATAAGGCGGAATCCTTGCGTACAGTTACCAGGGAAAAACTGGAGGAACTGATAAAAGAAACAATGGAAGTTACTTGATGGCAACATCAGCAGATTTATCCGTATAATTCCTTTTTATTGGACCCGACTTTGCGTTTAACAAATCATTAATCTTACTCCTAAATACTTTTCTGAATCTATTAGGAGAAGGTCAATGCGGCCATCGGGATCAACAGATTTGGAAGCCTGTCCGGTATCGGACGATTTGCTGAAACGGTTGCTGGATGCAACGTTGAACGCGGTGACTGATGTCGGATGCCAGCTGCCGGAACAGCAGCGCGCGGCACTTGCCGTCTACTGCTATCGCCGTGCGCATTTCCGCCGTCTGGGCCTGTCGCTGGCCTCGCTTTGCAGCCAGCAGGCGCTGGTCATGGAGGCCGGGCACGCGGGCGATCTTATCTACCGCCAGGCAAGCAGCGCCGGGTTCATGAGCGAAGGCGACGCGGCCAACCGGACGGCAAAGTCCGGGAAACCGCCGGTCAGTCTTTACGTGGTCTGAAAGTCAATTCCGGGGCTGGTTCTTCCTCCCACCCGCCCCCACCTCAGGCAACCGCCTTTGCAGCTACAAGCGCAGGCCGGTTGCCTTTTCTTTTGGCATCCCCTTCCAAAACGTCTCAAGTTTCAGGCAAACGGGCAGCGCGCACCTCGACATGCCTTGCCGTTGGCGGTCTGCCCCCTAGTATTTTGCTCAGGTGTGGTTTTCGGGATGGACTGACATGGCGATGTGCTTTTTCCCAATTCACGGATGGCGACAGAAGGCCGGCGGATTGTTCCGGCTGGTTCCGGTGCTGCTCAGCCTTCTGGTTACAGCTGTTGTTGCAGGACCCGCATTCGCGGTCTGTCAACTGGTTGCAGACGCCCCCTACCGAGCGCCCGGGCCGGACGAAATGCGCATCTGGCGCGCGTCGCTTCAGGCAAATGAAGTCCAGATCCGGTACATCGGCCATTCCACCTTTGAACTTGAAACGCCCAAGGGCGTGCGGATCGCGACCGACTACAACGACAGTGTCCGCCCGCTTCTGCCACCGGATGTAGCCACGATGAACGGGGCCCACAGCACGCATTACTCCATCAACCCGGATCCGAATATCGAACATCTTCTGTACGGCTGGAATCCGAAGGGCGGCCCGCTGGACCATGACATCACTGTTGACGATGTCCGCATCCGCAATATCCAGACCAACATCCGCGGTTGGGACGGGGAAGAACGCCGGCTCGGCAATTCGATCTTCATCTTCGAGGTCGCGGACATGTGCATTGCGCATCTCGGCCACCTGCACCACCGGCTTACGCAGGAAGATCTCGTCCGCCTCGGTCAGATCGACGTCGTATTTGCGGCCATAGACAATTCCTCGACGCTTCGGCTGGATAGCCTGATGGACGTTCTGGAAAGCATCGGCCCTGCGATGGTCGTGCCGATGCACTTCCATTTTTCCGGAGCACTTCAGGCCTTTGTCGGGCGAGCACAGGAGGCAGGGTATGACATCTTGCGGGCTGAAACGCCGGCCCTGATCGTCAGCCGTTCCAGCCTGCCAACGCGGAAAACCGCCTACATCATGATGCCGGGTGGTTCCTGACGGGTGAAGGAGATCCCATAGCGAGACGAGAGGGTTGATGGCGGGCCGAAAGAGACTTCAGCCGCCATATCGCAGGAACACGACCTGGCTATCGCCTGCCTGGCGGCGGTCGAGTTCCTCGAAGCCTTCGGGAACATCGATGTGAGCTGAGGATCTTTCTTCAAGCACGCACAAGGCGCCCTGTTTAAGCCAGTCTCCGCCCGCTGCCGAAGCAAGGGCCTTTTCACCCAGCTTCTTGTCATAGGGAGGGTCGGCAAACAGCAGATCGAAAGGCTCGATGGTGCCTGCACTGCCAAGGCGGGTGGCATCACGCCGGAATATCTTGGCAGCGCCATTGAGGCCCAGGGCCTCCATGTTCCGTCGAATGATGCCGCGTGCTTCCGTCCCTTCTTCGATGAAGGTGCAATGGCGGGCGCCCCGGCTGATCGCCTCGAAGCCCAGCGCGCCGGTGCCGGCAAAAAGATCCAGGACCCTTGCATCTTCAAGATCAACATCCAGGCCATGAGCCAGGATGTTGAAAATGGTTTCACGCAATCGGTCGCTGGTCGGCCGTGTGTCGTGCGATTTCGGCGCGGCCAGAGCCGCGCCCTTGAAACGCCCGGCGACTATTCTCAAGACCGGTCCCCACGGCGCGGCGGGCGGCCGCCTTTGGGAGGTCCGCGCCGGTCGTCCTTGTCACGGCTGGAACGGCGTTCCTGCTGCTTGTCTTCCACCATGCCTTCCTCGCCCCAGATGCGGCGCGGCGGCGGTGTGAAACGCTCTTCACCGAAATCCTTGCGCGGTTTCGGTTCGGACGTCAGGCGGAAACGGGAGCGCGGCGAGACTTTTACTTTTTCCTGACGCGGCCCTGCATTCTTGCGCGGCCCCTGGCCGGACGTCTTCTTGCGGTCTTCACGCTTTTCGTTGCGTTCAGTCTTGGCTGCCCGCTTGCGGTCGGTCTCACTACGGCCTTCGCGCGCGGTCATCCAGCGCCCCTGGCTGGCTTCACGCTTGCCGCCATCCCTGCCGCTACCTTCCCGGCCGCCACCATCCCGACCACCGCCACGCTTGGCGCCTGCGGGCTTCTTTTCCGCTTCCGGCTTGGGGGCATGAAAGATCGGAGCGTCAAAATCCGCACCGGCTTCCTCGGCCAGCGTATCGCCCAACTGATCACGCAAAACGCGGCCCCGGATTTCACGGACGTCACCTTCCGGCAGATCCATCAGCTGGAACGGGCCATAGGACAGGCGGATCAGGCGGTTCACGGCAAGGCCGAGATGTTCCAGAACCCGCTTGACCTCACGGTTCTTGCCTTCGCGCAGGCCGACCGTCATCCAGACGTTGTTGCCCTGCTCCTTGTCGAGCGTCGCCTCGATCGCGCCGTAGAGCACGCCCTCGATCGCGATACCGTCCTTCAAGGTGTCGAGATCCGCCTGGGTCACCTTGCCGAAGGCGCGCACGCGGTAGCGGCGCAACCAGCCGGTGGCCGGCAATTCCAGAACGCGCGCCAGGCCGCCGTCATTGGTCAGGAGCAGCAAGCCTTCTGTGTTGATGTCGAGCCGGCCCACGGTCAGGACGCGCGGCAGATCATCGGGCAAGCGCTGGAACACCGTCGGACGGCCTTCCGGATCCTTGTTGGTCGTCACCAGGCCCCGTGGCTTGTGGTAGAGCCAGAGCCGGGTGCGCTCGCGCATCGGCAACGGTTCCCCGTCCACCAGTACCTTGTCGTCTGCCGTCACTGTTACAGCTGGCGTGGTCAACAGCTTGCCGTTGAGCTCAACCCGGCCGTTTTCGATCCACACTTCCGCCTCTCGGCGAGAACACAGGCCGACGCGCGCCATGACCTTGGCAATGCGTTCGCCACGATCATTGGCTTCGTCTGCCAGCGGTGCAGTCGCCGGTCTCGGCGCCCGTTTTTCGAAGTCGCCCTTTTTGGGGCCGGCTTTCGATTTGTCGTTGGGTGCGGGCCGGCGCTTTTCCGGTGCACGTTTATCGCGTCCCCGGCCTTTTGCGGGACCCGGGCGCTCGGAAGAGAATTTTCTTGTCGTCATGCGCGCGTCATAGCAGAGCTTGAGCCTTTCGGGAATCGCTTGTTTTCTGCATAAACCGCAGAGGCGCCGTGCTCCGGATGCATGGCAGCGGCCTGACGCCTCGGCGAAGGCCCTGTCCGGGGCTGACGACCGGCATAATAACGGGTAAACAGAACAAAGCCGACAGCCTCTCAAATCGAGGCTGAACCCTACACTTACGCTCCGACTCACCCTGCTCGATGCCTACCACTTCCGCCAATCAGAAATCGTTCATGGATCTCGCGCTCGAAGAGGCCGAGAAAGCGGCGGCACGCGGTGAAGTGCCGGTCGGTGCGGTGCTCGTTCGCGATGGTGACGTGATCGCTCGAGACGGGAACCGGACGCTGGAGCTCAACGATCCGACAGCTCACGCAGAAATTCTCGTGATCCGCTCCGCGTGCGAACGGGCAGCTTCACAACGCCTTCCGGACTGCGATCTCTATGTGACGCTCGAACCGTGTCCCATGTGTGCCGGTGCAATCTCATTCGCGCGGGTTCGCCGGCTTTACTATGGCGCGGGAGATGAAAAGGGCGGTGCGGTCGATCATGGCACGCGCTTTTTCTGCCAGCCGACGTGTCATCACGCACCGGAAGTCTATTCCGGCATAGGCGAGACACGCGCGGCGGAGTTGCTCAGGTCGTTCTTTCAGGCAAAGCGCTAAACGGTTTTCAAGTTAAATTGACCGGATTGCCCGTTGCTCAAAAGCAACAACATCAACCAATCGCTCACATCTGCTGATTTCACCTCTGCGAGAGGCTGAAACTGACATCTACGAACGGCATAATGTGCGTGGGGGTATTTCCGCACTTCATCGGAGTATCAAATGACTCGTAATGTTGTTCTCGGGGCAATTGCCGGTTTCTTCGCGGCCGCAAGTCCGGCTCTTTCGGCCGACCTGCCAGTGGCTCCGGAACCTGTCGACTATGTCCGGATCTGTGACGCCTACGGTGCGCGCTTCTATTACATTCCCGGCACCGAAACCTGCCTGCGCGTAGGTGGTCGTGTCCGGACCGAATTCCGCGTCCGCAACTTCGGCGAGGCCGAAAACGCCTGGGGTGACCGGGACACCGACGGTTACCAGTGGCGTTCGCGCGGGTATCTCTACCTCGATGCACGTACCGCGACCGAATTCGGCACGCTGCGTGCCTTTATCGAATCCTACATCACGCTGACAAACGCCTCGACTTCGACCACGCTGGACAAGGCCTATATCCAGTGGGGCGGCCTGCTGGCCGGTCACAACGGCTCGAACTTCGACTTCTTCACCGGATATGCCTTCAACGCGCAGATCGAAAGCTATTCCGATCGCAAGCTGAATCAGGTCGCCTATACGATGGCCTTCGGCAACGGCTTCAATGCAACGGTCGCACTGGAAGATCGTTCGGGACGCGAAGAGAATATCGCGTTCAACGGCACCAACCAGACCTATGGCGGCACCCGCGCACCGGACTTCGTCGCGGCACTGGGGGTCAACCAGGGCTGGGGCCAGGCCCAGATCATGGGGGCCCTGCACCAGGTCTATCCGAGCGCTGCCTACTACGGTCTTGCAGGCCGGGCGGAAGACGAACTCGGCTGGGCAGCCGGTGCTGGCGTGACCGTCAACTTCGGTGGCTTTGCCAAGGGTGGAGCGGTCTCCCTGCAGGCCGTCTATACCGATGGAGCCAGCGGATACGGGTCCACGGGCTGGAACAGCCGCATCACCGATGCGGTCTGGAATGGCAGCAGCACCGAGACCACCAAGACGCTGAACATCTTCGGCGGCGTGACGCTCGGCGTGACCGACACCGTTCAGGTGAATGTCGAAGGCGGCTACCATGATGTCGATGGTGGCACCAGCGCCTATGACTTCACCCAGTGGGACGCAACCGCAAACGTGGTCTGGGAACCGGTTTCCGGCTTCCTGATGGGCCCGGAATTCCAGTATCGTGACGTCGACTACAGCCGCTCCTCCGGCCTGAACGACACCTACGAGCTCTACGGGACCTTCCGTCTGCAGCGCACATTCTGATGCCGTAACCCTGGCAAAGGAAAACCCCGGGCACTTCGCCCGGGGTTTTCTGTTTCAGGTGCAACACGGCAGATGGTTCAAGAGCCTTCGTGCCATTTCACCCAGGCGGCGAGAACGAAGTCCCACATCCCGTTTGACCACAGATTGCTGTGACCGCCACCTTGGACGATCACAAGCTGCCTGGGGTCTTTCGCAAATTCATAAAGACGCCTGCCGTGTTCGACCGGGATGACCCGGTCTTCCGTCCCATGCACGATCAGGACCGGCGCGGCGATCTTGCCGACGCGATCCCGTGTCGCCATCGGGTCGCTCATCATGAGGCCCACCGGCAACCAGGGATACCTGTCCCAGGCCATGTCAACCAGCGCCGTATAGGGCGCTTCCAGCACCACAAGGTCCGTTTGCGGACGCTCTGCCGCCACTGCGGCGGCAACACCCGAGCCAAGACTTTCTCCATGGACGATGACCGGCGTGCCCGAAGCTGCCATCCGGTCGAAATGTTCAAGGCCGTCCGAAATCAACGCCTCTTCCGACGGGCTCCCCTCACTTCCGGCATATCCCCGGTAGCTGGGCGCATAGAGACCGAAACCGCTGTCCAGGATCTGCTTGAACCGCTTCCAGCGGGAGGAGACATTGGCTGAATTGCCGTGAAAATAGAGTACCGTGGGAGCGCCTTCAGCAGCAGGTGGCGCGTGCCAGACGGTCACCTTTGTACCGTCAGCCATCGCCGCTGTTTCAACGGTGACACCTGAGAGCCCCTTTTCATCCGGCGTACTCAATTCTCCGGTTGGAACGAAGATGAAGCTGCGCTGGTTGAAATACATGTAACCGGCCGCCATGGCGTAGGCGATGCCTGCAATGACAGCCACACGCGAGACTGCCTTCCAAAGCGTGCGCCCAGGTCTGCCGGTCTTGTTCAATGCCTGTTCCGCGCTGCCGGAGCCGGTTTGTGTCATCTGACTGTCTCCCATTGCTCCGACGTCTACGATCCGCATCGGGAGGTCGATCAGATTGCCGGGTTATTTGCGGCCGAACAGCTTCTCGATATCGCCGAGTTTCAGCTCCACCCAGGTTGGCCGGCCGTGATTGCACTGTCCGGAAAGCGGCGTGGCTTCCATATCGCGCAAGAGCGCATCCATTTCTTCCGGACGCATGCGCCTGCCTGCACGCACCGAACCGTGGCAGGCCATCGTGGCGGCAACATGGTCCAGCTTTTCCTTGAGACCTTCGGCAGTGTCCCATTCGGCAAGCTCGTCGGCCAGGTTCCGGACCATGCCCTGGATATCCATGTCGCCGAGGATTGCGGGTGTCTCCCTGACGGCGATGGCGCCCGGGCCGAAGGCTTCCAGGGACAGGCCGACCTTTTCGAGATCTTCCGCGCGATCGGCCAGCCGGATTGCATCTTCTTCCGGCAACTCGACGATCTCGGGGATGAGCAGCATCTGGCGGGCGACATCCTTCTTGGCCAGCGCTTCCTTCAGACGTTCGTAAACAAGGCGCTCGTGCGCGGCGTGCTGGTCAACGATGACGACACCGTCCTCGGTCTGGGCGATGATATAGGTCTCGTGAACCTGCGCACGGGCGGCACCCAGCGGAAGGCGGGTCTTTTCGGCTTCGACCGGGACGTCATTCGCGCGGGCATCCGCCGACGGTCTGGCAAAGTCGGCAAAGCCGTTCTGCCGTTCAAAGGCCGGCTGTGCTGCTTCGGCAAAGCCTGCTGCAGACGCCTCCTCCATCTGGGGCGGGCGAAAAGCTTCCGGCGCCCACTGGGGCGCGGCAGACGTGCGTGTGTAGGAACCACCGCCATATCCCCCGGAACGTGCCGGAGAAGTCGGTGTGTGACCCGGTTGAGAGAACCCCGCCGACTGTGCCCTGATGGCGTCCAGTGCAACGGCCGCGTTCGAGGTCGATGACCGGTGTCCGGACTGGACCAGTGCATGCTTGATGGCACCCACCAGAAGCCCGCGCACAAGCTGGCTGTCCCGGAAGCGCACATCGGCCTTGGCCGGGTGCACATTGACATCGACCAATGCCGGATCGAGATCGATGAACAGGACCACGACCGGATGACGGTCACGGGCCAGCACATCGGCATAGGCTCCGCGCAATCCGGATAGCAGCAGCTTGTCCTTCACCGGGCGGCCGTTGACGAAGAAGAACTGGTTCTGCGCATTGCCACGGTGGTGTGTCGGCAAGCCTGCAAAACCGGTGAGACGCACGCCTTCCCGGGCAGCGTCGATTTCCATGGCGTTGTCGACAAAATCCTGGCCGAGAATCTGCGCGATCCGAGCAAGATGCGGTTCACTGCCGCGTGCTGCTGGCCAGCTCTGCGACTGCCGGTCGGCGCCGCCGAGGGAAAAGCCGATCTCCGGATAGGCGAGCGCGATCCGTTTGACGATTTCGGTGATGGCGGCCGCTTCCGCACGATCCGATTTCAGGAATTTCAGCCGGGCAGGTGTCGCGAAGAAAAGGTCACGCACCTCTACCTGGGTGCCTTTTGTACGGGCTGCGGGCACAAGCGGCTGCTCCCTGCCGCCCTCGACGGCGATGGCCCAGGCGTGGTCCTCGTCCTTGTGACGGGTCTGGATCGCCAGCCGGGCGACGGAGCCGATGGACGGCAGCGCTTCACCGCGAAAGCCGAGCGTGCGGATGTCGAACAGGTCGTCGTCGGAAATCTTGGAGGTGCAGTGCCGGCGGATTGCCAGTTGCAGATCCTCCTGGTGCATGCCCTCGCCGTCGTCAGCAACGCGCATGAGCGTCTTGCCACCGGCGGCGGTAACGATCTCGACCTGTTTTGCCCCGGCGTCGACGGCGTTTTCCACCAACTCCTTGATCACGCTCGCGGGTCTTTCGATGACCTCGCCGGCCGCAATCTGGTTGATCACCTGTTCGCCAAGTTGCCTGACCTTCATGAAACTCCCTCTACTCGGTTTCGCACCGCGCCATGTTCCTATATGGTCCGCGCCGAGTTTGCGTCGATTCTTCAGCAAAGCTTATCAGACCTACCCAGATCCGAGTGACCCGCCATGACAGTTTCTGCACCGCTTCTTGTTGAGGGGCTCCGCACCCTCGCCCCGTCCTACAAGGGCATCCTGTGTGACGTGTGGGGCGTGCTGCACAACGGTGTATCGGCTTTTGAAGGCGCACACAAAGCCCTCAAGGCCTTTCGCGAGGAAGCCGGCGGCAAGGTGGTCCTCATCACCAATGCCCCGCGCCCTGCAAAGCAGGTTGGTGAAATGCTGGCCGCTCTTGGCGTGCCGGTGGGAACCTACGACGACATCGTCACCTCCGGCGACGTGACCCGCGAGATCCTTGTGGCTCAGGGCAAAAAGACGCTCCTGCACATCGGTCCGCACCGGGACCAGCCGCTGTATCACGGCCTTGAAGCCACCTTCACCACCAATGACGAGGAAGCGGAAGGCATCAGCTGCACCGGGCTGGAAGACGACGAGGTCGAAACGCCTGACGATTACCGCGACCGGCTGCAGAAGCTGGCCGAACGCGGCCTGCCGATGATCTGCGCCAACCCCGACATCGTGGTGGAGCGCGGCGAGCGCCTGATCTGGTGCGCCGGCGCCCTTGCCCGTCTTTATGAAGATCTCGGCGGCGAAGTGGCCATTCTCGGCAAACCGCATGCCCCCATCTACGACGCGGCAATGAAGCGCCTCGCGACGCTGGCGGGTGAAGACGTCGCCAAGGAAGACGTCCTGGCCATCGGCGACGGTCTGCCGACCGATATCCGCGGTGCGGTGTCTCAGGATCTCGACGTTCTGTTCATCACCGCCGGCATCCATGCCTCCGACTTCGGTCCGAGCGACGCGCCGGACGAACATCTGATCCGCCGCCGTCTGGCCGAAGAAGGCCTGCGCGCTCGTGCTGCCCTGCCGCGTCTTTGGTGGTAAGCGCGCGCAGTATTGCTAGCGGGCTCATTTAACGTCCCGTATCGGGGCCATGCCCCTGCAAATAGGTCTGGACGTAATTTTCCACGTCCAGACCTTCGTGACCTGTCCCCAGACCCATCTCCTTCATGAAGCCCATGACGGCCAGCGGCGCGATGAGCGCAACGGCGAAGCTGACCGGATCGCCCGGCTTTAGCCGCCCGCTGCTCTGATGCTTTGCCAGTGTGCGGGCAACGCCCTGCAGGTTTTTCAGCAGAAAGGGTGTCACCGCCCGCAGTTCAGGATGCTGGGGCACCTGCGCAAACAGCGTCAGGGCAAGCCCGCTGTGCTTGCGATAGGTCTCCAGATAATTGCGCACGATTTCCAGAAGATCGGCCTTTACGTCTTCCCCCGGCAACATCTTGCCGAACGAGACATCGGATAGCGTGTCGCCGATGGCGGCCTCGATCAAACCTGCCTTCGACCCGAAACGGCGAAACAGCGTGACTTCGTTCACCCCTGCCCTGTCCGCTATTTCCTTGGTCGTGGTTCCGCTGAACCCGCGCTCGCAAAACAGTGCGACGGTTGCGGAATAGATTTCTGAAACATCTACATTTCTAGGCACTTGGCCGCCAAACGCGCCGGGCGCGCCCTCAATTCTCCGGAAGACATTCCGTCGCACCTAATGCCAAACAGGTCGCAAATGCAAGCAATCGCTTGCAATAAAATTGAACCATCACTATTTGCAAGTTTGGACTTGCATTAAAAGAATTGTCGCCGGAGGAGGTCTGCAGCCCGCCGAGCGAACTTTGCCAGGAGAGCCGCCGTGTCGCTGTTGCGAAAAGCCCTGATCCTTCCCCCCGTGATCGCCGGTGCGGCGGTGCTGGTTTATGCGGTGAGCGGGCGCGAAGCACCCAAGCGCACCGACATCGGAGAAACGACGACGCTCGTGCGTGTCGTCACTGTTGAGCCTCAGGACTTCGTGCCGCGCGTAACCGGATACGGCACGGTTGATCCCGCCCATACGCTTGATGCCATCGCGCAGGTATCCGGCCGGGTCACCTACATCAATCCGGATTTCAAGCGCGGTGAATTCATCCCGGAGGGCAAAATTCTGGTGACACTGGCACCGGAAGACTACGAGCTGGAGATTGCCGAGGCGCAGAGCGATATCGCCAGTGCCGAGGTGGATATCGAAGAGCTGGCCGTTACCCTGGATACACAGAAACAATCCCTTGCGATTGCCAAATCGGTCCTCGACCTGGAACAGCGTGAGCTGGCCCGGCTGAAAACGCTTCAGGAGCGCAAGGTCGCCTCCGACCAACTGGTCGAAAACCAGGAAGGCACGGTGCTTCAGCAAAAGTCACGGGTCCAGGACCTGGAGAACGAAATTGCGCTCAACCCGGTGAAGCGCAAGGCACTGGAGCAGGTAAAGGCCAAGAACGAGGTTCGTCTGGAAACCGCAAAGCTGAACCTTGCCCGCACCACGATCCGTGTTCCCTTCGATGCCAGGGTTTCGAAGGTCAATGTAGAGATCGACCAGTATGTCGGTGCCGGCAGCTCCATCGGTGAACTTGACGGCATCGACGCAGCCGACATCGACGTTCAGATCAGTCCTGGCAACATGGCCGGATTTGCCAATCTGGCCTTTCCCGGACAATTGGAAACAGAAGAAGGTGTCATCCGGGCACGGCATTCGCTTGACCGGCTGAAGGCCAAGGTAAGGGTCGGTTCCGTCGGAGAGACCGCGGTGTGGGATGCGCACGTCAAGCGGGTCAGCGACACGGTGGATCCGGACACCCGCTCCATCGGACTGATCGTCAGCGTGGACAAGCCCTATGACACCATCCGGCCGGGTATAAAGCCGCCATTGGTCAAAGGCATGTTTACCGAGGTTGAGCTGTCCGCACCGCCCGTGGCCGATCAGATCGTGTTGCCGCGCAACGCGGTCCACAGTGGCAGGATCATGACTGTCTCGCCCGACAGCCGACTGGTCACGGTGCCGGTCGAAATCGCCTTCCGCTTCGATGATATCGTCGTTCTGGGAACGGACCTGCCAGCTGGAAGCAAGGTCATCGTCAGCGATGTGTCCCCGGTGATCGAAGGCATGTTGCTGAAGCCGGTCGAAGACGAAGCCGTGAAGGCAGATTTGAAGCGAATGGCGAGCACGGATGCCTTCAACGGTGAGGACCGGCCATGATCCGCTACTTCGCCCAACACCCAACCGCCGCCAATCTGTTGATGGCCGGTTTCATCATTCTCGGGCTGCTCAACCTTCCGGGTCTTCTGCTGGAAACCTTTCCGCAGATCCCGATAAAACGGATTACCGTGACAGTCGCCTATCCCGGAGCGACCTCAGCCGATGTCGAACGCACCGTTTGCCGGCGCATCGAGGACGCGCTCGACGGGATCGAGAACATCGACGAACTCAAATGCGATTCCCGGGAAAACCTCGCACTTGCGACCGTCAAGATCATGGAAGGCAAGGACATCGACCAGCTGATGCTGGATATCGACCGCGAGATCAACGCGATCGATGATTTCCCCGAGGGCGTTGAAGACCCGATCATCGAAGAAGCGGGCCGCCTGAGCGAGGCGACCTCCGTCGTCATCACCGGAATTGACGACAAGCCGCAGCTGAAGAACTACGCCGAAGCGGTGAAGGACCGCATGCTGAAGTTCGGCGGCATACCCCAGGTCGAGATTTCCGGCTTCTCTGACCGGCAGTTCCGCATCGAGGTGCGCGACGCCGCCGCGCGTGAAGTTGGGCTAACCCTCTCGGAAATCGCAAATACCCTCACCAGGCAGAATATCAGCGCTCCCTCTGGAGAGATCACGACTGTAGGCGGCTCGATCCTGCTGCGTTTCGCCGACGAGCGCCTTGCCGCGGATGCCTATGCGTCGGTGATTGTCGCCTCTTCCCCGCAAGGCGGCCAGATCAAGCTGGGCGACATTGCCACGATCAGTGATCTCTTCGAGGACGAAGAGGTCGAAACCCGGCTCAACGGCAGGTTGGCCGCTGTTCTCGACATTTCCATGACCCGCAGTGACGACCTGATCAAGGTGGTGGAGCGGGTGCAGGATTTCGTCGACGAGGAACAGGCCCGTACTGCCCCGGGCATCACCCTGACCATCATCAACGACGGCTCGATCATCCTGAAGGACCGCCTGTGGATGCTGGTCAACAATTCTCTCCAGGGGCTGGCGCTTGTCGTTGCGGCCATGTGGATCTTCTTTGGCGGGCGGCAGGCATTCTGGATCGGCATGGGCCTGCCGGTGTCCTTTCTGGGCGCACTCGCCGCAATGTCCATTCTGGGGCTGACGATCAACATGCTGTCGATGGTGGCCATGCTGATCGTGGTCGGCATCATGATGGACGACGCCATCGTGATTTCCGAAAACATCGCGACACGGCGCCAGAAAGGGCTCAGTCCCCTGGAGGCCGCCGTGCAGGGAACGCGGCAGGTCGCTCCGGGTGTGCTGTCTTCGTTTGTCACGACCACCGCCATTTTCGGTGCACTTGCCTTTATCGAGGGCGACCTTGGTGACCTGTTGCGCGTGATCCCGATGGTCATGTTGCTGGTTCTGGCCGTGTCGCTGGTCGAAGCCTTTCTGATCCTGCCAAATCACCTGTCCCATGGTGCTACGCGCGACACCCCGAACTGGGTGACCCGCAAGGCCGAAAGCGGTGTCGGTTGGGCGCGGGAGCATGTGATCGGTCCCTGTGCCACTTGGTCTGTGCGGAACCGCTATTTCGTCATCGGTGCCTGCTTCATGCTTTTCCTCGCTTCGGTCTCGCTGCTGGCCGGCGGCGTCGTTAAATTCCAGGCCTTTCCGAACGTGGAAGGCGACCAGATTGAAGCGCGGATCGAATTGCCGGCAAGTGCGACGCTCGCCGACACACGCAAGGTCGTGACAGAGGCAATCAGTGCGCTGGAACGCACGGATGCGGCGCTGTCACCGCGCAATCCGGACGGAACATCTCTCCTCAAGAACATTCTGGTGCGGTTCAACGAAAACAGCGATGCCGGCACCAGCGGAGCACATCTGGCGACCATCGACATTGATCTGCTGGACGGGCCGCTTCGTGACGCAGGCAACCAGGAAATCCTGAAAGTCTGGCGCCAGGAAATGCCCGAAACGCTCGACGTCCGGCGCATCATTCTCACCGAATCCAGCATCGGCCCGGCAGGGCGCGCCATCGAATTGCGCCTGGCCCACAATGACCTGCAGATGCTCGACCAGGCTTCGGAAGAGCTTCAGGCCTGGCTCAAGGGCTATGACGGCGTCTACAACATTTCCGACGATCTCAGCCTCGGCAAACCGGAACTGGCCCTGTCTCTCAAGGACGGAGCCGGAGCGGTCGGACTTGATGCCAAGGCAATCGCCGACCAGCTGAGAGGGGCCTACAACGGCATTACCGCCGATGAGGTTCAAGTCGGTTCGGAAAGCTTCGAGGTCGATGTCCGCCTTGCCGGCAGCGACCGCAACAGCCTTGGCGATTTCGAGCTCTTCACCGTGGAAACCCCTTCAGGTCACCGGGTCCCGCTTGGCTCCGTCGCCGACATCCGGTCCGACCGCAGCTTCACGCGGATCAATCGTATTGACCGGGTGCCGACCGTGACGGTCACCGGCGACGTTCTTCTCGGTGTTGCCAATGCCAACGAAGTCGTCAAGGACACGGAAACGAGATACCTGCCGCAACTCCTGGAAAAATACCCCGGATTGAGCACTTCGACCGAAGGGCAGAATGCGGAAGGCGCGAAGACGCAGGCGTCCATGGTCAAGGCACTCGGCACCGGCCTGATCTTCGTGTTCATCCTGCTGAGTTTCCAGTTCCGCAGCTACAGTGAACCGGTCGTGGTAATGACACTCATCCCCATGGCGTTGATTGGCGCGGTCTGGGGGCACTTCCTGATGGGCATCGACTTTGCGATGCCAAGCATGCTGGGCTTCATTTCGCTTGCCGGGATCGTGGTCAACGATTCAATCCTGCTGGTCCAGTTCATCAAGGACGAGCACGACCCATCGCTGGAAAGTGTTGCCGAGATCGCCCCGCTGGGTGCCAAGGCCAGGTTCCGCGCGATCCTGCTGACGTCGGTGACCACAATCGTCGGCCTGCTGCCGCTGCTTTTCGAAACAAGCCCCCAGGCACAGGTATTGATCCCGCTGGTGACTTCGATCTCCTTCGGACTGATCGGCACGACCCTGATGATCGTCTTCGTGGTTCCGGCGTTTTATACCATCCTCGACGATTTCGACCTGACCTCGCTCGCCCGGGAACGCAAGGCGCATCGGGAGAAGCTGGTGGCCGCCGAATAGATAGACCTCTCCGACGTCGTCGCTGCAGGGCTTGCCCTGCAGTCCACGCCGTTGCCTTGTCCCGCACAAGGCCATTCCGACTGGAGACCAAACGGCATGGATCCCATGGTCAAGCCATGGGATGACGGTGGAGAGAAAGTTCAGAACCAAAAAGGGCCCTCCAATGGAGAGCCCTTTGAAATCGTTTTTTCAGTCCGGATCAGTCGAACAGCTTGTCGATATCCGCCTGTGCGCCGCCCAGAAGGGCATCGATATCGTCCTGCGAAACACCTTCGCCGGAATGCTGTGGACCATGGAGGATCAGCTCGCGCTTGCGGCGCTCCGACTCCGTTTCAACCAACTTCGCATCAAGGTCTTCCGGAATGCGCAGTTGCTCGATGAAGGAAGTCACACGCTCATCGATGTAACGAAGCGTTTCGACCACCTTCGAAATTCTCTGGCCTGTGATGTCCTGGAAGGTGCAAGCCTCGAAGATGCTGATCATCTTGTTGCTGACCAGTTCCTGATAGGCTTCATGGTCGCTGGCATCGGCGCCCATGATCTCTTCGGCTGCTTCCATGATGGTGTTGGTGGCTTCTTCCGTCGCCTCCACGATGGCGTCCAGTTCCCGTCCGGCGTCCGGGATCTTGCTGCCAGTCATGTCATTGGCGCGCAGTTGGGAGATTTCCTCCTTCATGCGCCTGATTTCCTTGGCGATGACGGTCAGCTCTTCCGTGACGGCCGGTTGTACGGTCGACAGAAAATCGTGCATCGAACCCGACATGACTTCTGCAAGATGCATCACGTCAGTCAGGGAAACTTCACCTTGCCTGTTCTTGTTTTCCTGCAGGAAGTCTATGACTCGGGCAATGTTTTCCTGTTTCATACTGGCCACCAGGTCGAGCCTTTCCATTTCGAAAGCATCCTCCGAAGCGCGGATCCGGATTTCTCAGGAACCGCTATAACTTTTCGGATGCAGCAAAGCTGACCCGGCCTGCCTGCCCAGCAAGACCGCGCCGATCCTGTACATCCGTCTGGCACTGGCGGAGGTGCGCCCCAACGCAGCTCCCCGCCAAGTGCAAGAAATCAATCGGAGAAGACCGCCTCGATCTTGCCTTTCAGAGTCTGAGCATTGAAGGGCTTCACGATGTAGTTGTTCACGCCGGCTTTCTTGGCGGCGATGACGTTTTCCGTCTTGGATTCAGCAGTCACCATGATGAAAGGCGTCTTGCTGAGGCTGCCGTCGGCACGAACCTGCTTCAGCAGCTCGTAACCGGTCATCGGCTCCATGTTCCAGTCGGAAATCACCAGGCCATAACGGCGCTGTTTCATTTTTTCCAAAGCTTCGGTGCCGTCCGCAGCATCGTCGATGTCTTCGAAACCGAGTTGCTTGAGCAGGTTCCGAATGATGCGAATCATCGTTTTGTAGTCATCGACCACGAGGACCGGCATCTGAAGATCAAGGGCCATTGTCTACTCCATACTGTCAATTTGCGCGGCCCCTGGCCGTGGGCCGGTGGAAACGCGTTATGACTTCGAAGGAGAGCGACACATTATTGTGTCCTCACCTCCCCACACTCAACGCAATCTACCCGCCGCCCCTGAAAAGACCGTTAATAACGGGGCCTTTTTTCTTCGCCCAAAGCACAATTGCCAGAAAACCTTGCACCGCCTAGCGTCCGCCTACTTCAAATCAAGACAAGTCAGGGCGGAAACCGTAATGTTGGAACTGCAAAAACTCTGCTTCGAAGATCTTTCCGTGGGTATGAGCGAAGTACTCGTGAAGCATGTAAGTTCTTCCGATGTGGTCGGCTTTGCGGAAGTATCCGGCGACCGGAACCCGATTCATCTGTCCGAACATTTTGCCGCCCGCACGCCCTTCAAGACGAGAATCGCCCATGGCCTCTATACGGCCAGCCTGATCTCGGCCGTGCTCGGCACCCGCCTTCCCGGCCCCGGCGCGATCTATCTGTCGCAGACGCTCAATTTCAAGGCCCCGGTCAGGATCGGCGACGACGTCAAGGTGACGGTCACCGTCGAGGAACTGATGGAGCGCGGCAACCGTGCCCGCCTGTCCTGTATCTGCAGTGTCGACGACACCGTGGTTCTGGAAGGCGAGGCACTGGTGAAGGTTCCCGGCCGGGACGAGGATCAATCCGGTCTTTGACGGGCAGCGACTGCAAAGGCAAGTCTTCGGCACATCCCCATCTTGACCTTTGCTTTGCTTGACGGCAGGTTCCACGCCAACGTCGGCAGGTCTGCTCCGCCCGGAGCGCCATGTTCGACGTGTTCCTGCAGGACGGGCCGGCACACCGGACCGTTGTGACGTATCGTTGCGCGAAGGTTTGCCGCATGAGCTCCACTGATCCCTCCAGCTTTCCGATCATCGAAAGCCTGGATGCCTTTCCGGCGGACCTGAAAGGCGGCATCGTTGCCATCGGCAACTTCGACGGCGTTCACAGGGGCCATCGTGCCGTGCTCGACGCCGCGCTCGGTCTTGGCCACGGCACGCATCATCCCGTCTATGCCATGAGCTTCGAGCCGCATCCGCGCACGGTCTTCAACCCGTCCAAACCCGTTTTCCGTCTGACCCCGCCACAGCAGAAACTCGACCTGCTACGCCTGTGCGGTCTCGACGGCGCGCTCATCCTTCCCTTCACCCGGGAGTTTGCCGGCATCGAAGCGAATGCCTTCGTTCAGGACATTCTCATCGACACGCTCGGCATCTCCCACGCGGTCACCGGTTATGACTTCCACTTCGGCCGGGCCAGACAGGGCACGCCAGACTATTTGCGTTCCGCCGGCGCCGACCACGGCTTCGGCGTGACCATCGTCCAGCGCGAGGAAGATGAAGGCGCCGAAGTCATTTCTTCCACCCGTATCCGCGACAGCCTCTCACGGGGGGATATCGCCCAGGCAAACGGTCTCCTTGGCTATCGCTGGTTCTTCGAGGCGGACGTGCGCCACGGAGACAAGCGCGGCCGCGACCTCGGCTATCCGACCGCCAACATGAGCCTTACCGAGGACTGCCCGCTGAAGCAGGGCATCTATGCTGTCAAGGTCCGTGTCGACGAGGCCTGGCATGACGGCGTCGCCAGCTATGGCCGCCGCCCGACCTTCGACAATGGCGCCGCACTGTTTGAAGTGTTCCTGTTCGACTTTGCTGGCGATCTCTACGGCAAGACGCTGCGCGTGCACCTGGTGTCCTATCTGCGCGGCGAAGAAAAGTTCGACTCGGTCGAGGCACTGATTGCCCAGATGGACCGGGACAGCGAAGAAGCCCGCGCCGCGCTCGGCTCGCTACAGCCGCTTTCCGAACTCGACATGAAACTGCTCGAACTTTCCGCCTGAGCAGCCTTCAAAATATTTTCTCTTTTCTGACGAACTTGGCGTTTGCCGGCTTGCTCCGGGAAACGTTCAACTTCAAAAGGAATATGGATCGGCAATCCTGCTGCGGTCAGCGACCGCAGAGATTTTTGCCCGGCCCTTTCCTTGTTGCCGGTCCTTCTCCCAAGCGATTGCCCATCGCCGGAAAGCCGGCGAAATCCCTGTTCGCGTGTGGTTTTCAGTGATGAAGACGCTCCGGAGGTTGCAGCACGATGAAGCGTCAATCCATTTCCTCGCGTTCCGGGGACGTCGAGCAGAACCCGCTCATGGCGATTTTCCTGATGACGTCGGCCATGCTGCTGCTGCCGGTGATGGATATCACCGCAAAATATCTCTCCGCGGAGCTGCCGACGCTTGAAGTCACATTCGGCCGCTTTTTCTTTCAGCTTCTGATCAGCCTTGCCATTGCATTGGTCACCGGCCGTCTCATGCACCTGAGGGGCAAACAACCGGTCGTGAACTACCTGCGCGGCATTCTTCTGGGCACGGCATCGCTCTGTTTCTTCACTGCGGTGAAGTACATGTCGGTGGCGACCGCGATCTCGATCTTCTTTGTTGAACCCATGGTTCTTACCATCCTGGCGGCGGTGCTTTTGAAGGAACAGGTCGGCCCGCGGCGGATCGGCGCCATTCTCGTTGGCCTGCTGGGGGCCATTATCGTGCTGCGGCCGACGCTGGCGGAGATTGGCCTCGTCAGCCTGCTGCCGGTCGCGACCGCCGTTCTGTTTTCCTTCTACCTGCTGCTCAACAGGCTCTACCCCGTTCGCGACGATCTTCTGACCATCCAGTTCAGCGCGGGCCTTTCCGCTTCACTGCTGCTCGGGGCAGGTCTCGTGATCGGATATCTGACCGGGATCGAAGGCATGGAATTCGTCATGCCGGACGCCTCCCAGTCCGGCTTGCTGGCCTTGATCGGGCTGATTTCCTTTGCCGGCCACGGTCTTGTCGTTTCCGCGTTTCAACGCGGCAGCGCCAGTATGCTGGCACCACTGCAATATATCGAAATCGTCAGCGCGACCCTGTTCGGGTATCTGGTCTTTTCCAATTTCCCGGACGGACCGACCTGGCTGGGGATTGCCCTGATCATCTCGAGCGGGCTCTACATCACCCACCGCGAGCGCAAGCTGCGGCAGGCGGCCTCAAACTGATCCGGCAACCGCGCCGTCGAGGTGCTCACGTTCCGGATGTGCGGCGTGCAACTGCAGCCTGCGCAGTCCCAGCCAGACGAGCATCACCGGCAGGACGGGTGCGATCGGCATGCCGAGCCAGATCGCAAACGGGCTGGTGGATGCAGACAGGCCGATGATGATGAAGAGCGCTATTTTCTCGTAAGGCAAGAAGCCGTTTCTGAGGCCCTCGCGGATCAGGAAGGCGCAAGGGATGATGATCAGCGTCAGATCGTAGGAAAGGGCAAAGGGTGTAACCAGCAAGGTGCCGCCGACCAGGACCGGAGCCCGCACCGACATGGCGTCCGTCCGCCGCCAGACACGCCATACGCAAACGGCAGCGGCAAGGGCAAAGACCACCTGCACCATCATCGACGGCAGATGACCGAGCCCCAGCACCCTGCCTGCGCCGTAAACCGAAATCATCTTGACCCATTCCACGCCGCCCAGTTCCATCATGGCGGAGGCAACCGGCGCTTGAATCCAGAAGGCCTGCCAGGCGCCAAAGCCGAGGACCGCAATGCCGAGCGCAACGAACACCAGCGTCGAGACGGATGCACTCAGGAAGGTCCGCCAGTTGAAGCTGGCGACAAGGGCCAGAGGAACCAGGATGCCCAACTGCGGCTTGATGGTCAGAAGACCCAGAGCGATGCCCGCCCACACCATCTGACGCCGTTCGATCCCGACGAGAAAGAAACCGTAGAGCGCTGCGGTCAACGCTGCATTCTGGCCATGGAAGGCGTTGTTCGCGCAGGCCGGAATAAGGATAAGACAGGCGGCCAGCAGCCAGTTGCCCGCAATCAGGCGGCAGGCCAGGCACAACAGGCCCGTGGTGATCCCGATAAAGACGGCAAACGCGATCTTGTAGGGCAGAAGCGCAAACGGCATCTGCAGCATCTGGAACGTGGGCGGATAGAAGAAACCGAAGACAGTGTCTGTTCCGGTGTACTGCTGCTGGAGGGCGGAAAACGCGGCGGGACTGTATGCCACTTCCGGCGTTCCGTTGAGAGCCTGGCCCCCTGCCATCCAGAAGCTGAGGTAATCCATCAGCAACGTGCCGTTGGGCGCGCCATAAGTATTGGGCACCACCAGCATCCACATAAGGCCCAGCGTGAAACCGATTGCCGAACATAGACACGCAAAGCCGATCCGGTCCCAGCTCAGCCAGTCGCCTGTCACGATACCGCGAGACCAGAGACTTGCCTTGTGTACGCCTGCCTGCGACCCATTTGCCGCCTGTTTCACCTGATTGGCCATTTTCTGCCGGTCTGTCCGTCGCTCACCCGTCTCAATCCAGGCCTATCCATGACCGAAAGACATTCATATTCGGTTACCCGAAGCCGATTTTCGGAAGTTGTACGTTTGCCGGACAGACAAACAACACAGGAATTGCCGGAACATCTTTATTCATCGCCGAAGTGCTGCTATGTCCCTTGCCATGCAACACAAGGCTCTCATAGTCGTCGCCAGACCGACGACCGCGATTACGCGAATTACTTGCCCGGCCTTCGGCTGACGCGGCAATGCGGCGCCAGGGACCGGGACTTCCTGATTTCATGTTGCTGCCCGAAACGGGCCGGCAATCATCCTGACATATGACGCGGGCCCAGGGCCCGAACGACCGGATCGACGTGACGATGACCGAGACAGATAAACGCGACTATTCCGAAACGCTGAACCTGCCGCAGACCGAATTCCCCATGCGTGCCGGCCTTCCCAAGAAAGAGCCGGAAATCCTCGCTCGCTGGGAGCAGATGAACGTCTACAAAAAGCTGCGCGAACAGGGCAAGGGCCGCAACAAGTTCGTGCTGCATGACGGACCTCCCTATGCCAACGGCAACATCCATATCGGCCATGCCCTGAACAAGACGCTGAAAGACATCGTCACGCGCTCCATGCAGATGACGGGCTTCGAGAGCAACTACGTTCCGGGCTGGGACTGCCACGGCCTGCCGATCGAATGGAAGATCGAGGAACAGTACCGCGCCAAGGGCAAGAACAAGGACGAGGTGCCGATCAACGAATTCCGCCGCGAGTGCCGCGAATTCGCCGAGCACTGGATCGACGTCCAGCGCAAGGAATTCAAGCGCCTCGGCATCGAGGGCGACTGGGACAACCCTTACCTGACGATGCGCTTCGAGAGCGAAGCCGTGATTGCCCGGGAACTGATGAAGTTCGCAACCTCCGGCCAGCTTTACCGCGGTTCCAAGCCGGTGATGTGGTCGGTGGTCGAAAAAACCGCGCTTGCCGAAGCCGAGATCGAGTATCAGGACTACCAGTCCGACATGATCTGGGTGAAGTTCCCGGTCAAGAACAAAGTTCAAGTTCCTGAAATTGAAATCACCGATCTAAGCGCTGGTGAAGCAGTAACGTCCCCCAACATGTCTGCTCCTGACCTCAAGCAAGAAGCAGCATCTGTAGTCATCTGGACGACGACCCCCTGGACCATCCCGGGCAACCGCGCCATCAGCTATTCCTCGCGCATCGACTACAGCCTCTACGAGGTCACGCAGGACGGACTGCCGGACGACAACTGGGTCCAGAAGGGCGACAAGCTGATCCTGGCGAATGCCCTTGCAGACGAAGTGTTCAAGAACGCCCGCATTACCGATTTCTCCTGCGTACGTGCAGTTGAAGCCGATGAGTTAAGCCTTCTCACCTGCGCCCATCCGCTGGCCGGGCTCGATCTCGGCGGCTACGAATTCGACGTGCCGCTGCTGGACGGTGACCATGTGACCGACGATGCCGGTACCGGCTTCGTGCACACGGCACCCGGCCACGGCACGGACGACTTTGAAATCTGGATGACCAAACGGGCAGATCTCGAAGCACGCGGCATCAACACCGCGATCCCCTTCACTGTTGCCGATGACGGCTTCTACACCAAGGATGCGCCTGGCTTCGAAGGCTGCGAAGTCATCACGCACAAGGGCGAGAAGGGCAAGGCCAACAAGGCCGTGATCGAAAAGCTGAAGGAAAGCGGCAACCTGATCGGTCTCGGCCGGTTGAAGCATTCCTATCCGCATTCCTGGCGTTCCAAGAAGCCGGTGATCTTCCGCAACACGCCGCAGTGGTTCGTCTACATGGACAAGCAGTTGTCCGGCGAAGGCGACACGCTGCGCACGCGGGCACTGAACGCCATCGACGAGACACGCTTCGTGCCGGGTGCCGGCCAGAACCGTCTGCGCTCCATGATCGAGAACCGGCCGGACTGGGTCCTTTCGCGCCAGCGCGCGTGGGGTGTGCCGATCACCGTGTTCATCCACAAGGAAACTTCTGAAGTCCTGAAGGACGAAGCCGTCAACAAGCGCATCTTCGATGCCTTCGTGGCGGAGGGTGCCGACGCCTGGTTTGCGGATGGCGCCAAGGAGCGTTTCCTGGGCAACGACTACAAGGCAGACGAGTGGGACATGGTCCGTGACATCCTGGATGTCTGGTTCGACAGTGGGTCCACACATGCGTTCGTTCTGGAACAGCGCGAAGATCTCGCACCCAAGCGCAAGACCGACGGCGGCAAGGACTATGTCCTTTACCTTGAAGGCTCCGACCAGCATCGCGGCTGGTTCCATTCCTCGCTGCTGGAAAGCTGCGGTACACGCGGTCATGCACCTTACGACGCCGTTCTGACCCATGGCTTCACCATGGCCGAAGACGGCCGCAAGATGTCGAAGTCTCTCGGCAACCAGGTGTTCCCGCAGGACGTCATCAAGCAGTATGGCGCCGACATCCTGCGCCTGTGGGTGGCCTCCACCGACTATTGGGAAGACCAGCGCCTCGGGCCGGAGATCATCAAGACCAGCGTCGACAGCTACCGCAAACTGCGCAACACGCTGCGCTGGATGCTGGGTTCGCTTGGCCATGCCACCGGTGAAGAAGTAGCACTGGCCGACATGCCTGAGCTGGAGCGGCTGATGCTGCACAGGCTGGTCGAACTCGACAAGATGATCCGTGAAGCCTACTGGGAGTTCGACTACAAGAAGGTCTTCCACCAGCTGTTCACTTTCATGACGGTGGAACTGTCGGCCTTCTATTTCGACATCCGCAAGGACGCGCTTTATTGCGATGCGGCTTCGTCCGTGCGCCGCAAGGCGTCGCTCTTCGTGATCGACAAGCTGTTCGATTGCCTGGTGACCTGGCTCGCACCGATGATGCCGTTCACCATGGACGAAACCTGGACCTCCCGTTACGGCGAGGAGGCCTGCGTTCATCTGGAGCAGTTCCCGACTGTTCCGGCCGAATGGCGTGACGATGCACTGGCCGCCAAGTGGGCGAAGATCAAGACGGTTCGCCGCGTGATCACCGGCGCGCTGGAAATCGAACGCCGTGAAAAGCGGATCGGCTCCTCGCTGGAAGCTCACCCGGTCGTGCATGTCACCGATGCGGAACTGATGGACGCGCTCAAGGGCAAGGACATGGCGGACATCGCCATCACCAGCCAGTTGACGCTCAGCAGCGAACCGGCACCGGAAGGCGCGTTCACGCTCGGCGACACCAAGGGTGTAGCTGTCGTGCCCGGCCTTGCCGAGGGTACCAAATGCGCCCGCTCCTGGAAGATCCTGCCGGAAGTGGGATCCGATCCGGATTATCCGGATGTGACCCTTCGCGATGCTGCCGCCCTGCGTGAATGGGACGCTGCCCATGCTGCGGCCTGAGCGGCAGGGTTCCCGGTCACGATGACGCAACAGGATACCTCTTCCAACAATACGAAACGGCCCCTTCTCTGGGGCCGTTTCAGCACATTTGTGCTTCTGATCGCGCTTGTCTGTGTTGTCATCGACCAGGGCAGCAAGCTCTGGCTGGTTTACGGCTTCGATCTTGCCCGCAACGGACCGGTCGATCTTCTGCCGGTTCTCGAGATCGTTCTGGTCTGGAACCGGGGTATTTCCTATGGCCTGTTCCAGCAGAACAGCGACCTGGGCCGCTGGCTTCTGGCCGGTGTGACGATTGCAGTCACGATTGGCCTGTGGGTCTGGTCGGCGCGTTGCCAGTCACGCCTGGTGGCCCTCGCCCTGGCACTGGTCATTGGCGGGGCGATCGGAAACGGGATCGACAGACTGACCTATGGTGCCGTCGTCGACTTCGTCCATTTCCACGTCGGCACGTTCTCCTGGTACGTGTTCAACCTGGCAGATGTGTGGATCGTTGCGGGCGTCGTCGGTCTCCTGTATGACAGTTTCCGAGATGGTCCTAATTCAGCCGCAAAATAATGGTTTAGGCTGGACAACGACTGATCGCGGGCGGAGTGCTGCCGGCTGTTTTTTATGAGAAATCGAGGGGTCTGCGCAGTGCGGACGTTAGTTGGGTTTGTAAAGAATTCTGCAGTGCTGGTGCTTCTGGCCGGTTTGGCCGCATGCCAGGCAGCGGATGGCACGAGCCAGGCACCGGATGTCGCCCTTGTCGACACCGTGATGAAAGGCCTTGGCGCCGTCGATCCGAACGAAAAGCAGATCGAGTACAAACCTCGCGGACCGCTGGCCATGCCCGCAGAGCCGACGAACCTTCCCGAACCGGAAACGAATGTTGCCGGTGTGAACGATCAGAACTGGCCGAAGCAGCGTGAAAACGAACAGCTGACCGAACTGAAGCAGCTTTATGCCAGCTCCGGCAAGACCGGCAGCATGAACAGCGAAGCGCTGACCCCGGAACAGATGCGCGGCTTCAAGATTACCGGTGTTACCGGTCAGAATCGCGATCTCGACGCGGAGCGCCGCTTCAACGAGATTACCGAAGGTGGAAAGCTGACACGTGAAGAACAGCGGGCCGAATGGGAGCGCCTGCAGCAGTTGCGGTCCCAGCAGGCAGGTATCGAGCAGAATGGCCTGTCCGCACGCCGCTACCTGACCGATCCGCCCACCGGCTACAGCACGCCTTCTCCGGATGCACCGATGCCGGAAGTGGTGAAGAAAAAGCGCAAGCCGACGAATTACGACGAGTACGACTCCAAGCCGCTCGATCCGCGCTGCCTGGAAGGCGACCAGAACTTCTGTAACTGATCTCTTCAGTGACCGGACTTCAGGGTCCGAAAGGCAGATGACAAAATTGTAACGGGACCTCCGGACCGCACCTCCTATATGGAGGATAGGTCCGGAGGTCTTTTTTGTTGGCCACCATGAAATTGCCCGGCTTTGCGCTTTTCCCGCACCTGGTTGAAGCGCATGCTGTTCGAACGACAAAGAACGGGAGTTGCACGTGAACCCATCGTCCTCGAAGCACGACAAGACATCCCCCGTGCGGCGGTTGAAGCGCTCCATCGGCCTTGTGCTGATGCCTGCGCTCCTGCTGGGCGGTGGCATGGCCCTTGTGCCGGGAAGTGCCTTTTCCGCGCCGGCAACGGCAGGAAACCTCATGATTGCGCCGAACCTTGAAAGCTTCACGCTGGATAACGGTTTGCAGGTGGTGGTCATCCCGGACCGCCGGGCGCCGGTTGTCACCCACATGATCTGGTACAAGGTCGGTTCCGCCGATGAACCGGAAGGTCAGTCAGGTGTTGCGCATTTTCTCGAACATTTGATGTTCAAGGGTACTCACGACCATCCTAACGGAGAATTCTCCAAGATGGTTGCCGATCGTGGTGGCCAGGAGAACGCCTTCACCAGCACCGACTACACCGCCTATTTCCAGAAAGTCGCCAAGCAGCATCTGCCGCTCATGATGAAGCTGGAAGCCGACCGGATGGAGAACCTGGTTCTGAGCGACGAAGTCGTGACGCCGGAACGAGACGTGGTTCTGGAAGAGCGGCGCATGCGGGTCGACAGTGAACCCGGTTCCCGGCTGCAGGAAGCGCTGAATTCCATCACCTTCGTCAACCACCCCTACGGCTCACCCGTCATCGGCTGGCAGAGCGAAATCGAAGCGCTCAACAAGGAAGCAGCGATCGCCTTCTACGACCGGTTCTACACGCCAAACAATGCGGTGGTGGTAATTGCCGGTGATGTGGACGTTGATGCGGTTCGCAAGCTTGCGCAGGAAACCTACGGCAAGGTTGCCCGGCGCGCAGAGCCTGGAGAACGCCTCCGGCCGGCCGAACCGCCGCTTGCGGGTGAAAGACGCATTGCCGTTTCCGATCCGCGGGTGCGCCAGGAGTCCCTGTCGCAGATCTGGATCGTGCCGAGCCAGACCACCGGCGAAGGCCGGACGCCCGAGGCGCTGGACATACTGTCGTATATTCTGGGCGAAGGGCCCTCCAGCCGCCTGCACAAGGCACTGGTTCTCGACCAGGAAGCCGCCCTCAGCGCCGGCGCCTATTATCAGGGCAGCGCCCTTGATAACGGCCGCTTCGGTCTCTACGCCGTGCCGCGCCCCGGTTACACGTTGGAAGACATGGAGCGGCTGATAGCGACCGAACTTCAGAAACTGCTCGAGACCGGCGTCACGGAAGAAGAAGTCAAACGCGCCCGAAACAGCATGGTCGCCAGCGCGATCTACGCCCAGGACAGCCAATCCGGCCTGGCACGCCTTTTCGGCGGTGCCCTGACCACGGGCCAAACGATCGAAAACGTCCAGACCTGGCCTTCTCAGGTGCAGGCTGTCACCCCTGAAGATGTCCTGGATGCGGCCCGCACTTATCTCGCCGGCCTCCCCGTGGTCGGAGAGTTGCGCATGGAACCGCCAGTCGTGCCGGATGCCGCCCAATCCGATGCGCCCCAGACGAAGGACAAGTCCTGATCATGGCACACACCCTCTTCTCCCTGCGCGGTCCGGTCTCCGCCCTCGCTTTGTCGTTTGTTGCCCTGCTTGGCCTGATGAGGCTGGCACAGGCCGTCGAGATCCAGGAAGTCACCAGCCCCAAAGGCATCACAGCCTGGCTGGTAGAAGACCATACCGTGCCCATCATTGCGCTCGATTTTTCCTTCGATGGCGGCTCCGCGCAGGACCCTGTCGGAAAGGAAGGTCTGACGCGCCTGCTCGCCGCGACGCTGGACGAAGGCGCGGGTGAAATGGATTCCGAGACCTTCCAGGCCAAGCTGGAAGAACTTGCCATCAGCATCAACTTCAGCACCGGCAAGGACCGGTTCTACGGCAGCTTGCGGACCTTGACGCCCACCCTTGACGAGGCGAGTAACCTCCTGGCCCTCGCCGTGAACGAGCCGCGCTTCGACGAAGCCCCGGTGGAGCGGATGAAGGCCCAGCTGTCGCAAAGGGCGCGACGCAACGAAAGCGATCCGGATGCGATTGCCGGAAGAGCCCTTGCCGAAGCTATGTTCGGTGATCACCCCTACGCCCGGCCAACGCTTGGCACCGCCGAAACACTGGCCGGCCTGAACGCGGATGATCTTGCAAGCCAGCAGGGCAAGCTTCTCGCGCGCAAGGGGCTGATCATCGGTGTCGTCGGCGCCATCGATGCTGAAACCCTCGCCGGAATTCTCGACAAGGTCTTTGCTCCTCTGCAGGAGGAAGGACAGCTGGTGCAGATTGCCGATTTCGAACCGGAGTTCGGAACCGGGGTAAACCAGCAGCTGGCGGTACCGCAAACCACAATCCTGCTCGGTCTGCCCGGGCTGACACGTGACGATCCGGACTATCAGGCCGCCTTTGTGATGAACCACATTCTGGGTGGCGGTACCTTCACCTCCTGGATGTATGAAGAAGTGCGGGAAAAGCGTGGGCTTTCCTACGGCGCCGGCACATCTCTTTCTCCTTACGCACACACGGGCCTTCTGATCGCCAATGCTGCGACCAAGGCAGACCGGGCGGACGAGACGGTGAAGATCATGCTGGAACAGATCAGTCGCATGGCCGAGACCGGACCGAGCGAAGACGAATTGCAGTCTGCCAAACAGTATCTGACCGGCTCTTACCCTCTGCGCTTCGACAGTTCCGGCAAGATTGCCCGGCAGTTGGTCGCTCTGCAGAATGCGGAACTCGGGATCGACTATTTCGACCGCCGCAACAGCGAGATCGAGGCTATTTCGCTGGACGACGTCAAACGGGTGGCCAAACGCCTGCTGGCCGACAAGGCTCCGACAGTGGTGACCGTCGGCCCGAAGCAGGGTTAGCCCCAAACCTCCAGCAACATTGCCTCAATGACAAACGCCCCGGCTCAAACCGGGGCGTTTGTGATTTTGCCTGCCAGACTGAAGTGCGACCATCACTGCTCGGGCTTGGGAACAGCCTTCAAGGCAGACAACGTGCATTCGAGATAAGGCATTGCGATCCGCTTGTCCGGGGTGACACAGGGGAACCAGGTCGGCACTCGAATGACGCCGAGCGGAAAAGCCCTTAAGCCGCCTGCTTTTGTCATACGGCGGCAGACCACTGTCATGGCTGCTCCGCCGGTTCTCAGCAGCTGAAATATCGAAGCAGGTTATCGTTTCGGGAACGCGGAAGCGCCTTGCGCTGATCAACCGGCGGCGGAGCGTCTCGGGCCGGGTGCAGGTGCGCCCTGCAGCACTTCCGCACGCACCGGGCGCGGCGGCGAGAACAGGTTGCCCTGAGCAAGCTTGACGTCGTAGTCGAGCAGCTCCAGCACCTGGGATTCCGTTTCCACATGATCAGTGATCAGCTGCATGCCATAGCGATGAAGCAGGTCGCCGAAATCGGACGGATGGATGTGGCCGTGTTTGGCTTCGCGGCGCCCGATGAGATAGTCGGCGTGCAGCTTGCCGTATTTGAAACCCCGGCCAGCCAGGGAGTTGAAGTCCATCTTCATGTCCGCGATCTGGTCGACGGAGAAGCGGAACCCGGCTTCGAACAGCGAACTCAGGCTTTCCAGCTCCATCCCGCCCATGTGGGCGACATCGTCCTGGGAGAATTCGAACACAAGCACATCGGCCAGATCCTGGTTCGCCTTCACGAATTCCAGGAAGCCGGGGAAGAAGGTTTCGTCAACCAGCGACTGCGACGAGATATTGCAGAACAGGATGGCATTGCGATTGCGCGAGGTCAGGCGGCGCACGACCTGGATAGAGCGGAACAGCAGCAGATTGTCGATACGGGCTATCTGGCCCGAGAGAACCGCTTCCGGAATGAAGGCCGATGCTTCGATCAGGTTGCCACCGTTGTCACGCAGGCGGGTGAAGGCTTCATAGTACTTCACCTGGCGCTGCGGCAATGTCACGATCGGCTGCAGGTGGAGCTCCACCCGGTTGGCATTGAGTGCCGACGTGATCAGTTCGCGCATGGCCATGTTCGGCTTCGGCTTTTCGGCCGGCATCGCGGTACGTGCGGCAAGGCGCTGGTCGGGTTCATCCGGCAGTTCGAATGCGTAATCCTGCTGCTGGTGGTTCGGCTGTTCCTTGACCGGAACATGACCCAGCTTATCCTCGAGACGCGGCGCGTGCACACCATAGCGTCGATCGAAATCGTTCATGTCCCGGCGCGGTGCAGCCGCTGGCGTATAGGGCTCCTGCATGCCGTTGTTCGTTTCATGGGAAAAGGACGCCGGGGCGTGTTGCTGGCGCTGCGGGGCCTGCGCAGGCTGCTGAACCGGAGGCCAGTTCTGCGGTGCCTGATAGGTGGACCGGCGTTCTTCCTGGTAGGTTTCCTGGGGCTGCTGATAACGCGGCAGGCTTGGCATCTGCGGCGGCGGCGCGATGGCCTGCTGGTCCTCGACCCTCGCTTCAAGGTCGGACATGGCCTCGGCCATCTGCTTGACCAAGGTGCCAAGAACTTCAACTTCAGCAAACAGAGGGTCGATTTCGGCGCGGGTACGGCGCGGCATGGTGTGTTCCATGCCCGTGAGCCTGCCTTCGAGATTGCCGACATCCTCGTCCAGATCCGCCATGCGCTCTTCAAGACGGTCGACCGCTTCGCTCACCGCGCCGCGGTCGCGTGCACGACCGATCAGCAGGTGGATCAGGATCATGGTGCACATGAGCGCAAGCGACAGGGAAACAGCTTCGCCGAACGGCCGTCCGAACTGGAAGACCAGAACTGTCGCAGACGACAGCGCGATCACGGCCATGCAAATTGCTACGAATATGGTCCCTGTCCGCCCCATGGTATTCGAAAGTTCCAACGCGAATCAAAAGTTACTGGTTAATCATGCCTTAAGAACCATGCGTGGCCGAATCTACAACCGCCTTGCGGTATGGAATCCGTGACTTGTCCCCGACTATGGTTGATGCGTCACGGTATTTCGGCGGTTTTCGCTCCTCACGCAGCGTTCACAGTGTCTCAAACAGCTCACAACCACAAGTCTCCCACTCACCCGGTGGACGCACCGGGCAATGACGTCCCCATGACTTTTTGACCGTTGCATTCGGTAGTACTTCGTCTAAATTTACGTAAGGGAAGCTACTTCACGACGGATCAGTCAACAGGTCTAGCAGGAGGCTGATATGCATGCAGCCGAACAAACGACATATCGGGCACCGCGCGACAAAGCGCCGGATGCGAAGATAGACAAGCCTGCCAAGGACCGCCCCACACCCGAGGCCTCAACTTCTCTCAAGTCAGGTGAAGCGGCGGCCCCGAACACTGTGCAGGAGCAGCCTCCCTGCGAGGAGCAGATCAAGGCCGCGCTCATCAACACCCTGAAAAGCTCCGAATTCCAGTCCGCGCCCCAACTGCGCGCCTTCCTGGGGTTTGTCGTGCATGCCACGCTGAACAGACAACAGGAAAAGATCAAAGGTTATACGATCGCGGTCGAAGCGCTCGGGCGGCCGGAAGACTTCAATCCGGTGACGGACCCTATCGTGCGTGTCGAGGCCGCCCGGCTGCGGCGCAGGCTAGAGAAATACTATGCCGGCTCCGGTGCCAACGACCCCGTGCGCATCACCATTCCCAAAGGCAGCTATGCGCCGGAGTTCCAACCGGCGCACGCCGGGTCGTTGCCGGATTGTGCAGCAGACCTTGCCACCAAAGACGTGCCAGACGGGGACCTGGCCGGTAAACACTTCGCGCCGGAAAAGATGGCTCATCCGCACCTTGAAACAGGTGGCGTGTCGGGAACCCTGCACGAGCATGATGCCTTCCGGCCGCCGGCACGCGCCTTGCGCACCGGAACCAACGCACCGGATAGAACCGGCCTTCCGGAAGGCTTCCAAAAGCTGCAACGCGCATTGGCACATCCCGTTGACCTATGGCTGGTGTTCGCCCTCTGCCTTGCGAGTTTGCTGGCAGGATACCTGTTGGCGGGCCTTTGATTTCTCCGGTTTGACCGGCCTTCGGCATATCCACGACACACCGCCTGAGCTGGAATATTTTGCTCACTTCGGCCCTTTTCTGTGCCGAAAGCGAAGATCGACTGCAATTTGCGTCTTCTGACAACGCTTTGTTTACCCTGTTCGGAGAATTATCAAATTGACGAATCTTTCGATATTCGAATGACCCGTATCCAGCGATGGGAGTTACCCAGCAATGGGGAGTAAAGAGGGCAAAGAGCTGCCTGTTATAGTACGCGTACTTGACGCAACGGCCTCCGAGGCTGCCCGCACCTCTGCGGTCTGCGCCAAGCTGTCTCATGCCTGTACGGACCCCATCCTGTACACGGAATCCTCGTCCTGCCTGCAGGATCTTGCAGACAAGACCACCGACATTCTGATCATTGATCTGGAAACCATCGGTGGCGACGAAGCCCTGGAAGCTTATGCGGTCCGCTGTCCCAAGGCAGTCATCATCGCGGTTTCGGCCAAGGGGTCTGTCTCGCGGGCCGTCAGCGCGATGCGCGCCGGGGCCCATGACTTCCTGACCAAACCCTTCTCGCTCGATGCGCTTGCGTCCAAGATTTCCTTCCAGCTGAAACAAAGAAGGCCCGTTCAACCGGTCGCTCCCGCAGCACCGCAGAATGTTCAGCCTGTTGTTTCAATGCCGGAGCTATCCGCACCTCCGCTTCGCGCCGCACACATCAGAACCGAAAGCTCCGGAACGAACCGCCTGGTGGGCACCTCCGCCCAGATGCGCGACATCCACGACCAGATCGGTCGCATGGCGCCGTCGCAGGCCCCGGTCTTCATCACCGGGGAGTCCGGAACGGGCAAGGAGCTGTGCGCTGCTGCGGTTCACGAATTATCCGAGCGCCGGTCCAACCGTTTCGTCACCTTGAATTGCGCTGCCATTCCGCGGGACCTCATTGAAAGCGAGATCTTCGGATATGTGCGCGGCGCCTTTACCGGAGCTGCAGACAACCGTGCGGGCGCGGCCGAACAGGCCGATGGCGGCACGCTGTTCCTGGACGAGATCGGCGAGATGGACCTTCTCCTGCAGAGCAAGCTGTTGCGCTTCCTGCAGACGGGAACGTTCCAGCGCCTCGGCGACACACATACCCGCAAGGTGGACGCGCGCATCATCTGCGCCACAAACCGGAACCCGGTTCAGGAAATATCCGCCGGCCGCTTCCGCGAAGACCTTTACTACCGGCTGCACGTGCTGCCGATCCACATGCCGCCTCTCAGAGAGCGCCGCGACGATATCCTGCCGCTCGCCGAAACCTTCCTTGAACGCTATTCGGCGGAAGAGCGGCGCGGTTTCAGAGGATTTGATGCGGACGCGGAAGCGCGGATCATTTCCTATCCCTGGCCGGGCAACGTCCGCCAGCTTGAGAACACCATCCGGCAGATCGTTGTCATGAATGACGGTGCCGCTGTCACCTACGACATGCTGCCGCTGATCATTCGCGACCAGAGCAGCCGGCCGGGCACCTTGATCGACCTCTCCCGCGAGCGATCTCGCGTGGCGCCGCCAAGCCGGCCGTTCGGAACCATCGAGCCGCTTTGGGCTCAGGAGCGGCGTATCATCGAAGACGCTCTTGATGCCTTTGACGGCAACATCGCCATGGCGGCAGCGGCCCTCGAGATCAGCCCTTCCACCATCTACCGCAAGCGCCAGTCCTGGACAGCCCGCAGCATGTAAATGCCCGGACCTGCGACACGTTAACCGCAATCGGGTTTTCTACTTTCGCGGATAACGAGTAGAGTACAGCTAAATCCGGCGTTTACCGCGCCGCACACATTGCCTTGTTTAATCGGACAAGTCGGTTTATATCGGCAAAATCGCTGAAAACGACAAGATTTAAAGGCGTGCGGGGATATAGATGATGCTGGTGGGAAAATGTGCTTTTCGGCAGACGCTGTCTGCTGTTCTGATTGCAACCGGACTGTCTGCGGGGCAACTGTCCGCGCAGGCTCAATCCCCCGCCAGCCCTCCAGAAGCTTTCCAGAACGCCCTTGATGCCTATGACCTGGCATGGGCGGCTGCCGGTCTTTCCTTCACGGCTGCAACCTTCGCTTCCAGCCCGAGCACCGGATATGGCGCATATACACCGCGCGCTGATGCGACGTTTGCCGATGGTGAAGCGCTGTCTGTCTACGCGGAACCGGTCGGTTACGGCTTTCAGGAAACCGAAGGCGGTTATGCCTATGAGCTGACCGCGGACTACAGACTGCTGACCAAATCCGGCCAGGTTCTGGCCGAACAGGAGAACTTCGCGACCTTTTCCGGCAGCGGCCGGTCCAAGCAGCGTGAGCTTTCCGCGGCCCTCACCTTTCAGTTCAGCGGCCTGCCGGCTGGCGACTACCAGCTGGAAACGAGCTTCACCGACGAAATCGGCGGCAAAACGAACGCCTTTACACTGCCTTTCAGTGTTTCCGGCGCGAATTGAACCGGGCCCGCTGACGCAGTAGCAGCGACGCCATAATTCCGCCTCCCCGGTCTGTTGACTACCCCATAGGCGCAACGCGACCGATTGCGATTAAATTCTCGTCACAAAGCATTGACAAGCTGAGCACAGCTACATAAATCCATGGCGCTGTTAGCACTCGCTGTTAAGGAGTGCTAATTGGTGACGGGAGGCAATTTCCTTCCGTGCAACGCAACCCAATGTTCATGTCTCGCGCGCTGCCTATTGCGTGGGGCGCGCTCATGAGAGGAAACAGTGTTATGGCATTTCGTCCACTGCACGACCGTGTCGTCGTTCGCCGCGTAGATTCTGAAGCAAAGACTGCTGGCGGCATCATCATTCCGGACACCGCTAAGGAAAAGCCGCAGGAAGGCGAAATCATCGCCATCGGCACCGGCGCCCGCAAGGACAACGGCGAGATCGTTCCGCTCGACGTCAAGGCTGGTGACCGCGTTCTGTTCGGCAAGTGGTCCGGCACCGAAGTCAAGATCGACGGTGAAGACCTCCTGATCATGAAGGAATCCGACATCATGGGCGTGATCGCGTAACCAGCCGCGAACCGCTTCTGATTTCAACCTGTTCCAAAAGAGTGAGACGATCACATGTCTGCTAAAGAAGTAAAATTCTCCTCCGACGCACGCGAGCGCATGCTGCGTGGTGTCGACACCCTCGCAAACGCCGTCAAGGTGACCCTCGGCCCGAAAGGCCGTAACGTCGTTCTCGACAAGGCTTTCGGCGCACCGCGCATCACCAAGGACGGTGTGTCTGTTGCCAAGGAAATCGAACTGGAAGACAAGTTCGAAAACATGGGCGCCCAGATGGTGCGCGAAGTGGCTTCCAAGACCAACGACATCGCTGGCGACGGCACCACCACCGCGACCGTTCTGGCTCAGGCCATCGTCAAGGAAGGCGCCAAGGCTGTTGCAGCCGGCATGAACCCGATGGACCTGAAGCGCGGCGTTGATCTTGCTGCTGCTGAAGCCGTCAAGGCTCTGACCGCTGCTTCCAAGACCATCACCACCTCTGGTGAAGTTGCACAGGTCGGCACGATCTCCGCTAACGGCGACGAGCAGGTCGGCAAGGACATTGCCGAAGCCATGCAGAAAGTCGGCAACGAAGGCGTGATCACCGTCGAGGAAGCAAAGTCCCTCGAAACCGAACTCGAAGTCGTTGAAGGCATGCAGTTCGACCGCGGCTACCTGTCTCCTTACTTCGTCACCAATGCTGACAAGATGATGGCTGACCTGGAAAAGCCGTACATCCTGCTGCACGAGAAGAAGCTTTCCAACCTGCAGGCCATGCTGCCGATCCTGGAAGCTGTTGTTCAGTCTTCCCGTCCGCTGCTGATCATTGCTGAAGACGTTGAAGGCGAAGCACTTGCTACCCTCGTCGTCAACAAGCTGCGTGGCGGCCTGAAGATTGCTGCTGTCAAGGCTCCGGGCTTCGGCGACCGCCGCAAGGCCATGCTGGAAGACATCGCGATCCTGACCGGCGGCACCGTTATCTCCGAAGATCTCGGCATCAAGCTGGAAAACGTGACCCTCGACATGCTCGGCACCGCCGAGAAGGTGTCCATCACCAAGGAAAACACCACCATCGTTGACGGTGCTGGCTCCAAGGACGACATCAACGGCCGCGTTTCCCAGATCAAGGCTCAGATCGAAGAAACCACTTCCGATTACGATCGTGAGAAGCTCCAGGAGCGTCTTGCAAAGCTCGCAGGCGGCGTTGCCGTTATCCGCGTTGGCGGTGCGACCGAAATCGAAGTGAAAGAGAAAAAAGACCGCGTCGACGACGCTCTGAACGCAACCCGCGCTGCCGTTGAAGAAGGCATCGTCCCGGGTGGCGGTACCGCTCTGCTGCGCGCCAAGAAGGCAGTCGAAGGCCTGGCCTCCGACAACGCCGACATCGCAGCTGGTATCAAGATCGTCCTGCGCGCTCTGGAAGCTCCGATCCGTCAGATCGCTGAAAACGCTGGTGTCGAAGGCTCCATCGTTGTTGGCAAGATCCAGGAAAACGACGATCCGTCCTTCGGCTTCAACGCTCAGACCGAACAGTTCGTCAACATGATCGAAGCTGGCATCATCGACCCGACCAAGGTTGTCCGTACTGCTCTGCAGGACGCAGCTTCCGTCGCTGGTCTGCTGATCACCACCGAAGCCATGGTTGCTGAACTGCCGAAGAAAGACGCTCCGGCAATGCCGGGTGGCGACATGGGCGGTATGGGCGGCATGGGCTTCTAAGAAGCCCAAAGCTCACAAGCTTTACAGAAAGGGCGGTCTTCGGACCGCCCTTTTTTCTTGGCCGCCCATCATCTCATTCTTGTGCCGCCTTGCGGCACGGGAGGCGGCATGGGCTTCCAAGAAGCCCAAAGCTCACAAGCTTTGCAGAAAGGGCGGTCTTCGGACCGCCCTTTTTTCTTGGCCGCCCATCATCTCATGCTTGTGCCGCCTCGCGGCACGGGAGGCGGCATGGGCTTCCAAGAAGCCCAAAGCTCACAAGCTTTGCAGAAAGGGCGGTCTTCGGACCGCCCTTTTTTCTTGGCCACCCATCATCTCGCGCTTGTGCCACCTTGCGGCACGGGAGGCGGCAGTGGTTTCGAGAAAACTGAACAGCAACTCAACCAACGGAAGCGCTTGCCCTTCTTGCCACCTCTGTGTTTTCATATCGGTACAAGCTAGCCCTGCTCTTCGCGCATCCTTCAAATGTCCAGCCCAGCCAATGTCTTTCGAGAACTGCACGAGACCAGGTGCTTTATCGTGCCCAACCCGTGGGATGCCGTATCCGCCAGGCTGTTGGCGCACTGCGGCTTCAAGGCTCTGGCCACCACGTCGTCGGGATATGCCTTTACGACAGGCCGGCGCGATAGTTCCCGGCAAATTTCCAGGCAGGAAGCGATCGACCACGCATCGGCATTGTCCCGTGCAACTGGCCTTCCCGTCACCCTGGACGGCGAAGACTGTTTTGCAGACACACCGGAAGGCGTCGCGGAGACGGTCACACGTGCCGCGAAAGCCGGGCTTGCCGGCATCTCGATAGAAGACCGCGACACGTCAAATCCCGGTCGTATAAGACCATATTCCGAAGCTCTCGAGCGCGTTCAGGCCGCTGTCTTGGAGGTCCGGAAGTCCGGGATCGTCCTGACGGCTCGCGCCGATGGTCTCGGCAAGAGAGCCTATGACCTCGATGAGGTTCTTCGCCGTCTGTCCGCTTTTGCCGAAGCAGGGGCAGACGTCGTCTACGCCCCGGGCCTACCTGATCTTGAAGCCATACGGACGGTCTGCGCATCGGTACCTGCTCCGGTCAACCATGTCATCGGGCAAGGTGCAACGGGTCTGTCCTTCGAACAACTCGCAGACGCTGGCGTGCGGCGGATCAGTCTTGGCGGATCATTTACCCGTGTGGCCCTCGGTGCGATCAATACACTGGGTCAAACCATCGCCGCGGGAGATTTTACCAGCCTTGATGCTGCTCCCGCATGGTCAAGGCTTTGTTAGATGCCAAAGCCCAACACCCGCCTCGCCCGGCGACAGATCAGGGTCGCAAGATTGACAACATACCAACTGGTCGGTATCTTTTGATTGCCTGATGGACGAGCGGCAAAACCACTGGCTATGGCCACAGGTAAATCAGCCACGGCTGCACCTGAAATCGGCCTGAACACACCGCTGTTTCCAACTACCGGTCAATAGAGGAACCACTATGCCACTGTCCCCGGGACTTCGTTTTCTGTCTGTACTTTGCGGTGTCGCAGCGGTGCTGTTGCCATCACTTGCTGCAAATGCAGGTGACGCCGCGACGGCTCTACCGGCAGGCAGTTACAAGATCGACAAATTCCATTCGACGCTCATATTCCGGGCAAATCACCTCGGCTTTTCGTACTACAGCGCGTCCTTTGCTGACTTTGACGCCGCGCTGGAACTCGATCCCGCTGATCCGGCCAACGCCAGCCTGAGCGTCGACATAAACGTCGCATCCCTGCATCTGACCGCAACGCCACCTGATGGCTTTCGCGACATGCTGCTTGGCCCGGACTGGCTGAATGCAGGAGATCACCCGAAGATCACCTATCGCTCGACCAGCATTGAACTGACCGGCGCTGAAACTGCCGTCGTGACAGGCGACCTGACATTCAGGGGTGAAACGCGGCCAGTTGAGCTCGACGTGCGTTTCAACGGCGGTTATCCGGGCCTGGCGGTTTACGACCCACAGGCTCGGATCGGATTTTCCGCAACAGGTACGCTGAGAAGGTCCGATTTCGGCATGTCCTACGGACTTCCGCCAGAAGGCTCCAACCTCGGGGTGGGGGATGATGTTGAGTTCGTTATCGAAACGGAGTTCAGCGGCCCACCACTGAAAGAGGCTGAAGCGCAGTAGTCCGGTCAGCATCCGGTCCTCATGCGTGACCGTCTTACACGGTTTTCGGAACCTTAGCCGCCTCTGACGGTTTTCTTCCAAGAACTGAACCATGGAGGGACCGATGGCACAGAGTATGCGACAGGCTGCGGCAGACCAGTATGAGAATGCCGATCAACTCAACAGGACGATCGCTCAGGAAGCCCAGACCGATCAGGAACTGGAATCCCAGGTTCCCCCGGTTTCCAGATACGGCACCATCTGGCGGGTCGCAGCGGTGATCATCCTGCTGCTGGCTTTGCTGACTTCGGTCGTCTTCCTGGCCTGATCGACACCGTTTCACGTTAGTCGCGCGAAGGAATGTTGACCGCCTTCTGACTAGCCGGACGGCTCATGCAGGTGTCGACCCAGCGAACCACATTGGTATGGGATGCGAAGTCGGTCACCTCGCCGGCCTCGTAGAATCCGTTGAGATTTCGCGCCCAGGGCCAGCAGGCCATATCTGCAATGGTATAGTCGCTCCCCATGATGAAATCGCGCCCATCCAGCTGCCGATCCAGAACGCCAAGCAGGCGTTTCGTCTCGTCCCGGTATCGCTCGAAGGGCCGACGGTCTTCATAGTCCCGGCCCGCGAACTTGTGGAAGAAGCCCAACTGACCCGCCATCGGGCCAAATCCACCCATCTGCCACATCAGCCACTGCAGCGTTTCGGCGCGCCTTGCCGGCTCCTGCGGCAGGAACTTGCCCGACTTTTCCGCCAGATAAATCAGGATCGCGCCGGATTCCCACAAAGGCAGCGGCTCGCCGCCTGGGCCGTGCGGATCGATGATTGCCGGGATCTTGTTGTTCGGATTGAGCGACAGGAATTCCGGGCTCAACTGGTCATTGCTGCCGAAATCGACCACATGCGGCTCATATGGCAGGCCCGTTTCTTCCAGCATCGCCGAAACCTTGATGCCGTTGGGCGTCGGCAGCGAATAGAGCTGAATACGGTCAGCGTGTTTGGCAGGCCATTTGCGGGAGATCTCGAAGTCAGACAGATCGATCATGGAGCCCTCTTTAGGGATTGCAGGTCCCGACCCCTGTCAGGATTACGCATAGATATAGCGCAGCTTCGCCCGGCGCAAACTCACAGTCCGCCGACAATGAGAGTTGGTGTTTCGCCGCCGCCGCAATATACCTGCCTCGACAGACATCGGGCGGGTGCCGAAAGAAGCCACATAGCCCCAGGACGACGCAGGAGACACCAATGGCGGACGACAAAGAAGCCCGAATCGAGAAGCTCGAGATCGATCTCGCTCATGCGCTCAACACCATTGATGAACTGAATACGGTCGTCTTCGATCAGGGACGCCAGCTTGACAGGCTCAACCGGCTCGTCACCAACATGACGGACCAGGTCACGGAACTGATGGAGAACGTTCTGCCCGGCCACCAGATTGAAAAGCCGCCGCATTACTGATCTTCGACGAGGGCGTCACCTGATCGCGCTCTTGAGGCACACGTCCGGCCAGCCTTTGCGCGCAGGCATCCTCGTTTGATCCAGGCCATGGCGTTCCTCGCTCGAAACGTTATTGTGGCGGCAGATCCGGCAAGGGTGTGCCATGCGCTTTTTGAAACTTTTGATATTTGTACTGCTGATCGCGGGAGCCGTCGCGGGCTCACTTTGGTGGTTCAAGAAACCGCCGGAAGTGCAGACCGTGATGCCGACGACCGGGCGGGCGGCCGAAGTGGTCTATGCCACCGCAGTCGTCGAACCAGTCCGATGGGCGAAGGTTACCAGCATCATCCGTGAGCGGATCGTCTCGCTGTGCGGCTGCGAGGGTGACCAGGTCCAGAAAGGCGACCAGCTGGCGGAACTGGACAGCGGCGATGCCCGTGCGACACTTGCCGAACTGGAAGCCCGCCAGGAGCTGGCGCAATCCGACAAGGAACGTGCGCTGCAACTGCTGGAGCGCCGCGTCGTCAGCCAGCAGGTTTACGACAAGGCCCAGAACGAACTGATCCGCATCAACGCCATTACGGCGGCCCAGAAGGAACGGCTGCGCGACTATGTCATCGTGGCCCCCATGGACGGCATGGTTCTGAGGGCGGACGGGTCGGTGGGGGAAGTTGCCGAACCCGGTGAAATTCTCTTCTGGATCGGTCAGCCGTCCCCCCTTCAACTGGTGGCGGAAGTCAACGAGGAGGATATTCCCAAGGTCGCCAAGGGTCACAAGGCGCTGATCCGTGCAGATGCCTTTCCGGGAAAGGAACTGACGGCCGAAGTTGCCAGCATCACTCCGAAAGGCGATCCGGTGCTGAAGAACTACCGGGTCTATCTCGATCTCCCGGAAGACACCCCGCTGCGCATCGGCATGACAGCCGAGATCAATATCGTCACCTCGGAGAAGGACGACGCGTTGCTGCTGCCGACCGCGGCCTTCGACGGCTCGAAACTGCTGACGCTGGATGGGGATAACAAAATCGTTCTGCTGGAGGTCGAAACCGGGATCAAGGGCACCCGCGCCACGGAAGTGCTGAAGGGGATCACCGGAGATAACCGGGTCGTCTTTCCCTATAACCCGGATCTGGCAGAAGGACAGAAGGTCAGGCCGGTTCCCGGAGACGGCACATAATGCTTCTCCTGCGCATCGCCTCCACCCACATTCGCAACCGCTTGCGCCAGACCATCGTCTCAACGCTTGGCGTCGCACTCGGTGTCGGATTTTCGGTGGCGATGGCGAGCCTCATGGAAGGGTCTCAGCGGGATTTTACCGCAACACTGATCGACGCCATTCCCCATGTGGAGATCCTGGACGAGCAACGCGCACCGGCGGAACAACCGGCCAGTGCGGTCTATGACGCTGTCACCTATCATGGTCTCAGGCCGAAGGAAGACCTTCGCGGCATCCGCAACCCGACCGAAGCGCTTGCCTCGCTGCGCGACTGGGTGAACGGATCGATGGCGCAGCGCCTGAGCGGCCAGGCGGTGCTGCGCTATGCCGGACAGGACATCGGCATGACCCTGGTTGGTGTGGAACCCAAGCGCGAACTGACCGTCTCCAAGATCGGCGAGGATATGCGCCAGGGCTCCTTCGAGGACCTAGACACGACGTCAAATGGCCTCGTTGTCGGCGACAAGGCCGCGGAACGGCTGGGGGCGGACCTGGGCGATACCGTGACCCTGACATCCGCAAACGGTGTCGCCAAGCGCTTCAAGATCGTCGGCCTGTTCCACAGCGGCATCACCACCAGCGACGAAGGGCTTGCCTATGCGCCGTTGAAAGCCGTGCAGATCCTTCTGGAAAAACCGGACGTCATCAATTCGATCGCAATCCACCTAAATTCCATCGCCGAAGCCAACGCGGTTGCCGCACGGGCCGAGCGGCAGCTCGGCTACAAGGCGGTTTCCTGGGAAGAGGCCAACGAGGGGCTGATGGAGGCCTTCTTCGTACGCAACGTGATCATGTACACGGTTGTCGGGGCCATTCTGGTGGTAGCCGGCTTCGGCATCTTCAACATCGTCTCGACGATCGTGCACGAAAAGGCGCGTGATATCGCGATCCTGAAGTCACTGGGATTTCCGGAAGTCGATATTCAGCAGATCTTCGTGCTTGAAGGGCTGGTGATCGGTATCCTGGGCGCTATTGCAGGTTCGGCGCTCGGCTTCGGACTGTCGAGCTATCTCGCGTCGGTCAAATTCGAATTTACCCAGGACGTGGAGATGACCCACCTGCCGATCTATTTTTCCGCCCTGCACTACATCATAGCCTGCCTGTTGGCGCTGTTTTCATCCGGGATCGCCGGCTACATTCCCGCCAGGAAAGCCGCCCGGCTCAATCCTGTCGACATTATCCGAGGGGCGACATGACCCCTTCCCCGGAAAAACAGACGGCTCCCGGCCACGTTCTGCTGGAAGCGAGCAACCTCACCCGCATCCTGCCGGCCATCGTGCCGGTGACACTGGTACAGGATGTCAGCTTTCAGGTTGGCGAGGCGGAGTTCGTTGCCATTACCGGTCCGTCCGGTTCCGGGAAATCGTCGCTTCTGTATCTGCTTGGCCTTCTGGACAGGCCGACGTCCGGCGAGGTCCGGATAGACGGCCTTCCCACCCATGCGCTGACATCTGCCGAAATGGCGCATCTTCGCCTGGAAAAACTCGGCTTCGTCTTCCAGTTTCATTTCCTGCTGCCGGAATTTACCGCGCTGGAAAACGTGATGATCCCGATGCAGCGGCTCGGCAAACGCAGTCCCAAGGCCCAACTCGACCATGCGACGGAGCTACTGGCGGCGCTGGGTCTGGAAGAGTTTCTTCACCGCCGCCCGGAGCAATTGTCCGGCGGGCAGCGACAGCGCGTCGCTGTCGCCCGGGCACTTGCCAATTCACCGCAGTTGATCCTTGCTGATGAACCGACCGGCAGTCTCGACAGTGTATCGACGGAACAGGTGTTCGAAAGTCTTCAGGCCATTGTGAAGACCGAAAGGACCACCGTTGTCGCCGTTACCCATGATATCGATCTCGCCGACAGAATGGACCGGCGTATCCATCTGGTCGACGGCCGCATCGATTACGACCGGCACCACCAAAGGGAAGAAGCACCCGGCTTGGGCGCATAATTTTCGGCCTGAGTAGCTGGGCCTGAGTAGCTGGCACCGGTTTCAGGCGACTTGAGGCTCCTGCACCGGCTGGACTATTGCCAGCAACATCAAAAGCGCAACAGGTATCGCAAGCGCCCAGAACCCCATGACGGTCATCAGGAAACTCGCCAGAAGACCTCCGGCCGCGAAAGCCAGCAGGACGAAGGCCTGGTGACGGATCCGGGAGCGGCTGTCGGGCCGCGTTTCGGGATGCGTGAAATAGTCGGCGATGCCGAGCACAAGCTTCAGCGTATTGCCGGTCATGATGGTCGTGGGAACATGCCTGTTGAGCAGGGTCAGCATGATGACGTTCTGCAACGACATGGCCACGGTCGAAAACCCGACAGCCGTCAGAGTGACGGCAGACAACGGTCCTCCGGCTGACGGATCTCCAAGACCGGCGACGAACATGAAGCCCGCCACCAGCAAAGCTTCGAGCGCGAACAGATGCCGGACGGCAATCCTGTTTTTGCGCACCAGTGCAGTGACCGAAACGAACCAGAAGAGGGTCGAACCGAAGAAAACCGCGAGCACGAAAACCTTCAGAGCCGCGTTTTGCCCCTGGTGAAACACCTCCGTGCACAAGACGACAAGCGTTCCGGTAATGAATGCCGTGAAGGTGTGAAACAGGCCGAGAATGCAGACCACATCGATGAAGCAGGCACAAAAGGCGAGCAGGATCGGCACCAACGGCCGACTGTGATGCAACATGGATCGGTCCAATTGTGGAGCTCCCGAGCTAGTCCTTTGAGGAAGATGTGCCATGCACTGGCGGACTTGCCAAGCCGGATTGGACATGGCATAAGCGCGCCATCATCAAGAGAAGGGCTGGCGCCCTCGCCAACCTGCCATTCCGGGCAAGGTGGTTTCCGCAACAGGGATGCGGCTGGTCAGACCCTCAACCGAGGCTTTCCGGCAACTAAGCGGTTAATTTGCATGCGCCAGTCCTCCTCGGGCAACCGATGGAGGATTTTTTGTCTCAGGACCCTTTTGCCGGACGTGCGGCAGATCTGATCGAGAACCATGTGGCGGCGAGCTCCAAGCTTGCCGGAACGGATATCTGGTGCCAGGCCGCTGAAGACTGCGTGCTGGCGCGGATCAAATCCCTACGCATCCTGGGTGGCCTACCGCGGCACAAGGCGCCGCTGAGCCAGACCGCCCGCACCGAGCGTTTGAAAACACTGCTTCAACTGTGGGCGAACGGCTGCACATGCGCTGTCGATGAAGACCTCTTTGCCGATATTCTCAACCGGCACGGACCCGTCAGGCACTGACGGGAGTACCCCCGTGTGGTGCACAACGTCTGCACTCTGCCAATTTCTTTGATACAGGCGTGCTGCAACAACTCGCCCCATCCTGAGGAAGGCCGAAGGCCCGTATCGAGTGATGGGCCGCTTGCTCATCAGAATGCCGCCCATCCTTCGAGACAGCGCTGACGCGCTTCCTCAGGATGAGTTTAGGGAAACCAAATCGGATGAGATCGCGACGCTCAGTCCCGCTTGGGGACCGGGCGCGGCTTGCCGCCGTCATCGACGGCCACCATGGTGAAGACCGCTTCGGTCACCTTTTCCCGGTGGCCGTAGCGATGGCGCAGGGCCCAGGATTCAAGCTTGATTTCCATCGACGAATTGCCGACACGAAGGACTTCGGCATAAACGCACAGCACGTCGCCCACATGGACAGGCCGGATGAATTTCATCTTGTCGACCGCGATGGTCACGACACGTCCCTCGGCCCGTTGACCGGCTGCGATTCCGCCTGCCAGGTCCATCTGCGACAACACCCAGCCCCCGAAAATATCTCCCGAGGCATTGGTATCGGCAGGCATTGCCATGGTGCGCAATGTCAGATCGCCTGTCGGCTTTTCGTCGTACACGCCTGAGCCCCTCCGCTGATTCTCGCAAGAAGACTAGGTCATCACCTGCAAGAATAGAAGTGGTTGATCGGAGAGCCTCAGGAGGAACTGCGGATCAAGTCCACCGTCAAAGGACAAACATCAGGATTGCCATGATCCACAACGGCATGGGGGCGGCGACCCAGATCAGCAGGATCGGCAGGCCGCGATGCATGAGGTTGGAGGTATTCATTTCGGTTGCTTTCTAGCTGAAGGCCTGGATTTCAAGGACTGTCATCGCCGAAAGGGCGACGATACCGGTGATGAAGGCCAGTTTCGCGCTGCCGATGAGTGTGCGGCCGGCAACATCCAGTTTCGGCAGCGGCATGCCGCGCGAATCCAGATACATGGACAGAAGCATCAGCGAAAAGACGGTGAACCAGACGAACACCAGCACTTCCGCTATCAGGACAATCGTTACCAGCATGATCCACTCCATTCAGAGGGTTGCGATGTCAGTTCGGCAGGCGGATTGGCTCCGGGAGTTCCGAAGGTGGCCAGCCACAGGCTCTGCGCGATGCGTTCGGCAATGGCCACAATCTCGTCTGCGAGGTCGGGCACGAACAATTCACGGATCACGGGCCGGAAGACACTGAGCCATTCGCCATAATCCGTGCTTACCAGCTCCTTCTGCTTCAGGTGAGCCGGCACGGGCTTGCCCTTGTAGGCGCCGTTCTTCATCAGGACGGATTGCCAGAAGGCTTCCATTTTCGGCAGATGCTCTTCCCACCGGCCAGCCAGACGGTGCTCGAAGATGCCTCCGAGCCGTGGATGCTGGCGAATGCAGCCATAGAAGGTATGCACCATCACATGGATCGCCTGTTCATCGACCTTCTCGTAACGGCGGAGCCGGTCGCCCTGGTCCGGCGTTTCGCGTCTCTTCAGCTTGTATCTGTTGGTACTGGAGTTAGGGGCTTCCATAGCCGCCTCCATAACATTCATTTAAGATGCATCTTTTAAATGGCACAGCAACCCGCTAAAATCAACATATAAGATGAATGTTTAAAGAGACCCTGCCATGCGCCTCAGTCAGGCCAGCGATTTTGCCTTGAGAATTCTGATGGCGACCGGCCAATCCGACGACCCGCAAACCGTCGACAAGCTTTCGCGGCAGCTTGGCCTTGCCAAATCACATGTCATGAAAATCGTCGCTCATCTTGCCAAGGGTGGCTATCTGGAGACGACGCGCGGGCGTGGCGGCGGGATACGGCTGGCGAAAACACCGGACATGATCCGGCTGGGGGATGTCGTGCGGCTGATCGAGCCGGACCTTGGCGTCGTCGCCTGCCTGAAGCCCGAGCCCACAGTCTGCGCCTTCCTGCCCCGGTGTGCCCTGAAAGGCGCAATGGCGCGAGCCTCGGAAGCCTTTCTGGAAAGCCTCAATACCGAAACGCTGGCATCCATTCTGGCCGGAACACAGATGGCACTGCCAGTCGAAACCAGCGCCTGAGGCAACCCCGGCTGCAACAAGGCAGACCGGGACCATCCGTTTCGAGCCTGGTTTTCCTAGAGCGTCGAAGCCTTTTCCAGGAAGTCCATCTGCTCCAGGCAGTAGTAGCCGGAAATCCGGCTGATGGTGCCTGCCCTCTTCCAGTCGTTGAGGACACGGCTGACGTTTTCGCGCGCGGCACCTGCCATGTTGGCGATATCAGCCTGGCTGAGCTTGTAGTGGATCAGCAACCGGCCATCGTCGAGCGGCTTGCCGAAGGTTTCCGCCAACTGCAGCAGGGTCTGGGCGACCCTTCCCGGCAAGGGCAGGAACGAGCGTGCCGCCAGCACATCATTGGCATGCCGCAGCCGCTTGCCGACGATCGACAGCATATGCCGGTAGACGGCCGGGTTCTCGTCGGCAAACCGCTGGAAGGCGGCCTTGTCGATGAAGGCAAGCTGGGCTTCCTTAAGGGAGATGACCGTTGCCGACCGCGGACGGCCATCAAGCAGGGCCAGTTCGCCGACAAGATCGCCAGGGCCGAGCACTGCAAGCAGCTGCTCGTCGCCTTCAACGGACAAAAGCGATACCTTGAGCGAGCCCTCCAGAACCGCGTAACAGCCGTTTCCGGGATCGCCATTTTCGAAGAGAATGGTGCCAGCCGATATTTTCATCGGCCTTGCAAGGCGCGACAGGCCGACAGCCAGTTCCGGGTCAAGCCCTTCAAGCGAAAAGCTATTTTTTAAAAAATCCTTGATTTCAGCCACACCTTACCCCTGCCAAAAGCGCTGCTGCCCGCGAAATTACAAGATCAAACGCCATCTTGTGATGCCCATCACGTGCATTCCAGCAAAATAACCCTATATCTAAGGACATGGAAGCGGGGCCGCCCCTCCCCTCTTCCGGACCTCCACGAAAAACGGCCCTGTACCCCGCAGGGCCGTTTTTTCGTTTCACCACTTCGTCATGCCCACTGGCCAATCCGAATTCGCAAGTCCGAACCAAATCACACAAAGCCTGACTGCCAGCACCTTAAGCGAAAGTTCGGCGTCAGTTCAGAAAAACGTCCTTCTTCTCCAGCGTCTGAAAGAACCTCTGGCTGGAAAGAACCTCAAACTGGCATTCGCGTATTGCAATCTTCCGGCGCGGCTCGTCGCGCCGCAGGCGATCGTCAGAACGGCCGGGAATAGCAGCCACGAAACTGAGATCGCTCATGCCGTCAAAATGGTTATGCAAAAGAGCGTGCAGCGCTTCCTGATCCTCGGTCTCCGGCAAGGGATCCGCCTTGGGAAGCAGCTTCAGGCCGTGCGCCTTGGCAAGCCGTGCCAGACGGACAGCCTTGAGACCTGATTGCACCGGCGAAATCAGCAGTGGCGGTTCGGGATAATCGGCATGCTCGATCGCCTTCAGAACGATCCGCGCAAGGGACGTGCGCTCCAACAGACCTTCACGCACCGCCACGAAATCCGGCTGACGTTTCATCAACACGCTGTAGCGGGCAAGCTGAGCCTGGGCTTCCTCCTGCAGAATCTGGTCCGGCAGAAGCCGCAGCAAGGCACGGCGCTGCAGTTGTTCGCGCGTGAACATCCGGTCGCCATAGATCTCCTGCATGCGAGCGCTGACCGGCGAAACACGGTCACCGCTGAAGGCCAAGGTCACCCCGAAGAGTGCCCGTTTGCCGACCTTCTCCGCGGTTTCCTGCAGCGGACGGAATTCGCGTGGCCACAGCTCGGTGGCAACCATGGCCCCGAGAGCACTCAGACGCCCCCGCTCCACAAGTTCACGCAATGCGCGATCGACCCCGAAGGCAAGGCCGTAGTCCAACGCTCCAAGTGTAATTCGCTTCATGAAATTCCGCAGGCGGACCGGACAATGTGAATATTAAGCCACATCCCTGCGTCATTCAGCCAAGCAAATCAAGTCGGATGTTGGGTGGAGCCGACATCTCCTGCCGGTTCAATTTGGGTCAACCGGCTCGAACACCGGGCCGATACGCCCCTCAATCTTGTAGACGACAAGCTTTTCCAGCGGCACATCTTTAACCTTGCGCGTCAGCTCGACAACTTCCTCGACGTTGGCAAAGGACTGTCGCAGGTCGCCTTCCCGGTTCCGGCGCTTTTCAGCAACATAGAGCCCCGGCCCGTCGAACAGCGACATGTCAGGCGCAGGCTGCATGACATAGCGGATACGCTCGGTCAGCTGGAACACCGGCAGGTCGTCTTTCATCAGGAAATCGAGCTGGCCGTTGAGGCCGTAGCTGGTCGTTGCCACGAAGCCGGCCCCTTCCCTTTCTGCCAGTTCCTTCACTTCCCGTCCGATCTCCGGCCAACCGCGCAACTGGAAGGTCGGGTCCTTGCGGGCAAAGGTACCCGTCAGCGGCCAGACTGCGTGCAGTTGCACCACGACGGCAACTGCAAGGCCAAGGACGACACCTGCTTGCGCCAGACGCTGCCACAGGGCTGGGCTGGCAGGCCGGCTGGTGACAAAGACCGCCGCCATCATGGCAAAAGCCGGAAAAAGCGGCGCCGGCCAGTTGGCCTGCACGCGCGAATGCAAGGAGTGATACCCGAGATAGAGCAGGAACGGCAAAACGGTCAGGAGCAGGAGAGACGCTGCGTTTTCCCGCGCCCGAAGCCCCTTGAAGAGCCTGGCGGCACCAGCAAAGGCCAAAACAGCGATCAGCGGGTTCATCAGCCCGACCAGCGCGCCCAGGAACTCTGGAATGTATCTTGCCGTGTACCCACCGGTTCCAGCCCGGCCGAACTGCTTGTAGAAGCTGACCCATTCGTGGACGTGGTTCCAGTAAAGCACCGGCGAAAAGCAGAGCAGCGCGATCAGTCCGCCGGCCCAGAGTTGCCAGCAGCGCCACCAGCGGCGAGCATCCGGCACCCAGATCAGCCACAGGACGATGCCCGCACCCAGAAACAGGACCGAATATTTGGCAAGCAGGCCGCAACCGGCCATCAGTCCGACCACAAACCACCAGTTGGCGTTTCTGGACGTTGACAGTTCTGTCAGCGCCCACAGGCTGAGGCCCCAGAACAGCACTGACGGTGCGTCGGGCGTTGCCAGAATGCCGCCGATGCCCACCAGCAGGCTGGCGTTGAGGAACAGGACGGACCAGGCCGCGGCAGTGCGTCCGAACAAAAGGGAGGCTGTGCGCCACAGCGCCAGGGAACCGATCACGCCTGAGGCGATGACAAGGGCGCGAACCGCGAAGACCGTGTCACCGAACAGTGCCTGACCGATACCGATCCACCAGCCGATCATCGGCGGATGGTCGTAATAGCTGAGCGCCGGCGAAAGCCCCCAGAGGCGGTAATAGGCTTCGTCCTCGACAAAATGCGAGTGGCTGGCGGCAAAGATTTTCAACGCCGTCAACAGGCCGACAATCAGGATCAGGCCTGCGGGCCGCAGGTAGAAAGGCAAGGGTCCGGTCTGAGCTTCAGCGGTCACAACAGGCCTTTACGACTTGCGCCAGGTCAGGGCGGAGCTTGCCGCGTAATTCCAGACAGCGCCCATGATCGCACCTGCCGTACCTGCGAACCACCAGTAGGATGGATCGGCGTAGATCAGGTTGGCGACACCGACGTTGGCCAGCACGCCGACCGAACAGACCGCGTAGAAGGTCAGGAGGCCGACCAGCGCCCTCATGCCGTTCAAGCGGCGGTCGCGATAGGTCAGCTGGTTGTTGAGAAAGAAGTTCGAAGTCATTGCAACGAAGGACGCCGCCGTCTGGGCGAGGTTGAATTCCATGTCGCTCAGCAGGAACACGCGAAGCGCCGCCAGATGGACGAAGAGACCGCTTGCCCCCACGAGGCCGAACATCAGGAAACGGACCGAAACGATGTTGCCGAAATATTTCGCGAGCAGCAGACCGAAATAGTCGAGCGTGACCAGCGTATCCAGCTTGCTTTCGCCGTGCTGGCGCTCGCGGAAGGTGAACGGCAGTTCCCTGATCTTCAAGGTACCAGCCGCACTGGAGACCAGGTCGAGCAGGATCTTGAAGCCCTGGGGCGAGAGCTTCGGGGCGAGAGCTTCGGCCTTGTCCCGGCGGATCATGAAGAACCCGCTCATTGGATCCTTCAAGGTGACGTTCAGCAGCTTCTGAGCGAGGCCGTTGGCGAGGTTGGAGCCCCAGGCGCGAAAGGACGACAGGCCTTCGCCAATGGTGCCGCCATCGACCTTGCGGCTTGCGACGACCAGGTCCGTCTCGTCTGCCTTCAGGGCGGCCAGCATCTTCGGCAGCATGGTCTCGTCGTGCTGCAGGTCCGCATCCATGACGGCGACAAAGGGGGCGGAGGACGCCAGGATGCCCTCTATACAGGCCCCCGACAGGCCCCGGCGGCCAATACGGCGGATGACCCGGACGCGGGCATCGGTCCGGGCAATCTCGCGGGCAACCTCGGTGGTTCCATCGGGCGAATTGTCGTCGACGACGATCGCTTCCCAGGCGATCCCGGCGAGCGCCTCGTCCAGGAGGCCGATCAGGATTGGAATGTTCGCAGCTTCGTTGAAACTCGGCAGGATGACACTGAGCTCAGCGGCCTTTGGCCCTCTCAGAGCCTCGGCCCCAACTTCGCCGGCATTCCCGTCCGCCATGCGCACCGCACTGTCCATACTGAGCCCTGTCCGCCGGTCCCGTGCCTTCCTTGCAGCACCGGGACGGCCCTTTTCACCCGATCCGCGCGGACCATAGCCCGGCAGAGATTAAATACAAGAAAAGACAATGGATGCCCGCACTGCCCGGCCGATTTACCGGCCCAATGTGCTTCACCTGTCTTTCGCAGCTGCACTTCCACTGTTCCTGAAGCGCCCTTTTACCGCGAACTGTGATGCAAACAAGGCACGGACTGCAGAATTGCTTCCCTGTCGCTGGTCCCGCACGACATTCATTGGTTCGCGGCCAGAACCGCCGGCTTTCCTCCAGCTGCGATCGAACGAACCGGCAGGATGCTGCACCGCCTTGCCCTTGCGCCTTGTTTCGTCTACGACAGCCGCAACATCAGACAGCCGGATGCGAGAGGTTTCCTTGGGCGCGTCCGGCCGGGAACTCGCCAGGATTCAAGACCTTTATGGCCAAAAAACCGAACAAGCTGAAAGCCCGCCTGCCGCGCGGCTTCGTTGACCGCTCTGCCGAGGACATCCGCGCCACCGACGAGATGCTGGCGAAGATCCGCGCTGTCTATGAGCGTTACGGTTTCGATCCCGTTGAAACCCCTGCCTTTGAATATACCGATTGCCTCGGCAAGTTCCTGCCGGACACCGACCGGCCCAATGCCGGCGTCTTTTCCGTACAGGACGAAGACGAGCAGTGGATGAGCCTGCGCTACGACCTGACCGCACCGCTGGCCCGCCATGTTTCGGAAAACATCAACGAGATCCAGCTGCCCTATCGCACCTACCGCGCCGGCTGGGTGTTCCGGAACGAAAAGCCCGGGCCGGGCCGCTTCCGCCAGTTCATGCAGTTTGACGCCGATACCGTCGGCGCACCCGGTGTCCAGGCGGATGCCGAAATGTGCATGATGATGTCCGACACGATGGAAGCGCTCGGCATCGCGCGCGGGCAGTATGTAATCCGCGTCAACAACCGAAAGGTCCTGGACGGCGTGCTGGAAAGCATCGGCCTAGGCGGTGAAGAGCACGAAGAGCGCCGGCTGACGGTGTTGCGCGCCATCGACAAGCTCGACAAGTTCGGGATTGAAGGCGTTCGTCTGCTGTTGGGCGACGGCCGCAAGGACGAGAGCGGCGACTTCACCAAGGGTGCAGAACTCGACCCGGCTGCCATCGACAGCATCGTTGCCTTCGTCTCCGGAACGGGCACGCTTGAGAATGAAGGCATCACCGAGCTCAACACCATGGCGGAAATCTTCTCGGCCTGTGGTTATGGCGAAGACCGGATCAAGATCGACCCGTCCGTCGTGCGCGGCCTGGAATATTACACCGGCACCGTTTTCGAAGCCGAACTCCTGTTCGACGTGACCAACGAGAAGGGCGAAGTCGTCCAGTTCGGGTCTGTCGGCGGTGGTGGCCGTTATGACGGGCTGGTCAAGCGCTTCACCGGACGTGACGTGCCCGCGACGGGCTTTTCCATCGGTGTTTCCCGCCTGATGACAGCACTGAAGAACCTCGGCAAACTCGGCACGTCCGACGTTGTCGCGCCGGTGCTGGTCACCGTGATGGACGGCGACGTTGCCGCGCTCGGACGCTACCAGAAGATGGTGCAGGACCTGCGCGAGGCCGGTATCCGCGCAGAGATGTACCAGGGAAACTGGAAGAAGTTCGGTAACCAGCTGAAATATGCCGACCGGCGTAACTGCCCGATCGCCATAATCCAGGGTTCTGACGAGCGGGAAGCCGGCGAAATCCAGGTCAAGGACCTGATCGAGGGCAAACGGCTTTCCGAAGAGATAACCGACAACATTACCTGGCGTGAAAGCCGTCCGGCGCAGGTCACCGTCAAGGAGACGGAACTCCTTGCGACCGTGCGCGGCATCCTGGACGGGCAGGCGGAAGACCGCCAGCGCCAGAACGAGGGCTGATCATGAGTGGGGCGGCACAGGTGACCGGACTGGCTCCGGAGAAGATCGAAACGGTTCTTGGCCTCTTCAAGGCCGCAGGCCATGACGAGGTCAGCCCGCCGATCCTGCAACCGGCGGACGTCTTCCTGGATCTCACCGGCGAGGACATCCGACGCCGGCTCTATCTGACCAGCGGTACCGACGGGCTTGATCTGTGCCTGCGCCCCGACTTCACCATTCCGGTTTGCCGTCATCACCTGGCGCAGGAAGCCGTCAAGCTTCCGGCCGCCTATTGCTACAACGGCCCGGTGTTCCGCCAGCGGCCGGATGGCCTGGGCGAAATCCCGCAGCTCGGCGCGGAAAGCCTCGGCCGTACGGACACGGCCGAAGCGGATGCGGACCTGCTTGCGCTTTCCGTCAAGGCGCTGGAGGAATTCGGCCTGTCGGACATCGTCATCCGAATTGGCGACGAGACCCTGTTTGCCGCCGTGCTGGAAGGGCTTGACCTGCCGACCGTCTGGCGCCGCCGGCTGCGTGATCTCTTTGGCGAGACCGACCGTCTGACCGCCGCGATCACCCGTATGGCCGGAGCCTCCTCCTCCGACGATGACAGCCGCGACGTCCGCCTCGGCTTCCTGTCTGCGCTGGAAGGGGCCGATCCGGAGGCGGCCCATGCGGTCGTCGAGGATCTTTTGTCGATTGCCGGAATTTCCGCCGTCGGCGGACGCACGCCCAGCGAAATCGCAGACAGGTTCCTGGAACAGGCCGCCCTTGCCAGCGGTGCCCGCGGCCATGACAAGGCGGCGGAAACACTTTCCGCCTATCTGGCCCTGAAGGCGGACGGCGCCAGCGCCGCCGGAATGCTGCGCGATTTCTCCCGCGATTTCGGCCTTGGCCTGGATACGCCCATCGCCGCCTTCGAACAGCGCCTTGCGGCCCTCGAAGCCAAGGGCATCGATCCCGCCCGGCTGACATTCGCAGCCGAGTTCGGCCGGCGTCTTGATTATTATTCCGGCTTTGTCTTCGAGATCCATGCAGTCAATCCACACGTGGAAGGACCGCTGGTCGGTGGCGGGCGCTACGACAAGCTGGTGACCCTTCTTGGGGCCGAAGACGACGTACCGGCCATCGGCTTTTCCATGTGGCTCGACCGGATTGCAGCGAGTGTTAGGTCATGAGCAAACTGATTATCGCCATTCCCTCCAAGGGCCGTCTGCAGGAAAACACGCACGAGTTCTTCGGCCGCGCAGGCCTGAAGGTGGTGCAGCCCGGCGGCGCGCGGAACTATCGCGGCGCCATCAAGGGTCTGCCGAACGTCGAGATCGCGTTTCTGTCGGCTTCCGAAATCGCACGGGAACTTTCCGACGGCACGGTCCATTTCGGGATTACGGGTCTGGATCTGGTGCATGAAAACATCGCCAATCCGGAAAGCACCGTTCACATCGTCACGCCGCTCGGCTTTGGTCCGGCGGATGTGGTGGTTGCCGTGCCGAAAGCCTGGATCGACGTTGAAACGATGGCGGATCTTTCCGATGTCGCTTCCGATTTCCGCAATCGCCATGGCCGCCGTCTGCGTGTTGCGACCAAATACGTCAATCTCACGCGCTCGTTCTTCGCCGGTCACGGCATCGCCGACTACCGCATCGTGGAAAGCGCGGGGGCGACCGAAGGTGCACCGGCAGCCGGATCCGCTGAACTCATCGTGGACATCACCACGACTGGCTCGACGCTGCAGGCCAACAACCTGAAAATCCTTTCAGATGGTGTGATGCTGAAAAGCCAGGCCAATCTGGTGGCCTCCCTCAACGCCGACTGGTCCACCACCGCCCTTGGTGCTGCCCGGGCGATCCTCGACCGCGTGGCCGCGGAAGAAGCAGCCCGCAACGTCAAGCTGGTCAAGGCCGTGGTTGCCGACCGCACACAGGCCCTTCGATCTGTCAGCAAGGTTGGCGCTCTTCAGCGTTTTTCCGAAGTCGACGACCTGCACCACGTCAGCGTCTTGTGCCCCAGGGATGCGGTTGCCGACTGTGCCCAGCTGTTGATCGAAGAAGGCGCGGAAACGGTTACCGTCGAAACGCTCGACTATGTGTTCTCCAAGGAAAACCGCCTGTTTTCGCCGCTGAAGGCCAAGGTGAACGGGTAAGCACACAGCAGCGTTTCCGAGCCGCCTGATATGATCGCGGACGTTGCTTGCGGACGTTGTTTTTTCGGCTTCGCCGAATACCCCCTTCCCTAACCCTTCCCCACAAGGGGGAAGGGAATCCAGCGGAGCAACTCGTCAAGACCCGGTCACCTTCAGCGCCTCACAGGACGCTTGAATGCCGTGCGTGCGGCTTCAACGCTTTCCCGGCAGCAGCAGCCTTCCAGGTGGTCGTTGACCATGCCCATGGATTGCATGAAGGCATAGACGGTGGTCGGACCGACAAAGCTCCAGCCGCGTTTCTTTAGATCCTTGGAGAGCTCGGTGCTTTCGGCCGTCTTGCCCAGGGTCTTTGCCGTGGCGAAGTCCAGCTTCTCAGGCCGGTTTTCCGGTTTCGGTTCGAACGACCAGAAGTAGGCGGCGAGCGTGCCGAACTCCTGCCTCAGCTCCAGTGCTCGCCGGGCGTTGTTGATGGTGGATTCGATCTTGCGGCGGTGACGGACAATGCCGCTGTTCTGCAGACAGCGTTCAACATCCGCCTCGGTAAACTCTGCCACCCGTTCAAATTCGAAATTGGCGAAAGCCGCCCGGAAAGCGTCGCGCTTGCGCAGGATGGTCAGCCAGGACAGGCCCGACTGGAACCCTTCCAGGCAGATTTTCTCAAAAAGGCGCCTGTCCTCGTCAACCGGCCAGCCCCACTCCGTATCGTGATAGCGCTGGTAGTCCTCCAGACCGCCATGCCACCAGCAGCGGTTCCTGTCGTCCTCGCCCAGCAGCAGACCTGTTACCGGATCGCGTTCCGTTTTTGCCGTTTCCGCCGGTTTCTGCTCTGCCATACGCCACCTTGATATTCACTGTTTGTTCCCATCTTGGTACCCTCCCCGATACCTTGAAGCAACCCGAAATGCGAGCCCGGCTTCAAAAACAAAAAACCCGGCCAGGCCGGCCGGGTTTCGAATTTTAAATGCTAGAGACTTTTCTCAGGCAAACAGGGCGTCGATATCGTCCTGGGTCGCCACATCGACATCGCTTTCCAGCGCGGGACCGTTGAGAAGGGCAGCGTCGCCTTCCTTCAGTTCGCGCTGTTCGACTTCGATATCCTTGAAGGTTTCGATGCCACCCCAGATATCCATCATCTGCATGATGCGATCTTCGACGAACCGCAGCGTCGATACCACCTTGGTGATGCGCTGGCCGGTCAGGTCCTGGAAGTTACAGGCTTCGAAGATCTGGATGACCTTGTCCTGGATATCGTTCGCCAGTTCGGCGTCTTCCTTGCCAAGTCGCGCGGACAGCGTGTTGGCGGTCTCGTCGATGAACTCGGCAGACGCCAGGATCGTTTCGGTCGCCCCTTCCGTTCCGATCACCACGGCGTCAAGCTCGTTGGTGACCCGGGTCATCTCCTCGCCCTTGGAACCGGTGGTGTGATGCAGCGTCGCGATCTCGCGCTTTGTCTGGGCGATTGCCTCGTAAATGGCGTCGAGTTCAACCTTCAGCTTGGCGGCCTCGGACAATTCCTTGCGGAATTCGGCCATGAACTTTGCGCTCATGGCTTCCGGATCAAGCGGTGCCTGTTGGTCAGGTCCACTTTTCAGCATGGATTTGAGGCTGGCGATCTCTGCCAGGACTTCCTGGTGACGACGTTCTTCGGCATAGGCGGGGTTCTCGTTCGCCCCGGAATTCATGCGTATCAAGCTTTCCGCTCGAAAGGATCTTTTCACCGCGGCCATGCCTACTCCCGTTCCCCGCCCCTGCAGGCTTTCTTAAATCGCAATACCGCCCCTTATAGCGCGGGAAGTTTAAAGAATTGTTTTTTCAATGCTTGGCGCGCCTTACGGCATAATTTGGTGTTTGGTAACGGTTTCTTGGCTTTCCTCGCGGCGGCGCTTTGGTTATCCTCGCGCAGATTGACAACGAACTGCTGCGCGCATGATCAGGCATGATCCTCAGGCCAATGTGGCTGCAAACGGTGCTTTGACCTAGATGAATTTCATGCGCATCCTGTTGACCTGCCTGCTCTTTCTTACGGGCTCCGTCACGCTGAGTTCCCCTTCGGCCGCAAACGATTCCTTTTCAACGGAAGAGCTGCTGGAAGGGTTCGAGAAGACCGTATTCGGGCTTGAGTACCGCAGCTGGAGCTGGCGTCCCTATCTGGTCAAGAAGTTCACCACCCCGGTCCTGTTCTACGTCCATAACCTGTCCGCGCGCGACAGGACACAGACGGTCTATCGCTTCATAAAGGAAATCGACAACCGCATCGGTGGATTGACGACCGGTGTTACGAACGATCCGGCCAAGGCGAATTTCGAGATCTATGTGGTCGACCGGGCTCAGTATGAACCGGTGGTGAAAAAGGACATCTACAAGAACGAACATGCCCGGGTTCCTGGCCGGTGTCTTGTACGTGTCGTTTCCGGCCGCAAGGGCATCAAGCGCTCGGCGGCAGTCATCGTTTCCGACGAAGGCGAATTTCTTTTCAAGCGCTGTCTTGTCGAAGAACTTCTGCAGGGGCTGGGGCCGATGAACGACGACGAGCAGCTCACCCATTCCGTGTTTAACGATTCCTCGCGCCACAGCCGCTTTACGGTGTTCGACCAGATCATTTTGAACATGCTTTACGATCCGCGTATCAAACCGGGCATGTCGATGCAGCAGACCCGGCCGATCCTGCCACTGGTAGCGCGCGATGCCAGAAGGCGCGTGCGTTAACCAAGGAATCGCGGAAAGCTTTGTCTTTTCAAACCACGTTCAAAGGTTAATCCGGCGACGACCGAAGCGCCTAGGATTTCATTAAGCCTGTTCCTCAACCAACAACTAACCATAAGAAAAGATTACCTGATTTCCGTGCGCCGGATTCATCTTTGCAACAGCCTGAGCTGCTTATCATCCTTGCCAATCCGTTAACCGGCGGCTTTAAAAGGCCGCTGAACGTGGTCGATGACAAGTTGATGAGTACTGCCATGTTCCTGATGCGAAATATGTTTCCCAAGGCTCTCGCGTTTGCCGGTGTCCTGGTTCTTTCCACCGGCCTTTCCGGCACTCCGGCAACCGCGGGCCAGGTCTCGCCACCGCCGCTCGTGCTCAGCCCGAACCTGACAGAGCCCTGGATGCTGCAACTGCAGCCCCAGGTCCAGCGGCGTTCGACGGCGCAGCGCTATCAGTTCAAGCAGCAACGTGTGCAACGGCCACGTGTCCAGCAGCAACAGCCGCAAGTGCGCCGCGCCAACTGGTGGTCGCCCCGCCAGCAACCGGTCCGTCAGCAGCCGCAACGCCAGGCACGAGCCCCGCAGTCCCGGCAGATTGCACCGCAGTTCCTGCCGACCATCGTGAACTATGACGGCCCGCACAAGGCCGGTACGATCGTGATCGATACCAACGAACGCTTCCTCTACCTGGTTCAGAGCGACGGCACCGCGCGGCGCTATGGCGTCGGCGTCGGCAAGCCCGGTTTCGAATGGGCGGGCACCCACAAGGTCACCCGCAAGGCAGAGTGGCCGGACTGGCGCCCGCCGGCGGAAATGCGCAAGCGTCGTCCCGACCTGCCGACCTTCATGGCCGGCGGACCGGACAACCCGCTTGGCGCACGCGCCATGTATCTCGGGTCCACCCTTTACCGCATCCACGGCTCCAACCAGCCCTGGACCATCGGCCACGCGGTATCCTCCGGCTGCATCCGCATGCGCAACGAAGACGTCATGGATCTTTACGAACGGGTGAAGGTCGGCACCACGGTGCACGTCATCTGACGACGTTTTCCGATTTCCGGCAAACGGAACACAGACGCGCGGCCCTGCCGCGCGTTTTTGTTGCGGGCCCCGGCTTTTCTTTGCAGTCTGACGTCACGAAAGGTCGAATCGCCGGCCTAGAGCTGTCTCCCTAAAGTCTCTTTCAGGACCGCGGCATGAAAGCCCCCCACATCTCCTTTTCGGTCCGATCGGATGCCGCCTATTTTCTCAAGGCGACGCTGGTCGGCATTCTGGTTGGCGGCCTGGCAACCGGATTTCACACCGGACTCGATTTCCTGTTCTCCCGTTATGCGGCACTGCGGCTGGCTCTTGGCCCCGGATACATGCCTTATGTCGTATCCATGGCCATTTCGGCAGCCTGCGTCACCGGAGCCTTTCTGCTCGTCAGGCGGGTTGCCCCGGAGGCGGCAGGCAGCGGGATCCAGGAAATCGAAGGGGCCATGGAAGACAAGCGGCCGCTGCATTGGCCACGCGTCCTGTTCGCCAAGTTTTTCGGCGGTCTGCTGGCACTTGGGTCAGGACTTGTACTCGGCCGCGAAGGCCCCACCATCCACATGGGTGCGATGACCGCCGAGGCCCTGTCACGGTCGCAGGATCTTTCGCCCGATGATCACAAGGGCCTGCTTGCGGCCGGTGCGGCCGCGGGACTGGCCGCCGCGTTCAACGCCCCTCTGGCCGCGATCCTGTTCATTGTCGAGGAAACCCGCCGACAGTTTCCCTTCGGCTATCGCACCTATATGGCCGTCATCATCGCATCGATCCTGAGTGCGGCCATCACCGAACAGCTGACCCATATCGGCCCGCCCCTGCAGGTGGATGTCGGTTATGTTCCGGTCTGGAGCTTCGCGCTGCTGGCGGTTCTGGGGGTTTTCCTGGGCGCGCTTGGCGTGTTCTTCAACCGGGCGCTGATCACGGTCATGGATCTCTTCCTGAAGATCCCCTCCGGCTTGCGCTGGGTCCCGGCGCTTGTCATCGGTGCGGTAACAGGCCTGCTGCTCAACGCGCTTCCGGCGGCAACCGGCGGCGGCGAAGAACTGGTCCACGACCTCATTCTGTCGAACTATGGTGTGATCACGTTGCTGGTGCTGACGCTCCTGCGCTTCGGCGGGGTGCTGTTTTCCTACGCATCCGGTGTTCCCGGCGGCATCTTTGCGCCGATGCTGTCGATCGCGACCTGTGCCGGCCTCGCCTTTGGTGTCGCGTCGGCCGAATTCCTGCCGGTGGAAGACGATTTCCGCAGCGCCTGTGCCGTTGCCGCCATGGGCGGCTTCTTCGCGGCCTCTGTGCGCGCACCACTCGTCGGTGTTGTGCTGGTCATGGAACTGACCGGTGCCTATTCGCTGATCATGCCGGTATTGATCACCTGCACGACGGCATCACTGACGGCACACCACATGGGTGGTCGCCCCATCTACGAGGAATTGCTGGAACGCACGTTGCGGCTGGCCGGACAGCCTGTGGACGGCCCTCCGGACGGAGACAAGACACCGGTTCAGCTGGGCACACGGGAGAGCTGACGGGCTGAAAACAAGCCCGCGAGCCACTCGTCCTGCCGTTCGGCTATTCCGCTGCCTGACGCTGCTGAAGTACCGGCGTCAAGCTTTCGGGCTGAGGGCCGCCATAGACCCAGTCGAGCAGTTCCGCCGTGTGCAGGATCGGAATTTCCGTGCCAAGACCGATTTGCGTCATGCAACCGATGTTGCCGGTTGCGATCACGTCCGGCCGGGTCTTTTCGATATTGGCAACCTTGCGGTCGCGCAGACGGCGCGCGATCTCCGGCTGGAGAATGTTGTAGGTGCCGGCAGAACCGCAACAAAGGTGACCTTCGGGAACGTCCTTGACGGAAAAACCGGCAGCCTTCAGGAGATCCTTCGGCTGCCGGGTGATCTTCTGGCCGTGCTGCATGGAACAGGCGGAGTGATAGGCAACCGTCAGGCCGGGCTTCATCGGCGGCTCACCGAGATCGACACCGGTCAGGAATTCGGTCACGTCCTTGGCAAGGGCTGACACCCGGGCCGCCTTTTCGGCATAGGCCGGATCGTCCTTCAGCATGAAGCCGTAGTCCTTGATAGTGGTGCCGCAGCCGGATGCCGTGATCAGGACGGCATCCAGCCCTTCGCCCTCGGCTTCCTTCATCCACACATCGACGTTGCGACGGGCGTTTTCCAGCGACGCTTCTTCCTTGCCCATGTGATGAACAAGCGCACCGCAGCAGACTTCCCCCTTCGGCATCACGATCTCGTACCCGGCCCTGCGCAGGAGCCGGATGGTCGCATCGTTGATGCCGGGATTGAGCACAGGTTGGGCGCAGCCGCTGAGGAGTGCAACACGCCCCTTGCGTTTGGGGCTTTCGGCCGGAAAGACCCCCGGTCCTTCCAGCTGGCCGCGGCCCGGCGCCTTTGCCGGGGCCAGTTCCAGCATGGCGCCCATCCGGGCAAGCGGGCCGCCCATCATCTTCAGCAGCCCGGCGAAGGGCCGGCCGAAATAGGCGCCGATCAGCGCCAGCCGGAACCGTTTCGGATAGGGCAAGACGAACGCAAGGACCGAGCGCATCAGGCGGTCGGCAAACGGTCGCTTGTAGGTCTTCTCGATGTGGATGCGTGCGTGATCGACCAGATGCATGTAGTGCACGCCGGACGGACAGGTGGTCATGCAGGCAAGGCAGGACAGGCATCTGTCGATATGCTTGACGATGGTTTTGTCTGCTGGACGGTCGTTTTCCAGCATATCCTTGATCAGGTAAATCCGGCCTCGAGGGCTGTCGAGCTCGTCTCCAAGCAGTGTGAAGGTCGGGCACGTGGCCGTACAGAAACCGCAGTGCACGCATTTGCGCAGGATCTTCTCCGACGCTGCAACGTGACTGTCCTTGAGCTGCTCTGCGGTGAAATTTGTCTGCATTGCTCCCCGTATCCCTCAATGACCCGTCGTTTCGGGTTTCTCCTTCCGAGCGAGGCGGATCGTACGGTCAGAAGGAAAGCGGCACAAGGCACCTTTGTGGCACAACGGTTTTGCCGGCACGGACTTTCTGCCTCACCACCTCCCCCTTCCCTGAACGGACAGATGGAACATGAACCCGGGATAAACAGTGCACTCAGAACCGGTTCAACCGGGTCTGCCTAAGTTCCGAAGCGTGGGCGAAAGAAATGCCAACCAGGGAATTGATTTGATGATTAAGACGATTTCAAAAACTGCCGTTCTGACCGCTGTTCTCGCCAGTGTCGCAACCGGAGCCATGGCCAAGGACTGGATCGAGAAAGTGGAAGTCAAGCGCGACGGCATCGACGTCATTCCCGTCGAAGTGAAGGCCAACGCCTACAATTACACCAAGATCAAATCCGGCAATCACCGGTTCCTGCTGCGCCTGTCGGCAAAGGCGACGAATGGCGAGCGGATTGTTGCCATGAAGGTCGGGTCCTTCAAGAACGTGCTTTACTTCGAAGGGGACGGCAACCTTTGGAGCAAGAGCTTCAAGAACCGCGATGTCGGTGCGGGCACGAAGCGCTCGGTTTCCATTTCCTACAAGCCGGTTATCCCGATGGCCAAGGTCAGGTGGCAGGGCTGGGATCCGGTCCAGGCCTGTTCGCTCAACCTGGACAAGGTCCTGAAGAGCGGCATGAAGAAGTCCGTAGCGCTCAAGAAGACCTGGACGGTGTCCGCCAAGGCCTATTTCGAGCTGGACGCTGTGGCAGCGAAGAAGAACAAGGCTGAAAAGAACAAGTGGTCGTTCAAGAACACCACGCATCAGCGCGATGGTTATGGTTACGACGTGACGGTGAAGTGCCTGCCGGCGCAGTGACATTCGCCGCACCGGCAGCCTGGTAAAGGTTCATGGCCCGTGCCGCGCCCTGCGGACGGGCCATGCCCTCTTGTCAGAACATCCAGGTTTCCGGGTTGGGCACAGGCTCGTTGCGGCCTGCAAGCTGAAGCCCTTTGATGCAGCGGACGATCATCCAGATCAGCACGGCAATCAGCATCAGGAAGCCGATCAGGATCAGGGTCAAAAGACCACTGACGATGCCGAACAGCAGCCCGATCCAGAAAGTGCGGATCTGATAGGTGTAGTGACTATCGACCCAGGCCGAGCCCTTGCCCCGATTGAGATAGGCAAAGATGACGCCGACAATGGCGGTGAACGGCACGATTATGTTTGCCAGATAAAGAATATAGATGAGCGTGGCGTTCTTGCCGCCTGGCTCCATGTAGCCTGAAACGTCGGACTGTTGATCCATGAAGGCACTCCGTTGGAAATGCGTGTGACAATTATGGCCTCACACTACACACCACTGACCATTTTTCCAGGATTTAGAATGCCTTTCGGGTCGAACTGTTCCTTCAGGCGGCGAGACAGTGCCGCGAGCGGAGCAGGCTGCGGATGAAACACCGGCACGTTGGACCGCTGGGACGCATCGGCCCGCACAAGTGTCGCGTGACCGCCGCCGACGGCATCGACCGCAGCCCTGATTTCCGCCTCATGCAGGCTGCCATCCAGACACGACAGCCAGACAAGGCCGCCGCTCCAGTCGTAATAGGCCTGAAGCTCGAACGTCTCCCTCAGGCTGGCAACCAGTTGCGGCCCCGCAGTCGGGGCAACGGAAAGCCGCCAGACCGGGGTTTCACCACCGGCGTAAGGTTTGACATCCCGGATCGTCTGCCAGAGAGCGCCTGTTTCCGATGCCTCCAGTCGCGACGGCGTGCCATAGGTGCCAAGCAATGCCTGCAGGGTCTTGAAGCGGTAATCCACCGAGGTCGAGAACCCCTCAAGACGCAATACGGTTGAGCTGCTGCCGCCGTTCACCCCCGCAGGCAAATGGGCCGCGCCGGACACTTCCGCCGACGAACCCATGGCCTGGCACAACGCCTTGATGCCATCATCGTCATCGAGCCCGGAAAGCACGAATGTTGCAGAGGTCTCCGGCTTGGGATTGACCTTCAGCGTCACGGTCGTTGCAACGGCAAGCGTGCCATATGCGCCGCACAGAGCCCGCGGCAGGTCATAACCGGTGACGTTCTTGACTACCTTGCCGCCGGAATTGAAGATCTCGCCGCGCCCGGACACAGCCTCCATGCCAAGCACATGATCGCGAGCAGCCCCGGCCTTGATCCGGCGGGGGCCGGAAAGATTGGCTGCAAGCACGCCGCCGATTGTCCCCTGTGCCGGCGTGACGCCCAGGAGCGGGCCGAAGTCCATCGGCTCGAAAGAAAGCTCCTGACCATTGTCGTCGACCAGCTTTTCCACTTCGGCAATTGGCGTACCGGCTTTTACGGTCAGCACCAGTTCCGCAGGTTCATAGCTCTCAACCCCGGTCAAACCCGACAGGTCCAGCACGTGAGCGGCCTGCACAGGGCGTCCGAGCGTCCGCTTCGAGCCCTGACCGATGATTTCCAGCGGCTGGTCTTCGGCAGCGGCCCAGGCCACCACCTTTTCCACGTCGCCGGTGTTTCGCGGTTTCATTGTCGCGTCCATGCCCCTGCCCTCAGAACCGCGGAATATCTGGAAAGGGCAACTGGCCCTTGTGTACATGCATCTTGCCAAGCTCGGCGCAGCGGTGCAGCACCGGAAAAACCTTGCCCGGATTGAGAAGATGCTTCTGGTCGAAAGCGCATTTGACCCGTTGCTGCTGCTTCAGATCCGCTTCGGAGAACATGTCTGTCATCAGATCGCGTTTTTCGATGCCGACGCCGTGCTCGCCGGTCAGAACGCCGCCGACCTCCACGCAAAGCCGAAGAATATCGGCTCCAAAGGCCTCTGCCGCGTCGAGTTCACCCGGCTTGTTGGCGTCGTAAAGGATGAGCGGGTGCAGGTTGCCATCACCGGCGTGAAAGACATTGGCAACGCCCAGCCCGTGTTTTTCTGCCAGCTCCCGCATGCGGGCCAGCACCTTCGGCAATTCGCGGCGCGGGATGGTGCCGTCCATGCACAGGTAATCCGGGGAAATGCGGCCCACCGCCGGGAACGCGGCCTTGCGGCCGGCCCAGAACGTCATGCGCTCTTCCTCGCTTTCGGAAATGCGCACGTGGCTGGCCTGGTTGGCCCTGGCGATTTCCTCGACACGGCCGATCAGGTAATCGACCTCGCGCTCCGGCCCGTCCAGTTCCACGATCAGCAAGGCCTCGACATCACGCGGATAACCTGCGTTGACGAAATCCTCGGCCGCGTGGATGGCGGGCTTGTCCATCATCTCCATTCCACCCGGAATGATGCCGGCGGCGATAATATCGGCCACACAGCGGCCCCCGTCCTCGCTGGTCGGAAAACCGATCAGGAGCGCCCGCGCCGTTTCAGGCTTTTGCAGGATCCGCACGGTGACTTCGGTGACAACGCCGAGCAGGCCTTCCGAACCGGTCATCAGCGCCAGCAGGTCATAACCCTCGCTGTCCAGATGCTTGCCGCCGAGGCGAATGACCTCGCCGGTGACAAGCACCATTTCAAGGCCGAGAACGTTGTTTGTGGTCAGGCCGTATTTCAGGCAGTGCACACCACCGGAGTTCTCCGCGATGTTGCCACCGATGGAACAGGCGATTTGCGACGAGGGATCCGGCGCGTAGTAGAAGCCCTCGTGCTCGACCGCACGTGTAATGCCCAGATTGGTGACACCCGGCTGAACGACCACGGCCCGGTTTTCATAGTCGATATCGAGCACGCGGTTGAACTTCATCATCGACAGCAGAACGCCGTCTTCCAAGGGCAGCGCGCCGCCGGAAAGCGAGGTGCCCGCCCCGCGTGGCACGACCTTCACGTCATTGTCATGACAGTATTTCAGAACCTTCGATACCTGCTCGACCGTTTCCGGCAGGACGACGATCAGTGGCAACTGGCGATAAGCCGTCAGCGCATCGGTCTCATAGGCGCGCATCTCGCGTTCGTCATGGATCACCCCTTCTCCGGGCACAATTGCCTGAAGCGCACTCAGGATTTCCTGGCGGCGGGCCAATACGGCCTGATCTGGCGCGGGCATCGCAATGGCGGTCACGAAATGAACTCCTTCTACTTTTTAATACGTTGATCCAGTTGAATTGGTCCTACGTAACATGAGATGGCAGTGAATTACCCTTGCTCAAGTGTGGCAAGGTTCGCGCCCGAGGAAAACGACCGGCAAATACTAATTGTCTTTCTGAGAGATTGAAAATGAGCAATCTGACCGACATGGAGATTTTCGCAAGGGTGGTAAGCGCCGGCAGCATGTCGGCAGCCGGCCGCGAAATGAGCCTGTCGCCCGCAGTCGTCTCCAAACGCATCCGGCGTCTGGAAGAAAAACTCGGTACCAGACTGCTGCAACGAACCACTCGCCAGATTGCAATGACCGAGGCCGGACAAGGCTTTTACGAGCGCGTGGTGGCCATTCTTGCCTCCGTTGAAGAAGCCGAATCATTTGTCTCGCGCGGCTCGGCCAAGGCACGCGGCAACCTGAAGGTGGCAGTTCCGACGTCCTTCGGCCGGCTTCACATTGCTCCGCACCTTGGCAAGTTCCTGGCTGAAAACACCGATCTTTCGGTCAATCTCGATCTTTCCGACGATTTTGTCGACATCGTCGGTGACGGCTATGACCTTGCCATCCGCATTGCGGAGCTCTCCGATTCCAGTCTCGTCGCCCGGCGCCTGGCACCGGTCCACCGCGTCCTGTGCGCAAGCCCGATCTATCTCGAAAAGTACGGCACTCCGGAAAGCATCGAGGATCTTGTCGCAAACCATGTGACCATTGCCGCAACCAACCAGGACCCTTGGCGGCTCGCCGGTCCGGACGGGATCGAGACCGTTCGCACGCAGGCGCCGGTCAAGACCAACTCCAACGAGGTCGTGCGCGAATGCCTGTTGGCCGGCGTCGGCGTTGCGCTTCGTTCGACCTGGGACGTCGGTCCTGAGTTGCGTGAAGGCAAACTGCAAATTCTCCTGCCCGAGTACCGGGCCTCCAAGGATGTCGGGCTTTATGCCGTTTACCCCAGCCGCCAGTTTCTGCCGGCCAAGGTGCGTGTCTTTATCGACTTCCTCGCCGGGCTCTATGGCTCGTCGCCCTATTGGGACCATGGGCTTGAGGACTGGTTACGCCTGCCGAGCAATGCCCGCGCGGGCTGACCTTCCACCCGGACGCCAAACGCTCCGAATCGGTGATCGCGGGTTGGCATGCGGGATGCGACGGTCCGTCACTTGCATCAAGGCCTGACATCCTGTTCTGTTGACGGGGGTTTTAAACACCCAAACCGAGGGAGATATACATGCAGCGACTGCTGATGATCGCCGGAACCGCGCTTCTGGCCCTGACCGTTCAGGCAAGCGCCGAAGGCGACCCTGCCAAGGGTGAAAAAGTATTCAAGAAATGCGCCGCTTGCCATGCGGTTGGACCCGAAGCCAAAAACAAGGTCGGTCCGGAACTGAACGGCATTGTCGGCCGGGCATGGGGCGCGGTTGACGGCTACAAGTATTCCGCCAACCTGCTCGAAATGGCGGATGGCAAGGTGTGGGACGAGGAGACGCTTGGCGTTTACCTGACCAAACCGAAGGATCTCATTCCGAAAGGCAAGATGGCCTTCGCAGGTCTCAAGAAGGAAGACGACCGCGCCGACGTGATCGCCTACCTGAACCAGTTCAACGAAGACGGTTCCAGCAAGTAAGCACTGCTCGCGCGTCACATTGACGGCCGCCACTCGCTGCCAGACCAACCAATTGGCCCGCCGGGGAACCCTGGCGGGCCAATTGGCTTTTCAGCATCTGTTGGCAATCGTTTCCAAGGTGGCGTCTGACAATCGGCCCGTGCTCAGAAGATGCGTTGTTGCAGCTCCGCAGGATCGGAGACATCCACGTGCCAGTACTCCCGAGCCGCAAGGGGCAAAGCTTCAAGAACCCGGTCGAGATCCCGTTGATCGACATGCCGCCTCAGAGCCCATGCGGTTGCTTCAATCGCATTGTCTGGCGTGAGGTTATGGTGCTTTCGAACCTGCTGCGCCTCCCTGGACATTACTTCTCTGCTTGAGAATGGCACAGGCTTTCGGGTCACGTCCCATTCCCTAATGAAGATTGCGCAAAGAACAGAAGGCAGAGCGCCGGCGAAAGCCAAACCTTGTTCAACCGTGAGCCGCCGCCTGAATACCTGAAAGACTGCATCGACCGCCGTGTAGGTGGAATTGTCGGATACAAGATCCATTCGCTGCTTTGCGTCCGACAAAAAGGAGCCGAAGTCTCTGGAAGCGTATCGGTAAGTCCAAGGGATCATTGTGTTGGGTCCTGAGAAAGTCTTGTCAGGGGAAAGCAAGTGTCCACTGGTCTTACCGCCTGCCGGCAGGCCTGAGCCAGAAAGACGTCAATACCGGCCCTGCTGCAAGCAAGATCAGTAGCGGGAAGGCCAGTGCACCGTTCTGTGTTGTTCCACCCAGTTCGATCACCAGCACCATGGCAGTTGCTCCCAAGGCGCCACCAACGCGTTGCACCACGTTAACCAGCGTTGCGGCATCCCCGGTTTCCGGTTCCTGCACCACGGTGAACGCCGTGGTCATCGCAGGCATTTGAGCCAATGCAAGACCTATACCTCGCAGGCACAACAAGGCCGCAATCGGAGTTGCTGCCCATATCGGCCAGACGCCGAAAGGCAACGTGCCAAGCAACAGGAGCACGGCCCCCGAACCGGAGACCGCAGCAGGTCCGTATCGGTCCGTCAGGTATCCGGCGAACGGCAGTGCAATCGCGGCTCCGAGCCCCATCACCAGCAACATCCCGCCTGTTTCGATATCTCCAAAGTTCAGCTCTACCTGCAGATAGATTGGAAACAGCAGGAGTCCGGAATACATTGCAGCTCCCGTAAGGCCTGCCGTGGCGGCGGCTCCGGCAAAACCGGGACGACTGAACAGTGCAAGATTGATAAGAGGCGCGTCCACATGGCGAAAGTGCTGTAGTGCCCAGTTCAGAAATACGCCGCCAAGAAAAACGCTGACCAGTGCCTGCCAATTGATATTGGTGGTACTGATTTCGGCAAGCCCGAACAGCACCAGCGGAAAACCCACGGCAAACAGAAGCAGCCCCTTGCCGTCCAGCCTGCTTGACGGCTTTCCATCACCAGCCGGGACAAGATATCTACCGGCGACAATTGCCACGGCCCCGATCGGTACATTCATCCAGAACAAACCGCGCCACGAAACCGTTTCGATCAGAACACCGCCGACCCCAGGCCCAAGGGCTGGTCCCAAGGCCACCGCAAATCCGACGGTCCCCATCAGACGGCCCAATTGCCGGCGCTCTGAAACACTTGCCAGCACCGCTTGGCCTGAAGGCACCATTATCCCGGCGGCAAGCCCTTGCAATCCGCGCGCGAGGTTCAGCATCAAAGACGTTTCGGAAAGTGCGCACAGCGCAGATGCCGCAACAAATCCTGTCATGCTCATTTGCCAAACGCGGCCGTGCCCAAACCGCCTGCACAGCCAACCCGTCATCGGCATCGAAACGGCCAGAGCGATCAGATAGCCGGTCACCACCCACTGCACGTCCCCCAAAGACGTTCTGAAATTTTCCTGAAGCGGGAGAAGCGCAAGGTTTGCCACGGAGGTATCGAGCATGGCCATGAATGCTCCAGCCCCGGTCACAGTTGCAACGCCCCAAAGTCTCGGTGGTATGCGCGATATTTCGGGTTTCATGACGATAAGAATGGACCCTTTCAAATTTTTTATGGTACACTTGTATCATAAAAAATTTCATCGTTCCAGAGACAGAGCCCATGCCGCGAACCGTTGACCATGACGAACGCAAATCGATGATCTTGACGGCCTTTGTGGAAGTTGCTCTGGCGAAAGGACTGCATGCCGTCTCGCTTCGCGATGTCGCGTCAGCCGCAGGCGTTTCCTTGCGGCTGGTGCAGTATTATTTCGAAACCAAATCCGGCTTGATGCAGGCTGGGCTCAGCTTTCTGGAGGCGCAAAGCAATATGCGCTGGACTGCGCGGCTCGACGGCCGCTCGGACCAGACTTCGCCACGCGCGGCGTTGCTGACACTGTTCGAAGAAGCGATGCCAACAGACCGGAAAAGCCGTGAATTCCATCTTCTATGGATGTCTTACACAGTCCTTGCGCTGACCAGTGACGAAATTTCCGGCCGTGCGTTCATCGACAGCCCGAACAAGCTGAAGGGGCGCATTTCAGAAATAGTGAAACAGGGGATTGGAACCGGTGACTTTCGTTCCGAATTGGATGCAGAAGCCGAAGCCGCAACCCTTATCGGGCTGATACACGGCTTGGGAACAGCTGTCCTGATTGGCCAACAGTCAGGGCAGACAGCCTTGTCCCACTTGTCACACTATCTCGATCGACTCGCACCAAATGGGAGATAATCCAGGGAAACGGTCCTCGCCTCGAAATTAATCGGGTCGATCTTTCCTCACCCGCTTCCTGGTGCATTGTCTTGACGGTTTCAGTGCTCACCGTGTTGCTGACGGATGCGCTTGACGGTCCACCAGATCACCAGCACGACCAGCGGCACGGATATGCCGGTCATCAGGTTGGATTCAGGAAGAGGCAAGCCGGTTTCCTTGGCGGCTTTCGCCAGATAGGAAATCAGGCCGACGACGTAGTAGCTCACCGCGGCAACGGACAGGCCTTCGACGGTCTGCTGCAGGCGGAGTTGCAGATGGGCACGCCGGTTCATCGATTCCAGCAGCGAACGGTTCTGCTCTTCCAGTTCGACGTCGACCCGCGTGCGCAGGAGCGTTGTTGCCCGCGCCAGTTTGCGCGAGAGCATCGCCTGACGGTCTTCGATCGCCTGGCAGGTGCGCATGGCCGGGGCAAGCCGGCGGACGAGGAAGGACGCCATTGAAAGTTCGCCGGGGGCAGCCTCCTCACGCAAGGTTTCCAGCCGTGCCCGGACGATCTGGTCATATGCGCGGCTCGCGCCGAACCGGAACGTGCTGGCGGTTGCCCCTGCTTCCAGAGCAGCGGCAAGGCCGCTCAGTTTGTCCAGAAGCTCCTGGTTGGCGCCGAGCGCGGAGGTCTCCTGCATCTGGCCGGTCAGTTCCGCAAGCTCGATCTCGAAACGCCTGATATCCGGCTGAAGTCTGGTTGCCTCGAACAGGCCCAGCATGGCCAGCGTTCGGTAGGTCTCGACCTCGAGAAGCCGCTGGACAACGGCGCCGGACTGAACGTCGCTCAAGGTCCGGTTGCAGACCAAAAGCCGCGTGAGCCCATCGCCATCCTGCCGGAAGTCGGTCGCCACCATCGCAGCGCCGTCTTCAAGGTTGGAAACCGTCAGGCTGGCTTCATCGAACTGGCTTCGCCATTCCTTGCCTTCATCACCACCGCGCAATTCCAACCGGACGGCTACCAGCAGATCGCCGGGCGCCCGAAACGCAGCGCCAAAGGGGTGCTTTATCGGCACCTGCCCGAAAATCGTTTGTTCGTGGGCGCTACCGTCCCAGGTGTAGGTGGTGAATTCCGCGTGCTGTTCCCAGCTCAAGGTGCCGCCGCCGAAATTGACGGTGTGATGACGGGCTCCGGGCGCAGGGCCGTGGCCGCCGCGGGAAATGCAGAACTCTGACAGCCAGGAATGATCTCTGGCGGCTTCCTCTGCATCTGTCAGGAAAGCGTAGTGGAGCACCGTCCGCGGACAGGGCAGCGGACGAAACGGCCGTGCATGAACCTCCCCCAGCACCTTTTCCCGCAAGGGAGATGTGCGAAAGGCAGGAAAGGTGGACCCGTTTTCTGATCCCTGATCCAAGGAGCAACCCCGACTTTGGAAATGTTCTGTCAATTCTACATTCCGCTAAGGCATCGCCGAAACCAATCCGCATTTTTGCCGCAGCAGCCAATTGGGTTTCCGGAGCGACATTTCAGCAACAAATAATTGGACAAAAAATTTGACCAATTTTGAAAGCGGCGCTATTTTCCGCGCCAACAATTGGAGCGGGAGCGGCATGTTTCAGCCGGTCGATCATCAGAAAACGGCAAATGCCGTGGTGGAGCAGATTGAAGATCTGATCCTGAAGGGCGTGCTGCAGTCCGGCGACAGGCTGCCTGCCGAACGCGACCTTGCCGACCAGATGAACGTCTCCCGTCCTGTGCTTCGCGATGCCTTGAAGACGCTTGAGGACCGCGAGCTGATTTCGTCGCGCCGGGGTGGCGGCACCTATGTTGCCGAGCTGATCGGCCCGATCTTTTCCGAAGCAGTGGTCCAGCTGATTGCACGGCACCCGGGCGCGGTAAACGACTATTTCGAATTCCGGCGGGGCATCGAGAGCCAGGCGGCAGCCCTTGCAGCCGCACGGGCCGCCCCATCCGACCTTGCCCGGCTGCAGGACATTGTCCGCCAGATGCAGGAAGCGCATGACAGCGAGGACCTGCCTGCAGAAAGCCGGCTGGACGTTGCCTTTCATCACGCGGTCGGTGAAGCGGCCCACAATGTGGTGATGCTGCACACTCTCAGGTCCTGTTACCGGCTTCTGGAAAACGGCGTCTTCTACAATCGCGGGCGCCTTTACCACCACCCGTCGGCACGGATCGAGCTGCTGCAGCAGCACAAGGCCATTGCCGACGCCATTCAGACCGGGGATGCCGACCGCGCGAGGCAGGCCTCGGAAAACCATATCGACTATGTGCGCGGCACCCTTGCCGAAACGAAGGATCTGGACCGGCGCGAGCAGCTGGCCGGCCTGAGACGGACCCGAAAACCGGCTCGCGCGTGAGCCTCAGGAGGAATTCGATGACTGTTGTGACCGATGTTGCCGACATGCAGGCCCTTGCCCGGCGCCGGGTACCGAAGATGTTTTACGACTATGCGGATACCGGTTCCTGGACGCAGAGCACCTACCGGGAGAACGAAGCGGCGCTGCAGCGCCAGAAGCTGCGCCAGCGCGTGGCCTGCAACATAGACAACCGCTCGGTCAAGACCACCATGATCGGCCAGGACGTAACGATGCCGGTTGCCCTTGCCCCTGTCGGCCTGACCGGGATGCAGCGCGCCGACGGTGAAATTCTCGCGGCCCAGGCCGCAGAAGAATTCGGTGTCCCTTTCACCCTGTCCACCATGAGCGTCTGCTCGATCGAGGATGTCGCCGAGAACACCAAGAACCCGTTCTGGTTCCAGCTCTACGTCATGCGCGACAGGGGCTTTTCGGAAAACCTGATGCAGCGTGCAACGGCTGCCGGCTGTTCGGCACTCGTTCTGACGCTTGATCTTCAGGTTCTGGGCCAGCGGCACAAGGATCTGAAAAACGGCCTGTCCACGCCGCCGAAGCCCAAACCGCACGTTCTGCTGGATCTTGCCTTCAAGCCGCGCTGGTGCTGGCACATGCTGCAGACCAAGCGCCGCCAGTTCGGCAACATCCATGGCCACGTGTCCGGTGTTGGCGACATGACCTCGCTTGCCGAATGGACCAACAGCCAGTTCGACCCGACCCTCGACTGGTCCTCGGTGGAATGGGTGAAGTCCCACTGGAAGCGCAAACTCATTCTCAAGGGCATCAACGATGTGGAGGATGCGAAGATCGCGGCGGACGTCGGGGCCGACGCAATTGTCGTCTCCAACCATGGCGGCCGTCAGCTTGACGGAGCTCTTGCGTCCTATGAGGTGCTTCAGGACATCGTCGATGCGGTCGGCGACAAGATCGAAGTGCATTTCGACAGCGGCATCCGGTCCGGCCAGGATGTCTTCAAGGCCGTCGCAATGGGAGCCAAGAGCACCTACATCGGCCGCGCCTTCATCTATGGTCTCGGCGCCATGGGCAAGGAAGGGGTCTCGAAGGTGCTGCAAATGATGCACAAGGAACTGGACGTCACCATGGGCCTTTGCGGTGAAACCGACATCAAAAAGGTCGGCCGCCACAACCTGGTGCTCTGACGGGTCACCGATCCGGGCGCGCGAACCTGGAGGGACTGACCCCGAGGCGCGTCCGGAAACTCGCCGTCATGTGGCTTTGCGAGGAAAAGCCCGACCTGAGCGCGATTTCCGAAAGCGGCTTGCCGGTGGAAACGATAAGCGCCCGGGCGCGCTGCAGCCGTCGGCTGACGATATAGTCGTAGGGCGACTGCCCACAGTAAGCCGAGAAGGCACGACTCAGGAAGCTGGCCGAAACGCCGATTTCCTGCGCCAGAACGGCAACGGACAGATTTGACCCGAGATCGGCCTCGATCCTGTCCGCCACTTTCCGAAACCGGTTGCCTGTCATCCATCTGGCAGCCTTGCCAGGGCGCTGCGGCTTCAGCCCCGCCTCTGCAAGTGCGTTGATGCACGCTTCGGTTTCCAGATGATCCAGAGGCGTATCCGACAACATCCACTTGCGCAGTCTACCTGCGGCCATGGAAGCAGACTTCGACAGGATGTTGGTGCGGTACCCCCCTTCCGTCAGACGGATTTCGCGACCGCTGACCAGAAGATATTCACCGCCCATTTCTGACCGGGAGCGGATGTCGCAACCGCTGGGTGTCAAAGCCAGCGTGTTGGGCAAGCGAACGAAATCTTCCCGCCTGTCCGAAGCGATGGCATGGCTGCCCGATTGACAGTCAAACGCAAAGCCGATGGAGCCCGTCTCTGCCACGAAACCGACATCGTAACCGGCGGCCGGCAAAAGGCGGAGCCCATATCCGGCCATCTCCCGATGGATGGGCACAGATCCAGGCTGGGTATGAACAGTGTCCGTTTGCATGGCGCGCAAACCTGACGCAGGAACAGGGGCCGCGCAAGTCCGAATAGGTTCAGGATCCTGAAAGACTGTGCGGGCCACGCGGATATACTCGCGGCCGACCAACACCAGAAACCGGACCTGACCACGCCCATGACCGCTCTCTTCACCCTGGACGACCTTGAAGCCGCTTTTCCGATCGTGCGCCAGCTTGTGCCGGAAACCCCAAGTTATGCCTGGCCACTGCTGAAGGAGCGGTTCGGTCTGGAAATCGCGGTCAAACACGAGAACCACACGCCGATCGGCGCCTTCAAGGCGCGCAGCTCCATCGTCTACATCCAGAAACATATTGAAGAACACGGCCGCCCCTGCGGCGTCGTTACGGCCACCCGCGGAAACCACGGTCAGTCCATGGCACTGGCCGCCCGAACGCTTGGCCTGCCCGCCACCATCGTGGTGCCGGAAGGAAATGCGGAGGGCAAGAACCGGGCGATGAAGGCCTTTGGTGCTGATCTCGTGATCGACGGTCGCGACTTCGACATTTCCCGGCGCACTGCCGAGCGGCTGGCCAGTGAAAGCGGTTTCCTGATGGTGCCGAGCTTTCACAGGAACATTGTCCTTGGCGTTGCGACCTACGCGCTGGAATTTTTCAGGGCGCATGACGATCTCGACGTGGTCTATGTCCCCGTTGGCATGGGTTCCGGCGCCTGCGGACTGATCACGGTGCGCGACCTTCTGGGGCTTAAAACCGAGATCGTGCCTGTCGTCACGGAAAACGCCCCCGCCTACAGGCTGTCCGTCGAGGCGGGAAAAATCGTGACCACGGAAACCGCAGCCACGTTCGCCGACGGCATGGCCTGCCGGGAGCCGGTACAGGCAGCGCTTGATATCCTGCAGAACGGCTCCAACCGGATCGCGACGGTCACGGATGACGAAATCTCTGCCGCCATCCGCGTCCTGTTTGCAGATACGCATAATCTTGCCGAAGGTGCAGGTGCTGCCGCCCTCGCCGCATTGATGCAGGATGCGCCGAAGCTTCAAGGCAGGAAGGCCGGTATCATCCTGTCAGGAGGCAACCTGGACGAAACGGCAATGCAGACAGTTCTGTCCGGTGGAACACCGGTGGTCTGAATACCGGGGTGACAATGTCCTGGGACCCAAACCCGGAACCAGAAGTGCGAAAGGTCTCAAAGCAACGACAGCCAGGCCTTTGCAATTGCGGCGCCGGTCTCGTCGGCCTTTGCTGCATGGCGGGCCGCTTCGGTGTCGAAACGGCTGTGCCAGTCCGGCGTGTGCGCGCGAATGTCGTCGCTGAAGGCTTCGGTCCAGTTGCGTACTTCCGGAAGGCCGGTTTCGAAATGGAACTGGATTGCGTAGGTCAAATCGCCCATGCGGAAGGCCTGGACCGGTGTCATGGCGCTGCTCGCCAAAAGCACCGCTCCGTCCGGCAGCGTTACGGTGTCGGAATGCCAGTGGAACTGAGGTGCACCGGCCCCGAGCTTGCCGACCACGGGATCTTCCAGCCCCGCGTCGGTCGGTGTCACGTCGCACCAGCCGAATTCAACCGGCAAGCCCAGAAGGTTCTCTCCACCAAAGGCGCGGGCGATCAGCTGTGAGCCCAGACAAATACCGAGCACAGGCTTGCCGGCATCGTCAAAGGCACGGATCAGATCGCAGACCTTCGGCAGATGCGGGTAGGCTTCATCCGCCAGCGCATCCTGGGCTCCGCCCAGCACGACCAATCCGGCAAACGCATCGGTGGCTTGAGGAAGCGGGTCGCCTTCAATTGCCTTGACGGTGTGCCAGCTGTGACCTTCCTGCGTAGCGACACGACCGAGAATGCCAAGTTCCGTATGCTGATAGTTCTCTACGACGAGAAAATGCATGTTGTCCTCTAACCTGCTCACGAGCCTTACCGCTTCAATTCCGGCAGGACTTTATCCATGCGCAACCTTGATGAAAACATCAAAAACAATCATTTGCATTGAAGTGTCCTGACCGCCAATCTTAGACACAACATCCCATACAGATCGGTTCATTCATGAGCGTTGCATCCCCCAGCCTCCGGCCCGGCTCTGCCGGCTTCAGTGCAACCGACTACGGTCTTTACGCGGCGACGGTTCTTGCCTGGGGCTTCAGCTGGATTGCAATGAAGGGCCAGGTGGCAACGGTCGCGCCTGAAGTGTCTGTCTTCTGGCGCTTTGTGCTGGCAGCGTCGATCATGATGGCGTGGGCACGCTTTCGCGGACACCATCTTGCCTTCGGCCTTCAGGATCACCTGCGGTTTGCCGGACTCGGCGTGTTTCTGTTTTCCACCAACTTCACGCTGTTCTACTACGGCGCGGCCATTTTGCCGTCCGGTTTGCTGGCGGTGATCTTCTCGACCGCCTCGATCTTCAACCTGTTTCTGGGACTGATCCTGTTCGGACAACGGCCAAGCCCGATTGCTCTCGGTGCCGGGCTGCTCGGCTTTCTGGGTATCGGCCTGATGTTCTGGCCGAAACTGGCCGGGGCAGAGTTCAACGACGAAGCTGCCATTGGCCTCGCCATGTGTGTCGGCGGCACGTTGTCCTTCTGCCTTGGCAACATGCTGTCGGCTGACACCCAGCGGCGCGGCATCGGCGTTACACCGGCCACTGCCTGGGGCATGGTCTACGGCATGCTTTTCCTGGGGGTGTTCTCGGCCCTGCGCGGCCAGAGCTTTTCCGTCGAATGGTCCGTGAACTATTTCGGAAGCCTGATCTATCTGGCTGTTGTCGCCTCGGTCATCGCCTTTGCTTCCTACCTGACCCTGCTCGGCCGCATCGGCTCGGCACGGGCAGGCTATGCCACCGTGATGTTCCCGGTGGTCGCTCTCACTCTGTCGACCATTTTCGAAGGATATCAGTGGACGCCAGTGGCCGCCGCCGGTCTGGCCTGTGTCATCGGTGGCAACCTGATGATGCTGCGCGCCCGTTAGGTCCATCCCTGACATGAGATGAAACCGGACGGCGGAGGTTTATTCCGCCGCCAGCTGCGTTGTGCCGCTGCCAACGTTGCCGATGGCTGCCACCAGGTGGTTGCACAACGTATCGTGCATGGTTTCGCGTGCCGTATCCGAACGCAGCAGGGCGATGTCGCAATAGGGCAGCGTCGGAAAGCCGTCCTTCTCGTCCAGAATACGCATGCCGTCTCGAATCGCGCTTTCAGGAAACACCGTCACGGCAAGTCCGGCCTGAACCGCACCGACGAGAGCCGCCGCGCTGGAGCTTGTGTAGGAGACCCGGTAGGGGCGTCCCGACCGGTCGAGCGCATCCATCGAAATCCGGCGCCAGCCACAGGTGACCGGTCCGAGTGCCAACCGGACAACGTCCTGTGTGTGGGCGCAATGTTGGTTAGACGTAACCCAGTAGAGCGGCTCACGGCGAATGATTTCACCGCGCAGATCCATCGTATCCTGGGAGGTCGTGATGGCGACGTCGAGCGTCCCTTCCCGGATCGCATCCGTCAACCGGGCACTGGACAGGCATTCCACCTGCACTTCAATGGAAGGATTGAGCCGGTTGAAGGCTGCCAGCACCTGCGGCAGCAGCCGGTCGGCATAATCGTCCGGCACGCCCAGCTTCACATGGCCGACTTCCTTCTGGCCATTGAAGGCGGACAGGGTCTCGTCGTTCAACATGATCATTCGGCGGGCGAACTCGACCAGCCGCAGGCCGTTTTCCGTCAGCCGGGACTGGCGCCCGTCCTTGATGAAGATCGGCTGACCAACACGCTCTTCCAGCCGCCGCATCTGCATGGAGACTGCCGACTGCGTCTTGTGCACAGCCTCACCAGCCTTGGTGAAGCTTCCCAACTCCGCGATCGCCAAAAACGTTCGAAGTTGGTCGATGTCCAGTGCGTGATGCATGCAAGGACCCTATGAAATGAGCCACAAACCGATGGTGAAATTTGAGATTCGAATTGATTTACTAAAGATACATCACAACTTCTTACACTTCAATCGATATTTGGCCAGCAGGACAAAACAATACTCTAGGTAAGATTTTGAAATCGTTCCGGGAATTCCGTTCGCCTGCAACTATTCGGCCGCGAGCGGAACCGAAAGGTTGTCGAGCGATGAAACAATGTGCTCGACCAGAGCATCCGTGACCCGGGAATTGTTGTGCCAGGACCGCATGATACCGATTTCGCAATCGGGCAATTTCGGGAAACCCTCGGCTTCCGTCAGTACCCGCATGCCGGGCCGAAGCGCAGATTCCGGCAGAACGGAAATGGCAAGCCCGGCAAGGACGGCGGCGCCGACTGCCGTAGAGTTCCAGCTTGAATAAAGCAGGCGATGTTCGCGCATCTGATCGCTGAGCGCATTGATCGCGGCCCGGCGCCAGTCGCAGGTAGCGCGCCCCAGCGCCAGAGGCAGGGGCGACTCGTTTTCCACCGCGTGGCGGGCCGAGACAACCCAGAGCAAAGGTTCACGCCGTACCAGATCAACATTTTTGCGACCGCGCTTCTGTACGTGGGTGATGATGGCGACATCCAGCTCACCCTCGGCGATCATGTCGGCCAGATTGGGTGTCGGCGCGCAGACGACGCTGACCTCCGCCTTGGGGTTGGATCTGGAAAAGCGCGCCAGAATTTCCGGCAGGAACCGATCTGCGTAGTCGTCCGGTGTGCCCAGACGCACGAGCCCGGCTAGTTCCGTGTCATCGAAAGCGGCAAGCGTCTCGTCGTTCAATTGCACAAGCCGGCGCGCGTAGTGAAGCAGACGCTCGCCGTGCTCGGTCAGACGGGACTGCCGGCCAACCCGGACAAAGAGCGGTTTGCCGATCCGCTCCTCCAGGCGGCGCATCTGCATCGACACCGCCGACTGTGTCTTGTGCACATTGTCCGCCGCCTTGGTGAAGCTGCCGCTTTCGGCAATGGCCACAAAGGTCCGGAGCTGATCCAGGTCGAGCATGAGCGCCTCACTGATAAAGGATGCTCATATTTAACATGGCATCCATTTAAAGGGGAAATGATTTCGCGAAGCGACGGCATTGCTTCAATCGAAGCGCTTTGGGAGTTTTCACTTCACAGAAAGTGATAATTTCAATCACAAACATTCGTTGGATTAATAGCAGCAAACAGTCCACATAGGGGATGTTCCACAACAAGCGACGCCAAATCAGGCTCGGAACAGGCAGTCGGAATCCCTCCGTCCGCCAACAGGAGAATTTTGCCATGACACATACAGCAAGCACCCCGTTCTTCGCTCTCTTCGGGCAGATGGTTGCCCGTGTATGGCGTGTGTCCAAAAACCGTCGTCAGTTCGCGGAACTGAATGACTGGTCCGACGAGCAGTTGAAGGACATCGGCCTGACGCGGAGCGACGTTCGACGCGCATTGGCCCAACCGTTCTATACCGATCCGACATCCCTGGTGAACGGATCTTCAGCGCTCCGCGAGACCATCGGCTATAGCGCCGCCAATTCGGCGCAGGACAAGCCGGTGATGACACTCGTGACCGATAGCAAGACCCGCCAGCTGGCGGCCTGACCTTTCGGCTGACCTCCCCTCATTTGCAGCCCCTGTCGGCAAGCCTTGCTGACGAACCTGACCCGCCTCCCCGGCGGGTCTTTTTTTTGCAAAATGCTTTTGGGGCGGCCCAAGCCTGAAGACGTCTCAAACGTCGCGAAAATCCTTGGCGGCCTTTTCGAAGAAACTGTCGAAAGCCTTGAACTGGTTGGACTGGAAATCACGGCCGGCAGACATCCAGCTCGACACCATTTCCTCAAACTCGGACGCATTGCCCTCAGGGCCTTCCGGCTCGTCGTCCGGGGGCAATTCTTCTTCCTGCGGCTCGGGCTCAGGCTCTGGCGCCGCGGGTTTGGTAACGATGCTGGCCGGTTGCAGAAACGCGCCCCAGAAGGATTGCATCGCCTCGGCATAGCCTTGCAGGTAGTCGACCGGGGTCGGCTGCGGTTTCGGCCGGCCTCTGGCAAAGCCGCGCAGATAGGCGTCTAGCAGGTTACGGGCTTCGCCGTGGACAAAGGGCCTGGCGATCTGCCCCATGGCAAGCGTCGCCGCCACGGGCATCATTTCCTGGATGGCGTCGCGCTGAAGGCCTGTGAGGCCGGAAATCTGGCTGGCAAGCGCCTTTTGAACAGCTTCCGGCCCGAAAAAGGGTGTCAGGGCTGCATCGGACGGGCTCTGGAACAGGCCTGCGTAGCCGGCAAAGGGGTTTTGCGCGACTGTGCCAAGCGGCGACGTCTGCCCGAGGAACTCCGAAAAGCCCGGTACCGTGCTGCCGAAGTAGCGGAAACCGTTGAGCGCGGCAGGCAGGAGCTGCTCCATCACCCGGCTAAGGTCTTCATTCGACCAGCCGAAGCGGTTGCGCACATCTTCCGACAAGGAAAAGATGTCGAAGGGAGGAGCTCCCGTCTCGCTGCCAGTCATTTGCGTCGCTCCGCTCACGCTGTTGCAAGGCCTTGAGAAAAAAGACCGATCACAGACAGAGTGACGCTTCGCGGGCCTCAGGTCAATTCAGGCCTTTTGCGGACAGCGCCGGTCGCCCACAACTTGATGCTGCGGGCGGAGCTTGTTCAGTAGGCGTAGTCGCGGAAGACCTGGCTGATATCGCCCTTCCAGGAACCGTTATAGCGCTGCAGCAGAACGTCTGCCGGGCACATGCCGGAGGCGAGTCCTTCCTCGATCGGAGCCAGATGCACGCGCTCGTCCAGATCGCCATCGCTCAGGCGATTGCGACGCTTGAGACCTTCCTGGGACAGGGCAAGCACCTGTTTGGCGACATCCAGAACGGTGCCGGAGCGGAAAGGTGTCTGCAGGGCGGTTTTGGGTACGCCCGCACGAAGAGCCGCGCGTTCTTCCTGGGTCCAGTCCTTGACCAGTTCCCAGGCCTGATCGAGCACGCCCTTGTCGTAAAGCAGGCCGACCCAGAGTGCCGGCAGAGCGCAGATGCGCCGCCACGGACCACCGTCGGCGCCGCGCATCTCGATGTATTTCTTCAGCCGGACATCCGGGAAAAGCGTGGACAGGTGGTTGTTCCAGTCACCGATATTGGGAGTCGCATCCGGAACCTTGCCTTCCAGCGCGCCGTTCATGAACTGGCGGAAAGTGGTGCCAGTAACGTCGTAGTAGGTCGAGCCGCGCTTGACGAAATACATCGGCACATCAATTGCCCATTCCACATAACGCTCGAAGCCGAAGCCTTCCTCGAAAGCGAAGGGCATGTCGCCGGTGCGGTCGTGGTCGGTGTCGGTCCAGATCTGGGCGCGGAAGGATTTGAAGCCGTTCGGCTTGCCTTCCGTGAAGGGTGAATTGGCGAAAATGGCGGTCGCGATCGGCTGCAGAGCCAGGCCGACGCGCATCTTGAGGGCCATATCCGCTTCGGACGAGAAATCGAGGTTCACCTGAATGGTGGAGGTCCGGTACATCATGTCGAGACCAAGCGAGCCGACCTTCGGCATGTAGTTGGTCATGATGTCATAGCGGGATTTGGGCATACGCGGCATGTCGGCACGCGACCACGTCGGGGTCATGCCGATGCCAAGGAAGCCGATGCCGAGCGGTTCGGCCACGCGGCGCACATCGGCAAGGTGCTGGTTGGCTTCGCGGCAGGTCAGGTGCAGGTTGTCGAGCGGTGCGCCAGAAAGTTCGAACTGACCGCCCGGCTCGATGGAAATCGCACCGCCGCCGCGGTCGTCTGCCAGACCGATGATCTTGCCGGCGTCCTCGATCCGCTCCCAGTTGATCAGCTTTTCCATGCCGGTCAGGATGGCCTCGACACCCTTTTCACCACCATAGGGAATTGGCGTCAGTTCGTTCAGGCAGAAGCCGAATTTTTCGTGCTCGGTGCCGATGAGAAACTTCTCTTCCGGCTTACAGCCCTCCTCGAGCGTCGCGGCAAGGTCCGCAACCGTTTCAATCGGGGTGGAGTCGACCGTATCGCGGGCCATGAAAGCGTCCTAAAAACTGCGCGGCCCGTCAGGCTGCCCCCTACAAACCGCAGTGATCCGGCGCGTTCCGGGAGGAACGCTTTTGAGCCTCGGTGATTTAGGTTTCTTGAAACAAGAATGCAAGCAAGGAAACGACACCGAAGTGTGCGTGGTGATCATGCCGGTCCGTTTCAGGAACGCAAGCCGTTCGTCGGGTAATGTGCAACCGGCTTCTGTGACGGCGCCGATCCCAGCTTTGCCCTGATCTCGGGGAAAAGCGAATCCATATCAAACAAGATCCCCTCCCCCAACGCTGTCACGTGATCCTGAACATGAATAACGGTTCCGTGCAGCCGGACAACCGGACAGCCGCCTACCTCCAGTCGCCCACCGTTGCCTGCAGAACCGCCAGGGCCGCGACAGCTGCCGTGTCGGCACGCAGGATGCGTGGGCCCAGGGGAATTGGCGTGACGAAATCGAGACTGCGCAGAAGGGACCGCTCCTCCTCGGAAAAACCGCCTTCCGGCCCGATCAGTATGGCGAGCGGCTTCGGACCGCTTTCCTTCATCTGGGCCAGGGTCAAAAGCGGATTGTTCGTCCCTTCCGCTTCATCGCAGAACAGCAACCTGCGGCCGGGCTGGGCTTCGTTCCAGACCGCAAGCACATCCGCCAGTGGCTGGGGCGCAAGCACTTCCGGCACGGCCAGAACACCGCATTGCTCGGCCGCTTCGATCACGTTTGCTTCCATCCGCTCGAGATTGATTCGGCTGGCCTGAGTATGCTGGGTCAGCACCGGTTTCAGGCTGCCAGCTCCCATCTCCACGGCCTTTTGCACCATATAGTCCAGCCGGGCGTGCTTGAGCGGCGCGAACATATACATCAGGTCATTTGCCGAGGTTTGCTCGCGGGTGCGTTCCATCAGCTGCAAAGTGCAGTCGCGCCGGCCATTGCTGACGATCTTGGCCAGCCATTCACCGTCATTGCCGTTGAAGACAAGCACGTAGTCGCCATCCTTGAGGCGCAGAACGTTCAGCAGATAGTTCGCCTGGCTGCGGTCCGCATCTATGCGTGCGCCATCGGCAAGGATATGTCGCAGGAACAGTCGTTGCATATTGAACTCGTATTTGGCCATGGTGCTTAGGTATGCGCTCGATTGTGAGGGTTTCAAGGCGGTTCGGATGGCTGTGGAAGCTTCCACAGCCTATTCGATTCTTACGCGCCTGCTTAAGCCGTATCTTCTTTTCCCAAGCCTTGGGCAAAGGCGGTCCGCACGGTCCTTGACCCTGCCTCCCCGAACGGCCACTTTCGGGGCAGAAGAGGAATCACCTGCGTGAGCGAAACCCAGTCCAACGTCGCCGAATTCTCCGTCTCCGAAATTTCCTTCTCCATCAAGCGTACGATGGAGGATGCTTTCGGTTACGTGCGCGTGCGCGGTGAACTGGGCAGGATCTCCCGGCCGGGGTCCGGTCACATCTATCTGGACCTGAAGGACGACCGCTCGGTCCTGTCCGGCGTTATCTGGCGCGGGGCAGCCTCCAAGCTGAAGATCCAGCCTGAACAGGGGTTGGAGGTGATCGCCACCGGCAAGATCACCACGTTCCCGGGCCAGTCGAAATACCAGATGGTGATCGACTCCCTGGAACCGGCAGGAGCTGGCGCCCTGATGGCGCTGCTGGAAGAGCGCAAGAAGAAACTTGCCGCGGAAGGCCTCTTCGCCGAGGAGCGCAAGCGCCCACTGCCACCCTTGCCGAGTGTCATTGGCGTGGTCACTTCGCCGACCGGTGCCGTTATCCGCGATATCCTGCACCGGATCGCCGACCGCTTTCCGCTGCATGTGCTGGTCTGGCCGGTCCGCGTCCAGGGCGAGACTTCGGGTGCGGAAGTCGCTAACGGCATTCGCGGCTTCAACGCCCTGCAACCCGGCGGACCGATCCCGCGACCGGACGTCCTGATCGTAGCCCGCGGAGGCGGCAGCATCGAGGACCTGTGGGGCTTCAACGAGGAAGCCGTTGTCCGCGCAGCCGCAGACAGCCAGATCCCGCTGATCTCGGCCGTCGGCCATGAAACCGACTGGACACTGATCGACCTTGCCGCCGACCTGCGAGCCCCGACGCCGACAGGCGCAGCCGAATTTGCCGTGCCGGTGAAAGCCGAGCTGATGGCCATGGTCGACGACCGCTCCCGCAGGCTCAATTCGGGCCTGGTGCGGTTCGTGACCACCCGGCGAACAGAGCTGCGTGCCGCCAGCGCTGCCTTGCCCGCGCCGCAAGACCTTCTCGCCCTGCCGCGCCAGAAATTCGACACGCTGGCCAGCAGCCTGGAACGCGCACTGATCGTGAGCACCAGAACGCACCGGACCCATTACCAGAATTTTGCCGGACGCCTGTCTCCGTTGCTGCTGTCCCGCCTGAGCACGAAAGCCCGGCAGGACCTTGTCCAGGCGAGCGAGCGGAAGCAACGCGCGCTGCAAGTCGCGGTCTCGCAAAAGCGGCATGCGTTCGAGGCCCTGGCCGTGCGGCTGACACCGGCCCGGCTCGCCCAGCAGACGACGCTCGGCACCGAGCGCCTGTCCGGTCTGGGTGACCGGCTTGACCGGGCCTATCTTGCCCGTCTTTCACAGGAAAAGGCGCGCCTCGACGGTTTGCAGAAATTGCTGAAGTCGCTTTCCTACAAGGATGTGCTTGCTCGCGGGTATGCCGTGGTGCGCGACGACAGCGGCCAGCCGGTGCGCTCGGCAGCAGCGATCGCCTCCGGTGCAGCCCTTTCCATCGAACTGGCGGACGGCACGGTTGACGCTGTCGCGCTCAGCGACAGTGCAGGCCCGAAGCCTGCCAAAGTGAAAAAACCGGCGACTGGCAAAGGACCGGCAACCAGCCAGGGCAGCCTGTTCTGAACGAGCAGAAAACCCTCCGCAATTTCACCAAGATTTAACCACGTCCCTTACGTCAATCTTAAGCCGGCTCGCGTAGGGTCACCCTCGTTCTGACAAGAAATTTTCGGACGGGGGATACTCATGCCTGTGCAGCGCAAGCAATTTGGAAAACGTGGACTGGACCTGCAAGGTCAGGGCCAGTGGGGCCCGAGCCAGAACGGCTATTCGGGCAACAATAGCTATGCTTCGAGCGCCGGCGGGTATGCGCGCGCCGGAGGCGCCGCCGTTCAGGTTGCCGGCGACAGCAGTCTCTCCATCATTGATGCGGTGATGCAGTTCCTCGGTTTCTTTTTCAGCTTCAACGGCCGCATCGGCAGGCTCGGCTACTGGGGTATCGGCACATTCAACCTGATCATGATGGTCGCGGTCGTCTTTGCGTATTTCACCGCGATCGAGAACGAGATTCAATACTACGCAAACGCGGACGAATTGCTGGCTAGCGGAAGTGGACTGACCATGTGGTTGCTGATCCTGCCGTTTTCCATTTCGAACCTCTCCGTTCAGGTTCGCCGTTTCCATGACAGGGATGTGTCGGGCTACTGGCTGCTCGTCTGGTTCATCCCGATTGTCGGCAGTCTCTTCGCCCTCTGTCAGGGGTTCGCCAACATGTTCTTCTCCGGCACACAGGGACCCAACCGGTTCGATACGCCGCAGAGCCAGGCTCACATCTTCGATTAACCCGAACCCGGGGCAATTCCCCGGCCAGCAACAAAAAACGCCGCCGGAATGACCTTCCGGCGGCGTTTTTGTTTTCTTGAATTCGGCTTTCCCGTCAGGCCATCAGCTCGGGCAGGATGGTGATGATCGAGGGGAATGCCAAAAGGCCGGCGATGGTCAGGACGTCTGCGACGAAGAACGGTACGCAGCCGCGAAAGACTTCCTGCACCGGAATATCCGGCCGAACTCCCGAGACAACGAAACAGTTCAACCCGATCGGTGGTGTGATCAGGCAGAGTTCCGCCATCTTCACCACCAGAATGCCGAACCAGATCGAGCAGGCCTCGCCCGACATGCCGAACGCACTGTCGGCAGCCGACACGCCCTCACCGCCGTTCAGCGCCATCACGGCAGGATAGACCACCGGCAGCGTGAGGATGAGCATGCCGATTGCATCCATGAACATGCCAAGAACGGCGTAAGCCAGGAGGATGCAGACCATCACCACCCAGGGGGAATACTCCAGGGCGACGATGAAGTCCTTGAAGGCGTCCGGCAGGCCGGCAAAACCCAGAAACCGCACGTAGACTAGCACACCCCAGATCAGGGTGAAGATCATCACAGTCAGTTTCGCGGTCTCGTGCAAGGCCTGGCCGAGCTGCTTGGTGCGCATGCCTTTCATGAACGCAACGACCAGCACCACGAAGGCTCCGAGCGAACCGGCTTCGGTCGGGGTGGCCAGACCGAAGAAGAACGAACAGAAGATGATCGCGACGACGGCTATGATCGGCAGGGTTCCGGGCACGCTTTCAAAGCGCTCTTTCCAGGTAAAGCCGCCGACCGGTGGTGCATCGCCACGCCAGGCGGCAACGGCCACGATGATGCCGACGTAGATCAATGCCGAGAACACGCCCGGCAGGAAACCGGCGATCAAGAGCTTGCCAACCGACTGTTCCACCAGAATGGCGTAGATCACCAGGATTGCGGATGGCGGGATGAGCGAAGCCAGCGTGCCACCGGCGGCAACGACTGCAGCCGACAGTCGTTTGGAATAACCGGCGGCCAGCATTTCGGGAATGGCAACGCGCGCAAAGACCGCGGCCGTTGCCACCGATGCACCTGATACAGCTGCGAAACCGGCAGTGGAGAACACCGTACCCACGGCCATGCCGCCCGGCAGCCAGCCCAGCCAGCGCTTTGCCGCTTCGAAAAGCTGCTTGGTGAACCCGGCGTAGAAAGCCAGGAAGCCGATCAGGATGAATGTCGGCAGCACCGACAGAGCATAGGTAACCGACTTGGAATGCGGGATCGTGCCGGCCATCTGCAAGGCCACGAAGAAGCCTTTCGAGAAGCCCATTTTCAGGGAGAACAGCACGATAAGGCCGACCAGTCCGGTAAAGGCCGCGGCAAAAGCCACGCGCACACCCAGGACGACGAGGACCAGCAGGACGCCGGTCATCAGGAGGCCAACTTCAAACGGCGTCATCGCGCGCCTCCTTCTTCCACGTCGTCGCCAAAGGCTTCTTCGATTTCGTGTTTGGCGTGTTCCTCGACACCCTCGATCATCGGCACGCAATAGGCTTCACGAGACGGGTTCACGACCAGGCGGGCGTACCCGTAGATCTGCAAGCACAGGCGCAGGAACAGGAGACTGAGCGCGATCGGAACCATCAGCTTGGACGGCCAGGTCGGCAGGCGGATATCCATAGTGCTGTCGCCGATCGTCCAGGACCGGTCGAAATGGTACCAGGAGCCCCAGATCAGGAGCGCGACCGTGAAGGCGATCAGGATGACACCCAGCATTTCGCAGATGTAAAGCGTCCGGCCGCTTAGCCGGCCGAGCACGATTTCCATGCGGATATGGCCGCCGACGCGTTGGCAATAGGCAATACCGGCGAAGGCGAAGATGGCCATTGCCTGTTCGGTTATGTCGATGAAGCCGGGTACCGGGGTGTTGAAGCCCAGGCGGCCGACAACCTGAAGGACGGCCAGCAGCATCAAGGCCAGGATGGCTCCTGCGGCAAACAGGTTGAAGGCATTCTCGACATGAGCGAGCCAGCCGTCAAAGCGGATATAGGTGACCGGGCGCTCCGAATCGGAACGTCCTCCGGGATCGATTGTGTTCATGAGTTAAGCCCCGAGCATTGGCTTCCCGGCGCGGGTCGCGCCGGGAAGAGTGTGGAACAGTCCAGGCTTGCCGGGCTTATTCCGCGAGGGTCGACTTGACCATGTCCAGGATGTCCTGCGCCGGCAGACCGTTGGCGGACTGCTCTTCCACCCAAGCAGCCTGGATCGGGCCGGCCTTTTCGGCAAAGGCGGCCAGTTCGGCATCGGAGAACTCGACCTGCGTCACGCCGCGGCTTTCCAGTTCCGGCCACCACTTTTCGTAGACCTTGTCATAGGTCTCCAGGTAATGCGCCAGGGCCGGCTCAACCGAGCTGTCGAGAGCTGCCTTGAAGTCGTCCGGAAGAGCGTTGTAAGCGTCGACATTCACGATCACCGGGCATTGCACGGTTCCCGGGTTCAGGTTCTTGGTCCACCAGTTGGCGACTTCAACCACCTTGAACGACAGATGCGCATGCGGTGCGAAGCTGGCAGCAGCCACCGTGCCTGAATCAATCGCCTGATAGGTTTCCGAAGCGGTCACGGAGGTCGGCACCGCGCCGACAGATTCCATCAACTGGCCGATGCCGCCCAGGGCACGCACGCGCATGCCGTCAAAGTCGGAAATCGAGCTCGGCACATCGCCCTTGCCAGCAAAGTTGTACTGCGGCATCGGCGAAGGCATCAGAGCTTGAGCGTTCCAGCGGCCGAGGTCTTCCTGCACCGCGGGATGCTCATAGAGCTTCATCGATACCTTGATTTCCTGGTCAAGGTCCTTCACGCCCAGGAACGGCAATTCCAGAACCGTCAAGCTCGGGTTCTTGTCCGGGTGATAGGAAGCGCAGATCTGCGCCATTTCGAACGCACCGAAGGAAATGCCGTCGAGGTTTTCGCGAGACTTCGACAGGGCTTCACCGTACTGCAGTTTGATTTCGAACTTGCCGTCGGTCTTTGCGGCCACTTCTTCGGCCAGCTTTTCGACATGCTCGGTAAACGCACGGCGCTTGCCCCAGAGCGACACGTTCCAGGTTACGTCGGCGGCGAAGGTTTCGGTGGCGAATACCAGAGACAGCGCAGCCGCGGATACAGCGGTTGCGGATTTCAGTGAAAAGAGCATGCAATCCTCCCAAGACGTTTGCTCATTTCCTTGACAGCTCGGCCTGAACACCTCCGCGCACAAGCCCGTGCCAAGTCGATGAGCCTGTAGCATGACCCGTGCCAGTTCTTGCTGGCAACACTTTCCGGCAGGAAATCGATGCTTCTTTCCGCCCCACCCTCGATTTGCTGCAGTGCAGCTCGGCAAGATCTTGCCGATAGCCCGATACCCTCGGCGGATTTCCGCCGGTTCGGGGTGATGTTGGGAGCTTGTCTGCCAGCTTCGAACCGCCGTCTCATTTCCCGATTACCTCCATCCTGAGGAGGACCATCAGGTCCTTCTCGAAGGATGCGCAGCACACTCGGGAGCCAGCGGCCCATCCTTCGAGACAGCGCTTACGCACCTCCTCAGGATGAGGCTGGATGTTGGGGCATCGCTCGGGTGAATGCTCTCAGGAATGCCTATCCCTCGACAGTCTCGGCATTCGCCTGATCGCGGCTGAGGCCGAGGCGGGTCATTTTTTCGTTGAGCGTTCGCCGCGGCAGGTTGAGTTCCTGCATTACGTCGGCCATCCGCCCCCCATGACGACGCAAGGCACCTTCGATCAGGTTGCGCTCATAGGCGTCCATCAGCTCCTTCAGGCCACCTCCAACGGGAACCGGTCCCGTTTCGCGCTGGCCGGTCACCAGTTCTTCCAGCGGCTGCGGCGTGACCGGTGCGTTGAGCACGAAGCGCTCGGCGGCATTGCGAAGCTCCCGGACGTTTCCCGGCCAGCCATAGGTCTGCAGGAACGCCTCGTCGCGGGCGCTTGTGGCCGGGGCATCCAGACCATACTGGGCGGCGAAGCGGTTCAGGAACGTGTCGAACAGCAGGAGCGCATCACGGCCTCGCTCGCGCAGCGGCGGTACCCGCAGTTCAATCGTATTCAGCCGGAAGAGCAGGTCCTCGCGCAGCCGTCCGGTGCGCACAGCTTCCCTAGGGTCGACATTGGCGGCGCTGACCAGACGGATATCGACATCGACGGGTCTTGTGCCGCCGATACGGTCTACCTTTTTCTCCTGCAGCACGCGCAAAAGTTTCGGCTGCAACGCCAGCGGCATGGAGACGATTTCGTCCAGAAACAGGACGCCACCACTTGCCGCCTCGATCCTTCCTGTCCTTTGCTTGTCTGCACCGGTGAAAGCGCCGGCCTCATGGCCGAACAGTTCCGCTTCCACCATGGCTTCCGGCAAGGCTGCGGCGTTGATCGCCATGAAAGGCCCGTCCTTGCGCGGACTGAAATCATGCAGAGCCTGGGCAATCACTTCCTTGCCTGTGCCGGTTTCACCGGTAATGAGAACCGCAGCATCCGTTGCAGCAAAATGCAGGATCTGCTGGCGCAGGGCCTGCATGGCGGGGCTATTGCCGATCAGGCGGCTTTCCAGCCCCGCGCTATCGAGCAATTGCGTGCGCAGCGAACGGTTCTCCAGAACAAGTGCACGCCTGTCGCACGCCCGGCGAACCACGTCGGCAATCAAATCTGGATCGAACGGCTTTTCGACAAAGTCATAGGCCCCGGCCCGCATCGCCTCGACCGCCATCGGCACATCGCCGTGACCGGTAATCAGCACCACTGGAAGATCCGCGTCGAGCGCTCCGATCTTGCGCAGAAGCGAGACGCCGTCTTCCCCGTCCAGCATCACGTCCGAAACGACGCAACCTCGGAAATCGGCGGACAATCTGGCAAGCGCCTGACCTGCCGTTGCAACTTCATGGGTTTCAAAACCTGCAAGTCTTATCCATTGCCGCAGGGCCGCACGCATGGACGGATCGTCGTCGACGATAAGAACTGGAATCTTCTGGGAAAGGTCGGTCATTCTGCGGCTTCTGGTTCCCGTTCGGTCCTGGTGCCGGAGGCGCTGTCACCGGCTCTTTCACTGGCTTTCTCGCCGGACAAGGCAGGCAGACGCAATTCGAATACCGCACCCTTGGGGATGTTTGCGCGCACCGACAAGCTACCGCCCAGGTCCTCCGCGAGCCGCATCGATATGGCAAGGCCGAGCCCCATGCCCCCGCTGCTGGTCTTGGTGGAAAAGAACGGGTCGAAGATCCGTTCCTTCAGGTCCTCCGGGATGCCGGGGCCGTTATCGGAAATTGCCAGCACCAGCTCTGTCCCTTGCCGTTGCGCGTGCAGTTTGACTTCACCGGCTTCTTCGCCCGCCGTTGCATCGGCACCGTTGCGCAAGAGATTGACCAGGATCTGCTCGATCCTTAGCGGTGCGGTTTCCGCCTCCAGCGGATCGGGTGGAAGGTCCAGTTTCAAAAGGCAGCCGGTCTCTTCAAACCGGGGCCGCACGATCTTTTCGGCGGTCCGGACACTTTCTGTCAGGTCAATCTTCTCGATACGGCTTTCACCGGGCCGCGCAAAGCGCTTCAGTTCCTGCGTGAGGCTGGCCATGCGCATCTGCAGGGAATCGATTTCGTCTAGGTTTTCCGAGGCGGTTTCCGTGTCGCCCTTTTCCAGGAACTTGCGTGTTCCGGCAACGAACATGCGCAAGGCCGCAAGCGGCTGGCTGAGTTCGTGGACCACTGCCGCGGACATCTCGCCCACAGCAGCCAGACGGCTGGAGCGGGCAAGGCCGCGCTGTGCTTCCAGAAGCTCTTTCTCGACACGTCGCCGCTCCTGAATCTCCTCCACCAGACGAGTGTTCAGCTCTTTCAGTCCGGCCGATTCCTGACGCAGCAACGCGGAGGCCTTGCGCAGTCGCCGACCGCGCAGCACAAGGACAATGACCGCATATACAAGGCAAAGCGAAATGGTTGCCGCCCAGATCGGCAGCACGCTCTTGCGCGTCTCCTCCACCGGGACCAGGAAATGCAGGGTCCAGCCAAGCAGGCCGACATCCGCCGAATTGTGCCGGTAGTTCTTGCCGTCGATGACGAGCTGCTGTCTTTCCTGATCCAGACTATCGCTGACCGGGGACAATTCCCGCCCGGCATACTGGCGGGTTGCCTCGATCATCTGGCGTACTTCCTGCGGCAGCGCCGTCAGCGTCCGGTAGCGCCAATCGGGCTGGCTCGACAGAAAAATCACGCCATTGTCGTCAGAGGCAAAGACGGTCTCACCGCCTTCGGCCCAGGCTTCTTCCAGGGGGCCCATGTCCACCTTGACCACAGCCACACCAACCGGCTTGCCGCTAACCGGCGTCGGCCGTGCCAGGAACAGGCCCGGCTCGTCCGACGTCGCGCCGATTGCAAAGAACCGGCCTTCCTCGCCTTCAATGGCGGCCGAGAAATAGGGCCGGAAACCGTAGTTACGGCCGACCAGCGACAGGTCTTCCTGCCAGTTGCTGGACGCCAGTGTCGTGCCTTCGGCGTTCATGACATAAAGCAGATCCACGCCGGAATTTTCGGCCATTTCCTGCAGGAACCGATTGGCACTTTCCGATGGCTGGCCAAGGCCCAGCGCTGACGTTGCGCGGGGATCCCGCGCAATCATGTAAGGCAGATAGCGGTACTTCTGGTATTCGCCCAAAATCGTCTGGCGATAAAGCGTCAGCCGCTCGGCGGCCTTCCTGTCAACGCTGTCCTCATCCAGCTCCATGAAGAGCTGAACCAGCATGAAGGCGACAGCCACGAGCAGGAACGGTGGCAGGGCCAGATAGAGCCAGCGGTTTGACATGGCTCCATATTGCGCATTTTTTTCATTCCCGCCACCCGGCCGGCGATCAGAACAAGATGGTGACATTGATGCGCGTCAAGGACTCACCACATTCAGACCTATAGATTTTTAACGAGGCTGGTTCGACGACATGATACCGGCCGCAGGAGGGATATATGCCTATCAAAGATATTTTGACCGTTCTGGATCTCGCAGGTGACCAGCCGGCCGCCAAATACGCCCTGGAATTCGGCCGAAACTACGATGCCCATGTCACCGGACTGGCGGTGTCGTTCGAGCCGGTCGTTCCCGCATTCGCGGCCGCGCCGATGCCGGTCGACTATTTGCAGGCAGCACACGAACAGGCGGTTGCCGCGGCCACCGAGGCCAAGAAAGAATTCGACGAGCTGGCCCGTCTGGCAGGTGTGAAGAGCGAAAGCAGGCTCGCGGAAATCCTCACCGGCGGCCCCCTGGAAAACGTGCTGGTTCATTGCCGCCCGACAGACCTGGTGGTCATCGGCCAGGCCAATCCGGACAAGCCGGAGCCGATGCGTGAGCTCTTGATCGAGACCGTCCTGTTTGAAAGCGGCGTACCGGTACTGCTTGTGCCCTATATCGGCAGCAAATCCTTCCAGCCGAAGAATGTGCTGGTTGGCTGGGACGGCAGCTCCACCGCGACACGGGCCATCCATGCGGCTCTGCCCGTTCTGGAAAAGGCGGAGAAGATCACGGTCCTGGTTGTCGAGAAGAAAGCCACGAAAGCAACCGGCCAACCGGGTGCCGACGTCGCCAACTATCTGGCGCGTCACAACATGGATGTCACCGTCGAGGTTGTCACCAATCCGCAAGCCGGCATTGCCGACACGGTGCTCAACCACGTCTCCGACAACAGCAACGATCTGGTCGTGATGGGCGGGTACGGCCACAGCCGCATGCGTGAATTCCTGTTCGGCGGGGCAACCCGGGAAATCCTGGAAGCCATGACCGTACCGGTTCTGATGGCCCATTAAGCCACTGGCGCACCCTCGATCACCGAGATTTTGCGATGCATGAAGCCCGCGAACCTGACACACTCCGGTCCGCGGGCTTTTTTTGACCGGAAAACATGACGAGACTGCAGGCTCGAAACACCGGCAGAGCCGGACGCACGTCTGCAACCACCCATGTTGTTTTTCGCTTCTTGTTCGTGAAATTTGCGGCGCGTGACCTAGGTTGGTTTCAGACGCCTCGTTCCTTGCGGAGCTATTCAAAGGATCGATCTCATGACCATTCGCAACCTCGACGGTTTCTTTGCGCCAGGATCGATAGCCATTATCGGCCCTTGCAGGCATCCGGGTGTCCTGACCAGCAAGTTGATTTCCTGCCTGCAGGATATCGAGGCCGGCCATCCGGTAACGCTCGTCGGGATCGACGAGGATGTCCCTTTCAAGGGCCGAAAGGTCGCTCGGCTGGCCGATCTGGAGAAAATGCCGGATCTGGCGATTTATCTCGCCAAGGCGGAAGCGCTGCCGGAAAAGATCCGGATCCTTGCTGCCGGTGGGACAAAGGCCGTGCTTATTCCTTCGCCCGGCTTTGAAACCTGGCCGGAAGAGTTGCTCCAGGAGTGCCGCGAAGCCGCGCAGACCACGAACTTGCGTCTTATCGGTCCAGGCACGCTTGGCCTTGCCGTTCCCGCCAGGGGACTTAACGCACTCCTCAGCGCGGAGCGACCCGAAAAGGGAGAAGTCGCGTTTTTCGCTCGTTCCGGTGCCGTGCTCAATGCAACGCTTTCCTGGGCGAAGACCCACAATACCGGATTTTCCGCTGTCGTTTCTCTCGGCGCGCGGATGGATGTCGATATCAGCGACCTGATCGACTATTTCGCGCAGGACTATCATACCCGTGCGATCGTGCTTCACCTGGAAGGCATCGCGGTCCCGCGAAAATTCATTTCCGCCGCCAGGGCAGCTGCCCGCAGCAAGCCGGTGATTGTGATCCGCTCCGGCAAGAGCCGGGATACAGGCGGCTCGGGCAGAACCCACGCCGGGCGACTCGCACGGACTGACCGGGTCTATGAGACCGTGTTTCGCCGCACTGGCCTTTTGCGGGTGCATGATCTTGACGAGATGTTCGAGGCACTGGAAACCCTTTCCCACATTCGCGTTCCCCGCTGCGACAAGCTTGCCGTCATTGCGAACGGTCGCAGTCTTGCCAGTCTTGCCGTTGACAGGCTGATGGATCTGGGCGGCTCCTTCGCCGAGCTTGGCACCGAAACTCGAACAGCTCTTGAAGACACCAGCCGGAGCCATGCCGGCCTGTCGGTGACACCCGCTGCAGATGGTTCGGTAATCCTGAAGGAGAACGTGACACCGGAACAGATTACCGAGGCAATCGTCACGGTGTTGAAAGACCCGAATGTGGATGGTGCCGTCGTGCTTCAGGCTGCCAGTGCCTTCCAGCCCTTGTCGGCCATCGCAAAGGCAATTGCCGATGCGGCGACGCTCGACAGGCGACGCACCGGGCGGCGCAAGGCCCTTGTCGCCGGTCTTATCGGTGGTGATGGGGCAACGCGGGCAGCCCTTTCCGAAGCGCGCATCCCGAACTATGCCAGCCCAGCCGAAGCAGCCCGCAGCCTGATGCATCTGGCGCATGATGCGCAGGCGCGCGAATTCCTTATGGCGGCCCCGGCCAGCCTGCCCAGCACGTTTTCACCCGATGTCGCGCGGGCACGCGGTATTGTCACAGCGGCGCTTCAGGAAGACCGCACCTGGCTCAGCCCGCCGGAAGTGGTCTCCGTTCTGGAAGCATATGATCTGCCGATCATGGCGACCGCCATGGCGACAACGCCAGAGGAAGCCGGCAAACTGTCGGAGCCTTTCTTCAAGACCGCCGCTCATTGCGTTGCCAAGCTGATTTCGCCGGATCTGCCGTTCAAGTCACGCATCGATGGTGTGCGGCTGGGGCTGGAAAGCCCCGAAGCCGTCCGTCATGCGGCAGAAGAACTGATCGAAAAGACCAGACGGGACTACCCGGACGCCCGAATCGCCGGGCTCTCCATTCATCCGATGCTGGAAGACCGGCACGGGCTGGAACTTTATATGGGTGTTGCCGAAACACAGGACTTCGGCCCGGTCCTGGTGTTCGGCCATGGTGGTACCGCAATCGAGGAGAGCGAAGACATTGCGCTGGAATTGCCGCCGCTGGATCTCAACCTGGCAGAAGCACTGATTTCCCGCACACGAATTGCCAGGCTTCTGGATGGCGGACCGGCGCGCCCGGCCCTCGACAAGGCAGCCCTTGCCCAGGCGCTGGTGAAACTCTCCCAGATCACCATCGATATTCCCGAGATACAGGAACTCGACATCAACCCGCTGGTTGCCCTGCCGAGCGGGCTAATCGGGCTCGATGCCCGCATGACATTGTGCCATCCGGAAAAGCGACCGGGCCGTGCCGGCAGTTCCCGCCTGGCCATCGCCCCCTATCCCCAGGAATGGGAACAGACACTTGAGTTGAAGGATGGGCACGAGATCTTCATCCGGCCCGTGCGCCCGGAGGACGAGGACCTGTTCAAGACGTTTTTCGAGCAGGTCACACCCGAAGACCTGCGCCTGCGGTTCTTTGCACCTGTGCGCGATTTCAGTCATCGGTTCCTGTCCCGGCTGACCCAGCTCGACTATGCCCGCGCAATCGCCTTTGCTGCCATCGAACCCAAAGACGGCAGCTTGCTCGGCGTCGTCCGCCTGCACGCGGATCCCGACCATCAAACCGGCGAATATGCGATCATGGTCCGCTCCGACCTGAAGGGACAGGGCCTCGGCTGGACCTTGATGAAACTGCTCATTCGCTACGCCAGGGAAGACGGCATCGAGGTCATCAAGGGCGAGGTTCTGAAGGAAAACACCTCGATGATCTCCATGTGCCAGTCGCTCGGCTTTTCCGTCGGCACTTCTCCGGACGATCCCGGCATAGCCCTCGTGACGCTGCCTGTGGCGGAGGTGCCGGAACAGATCTGAACGCGTTGCGCAGTCCGCAATGCATCTGAATTCCGTTTGCCTGTCAGCACGCCCACATGGACGTTGCCCCAAACAAAAACGCTCCCCGCAAGGAGGAGCGTCCCGGGTGGTTCATCTGTAGATGCTCAGTGCGTTGCGGCCATACCGAAAGACAGCTGTCCGCGAGCGTTCTTGTACCATTCGATGATCTTCTTGCGCTCGTCTTCTTCCATGAAGGAGACGTTGGCGGGCGGCATGGCGTTGGTGACGCCTGCCTGGAGGTAGATCTGTTTTGCGGCGCGCACGACGTCTGCCTTGGTTTCCAGATGCAGGCCCTTGGGTGCCCAGTGGATGCCTTCGTAGAAGGGTTCGCGGGCATGGCACATGCCGCAGCGGCCGGGAATGATGTTCATGACATCATCGATGCCTTCCGCATTGGCGAATACCTGTTCGGTCTGCGTCAGCGGACGGGCCTCCGAAGCTTCCCAGGTATCCTGCTGGAGCGGTGCCATGGACAGCTGGATAATGGCCACGAACAGGATCGCCGTTGCCAGCCAGGTCCAGGTCGGTGCCGGAGCACCCGTGTGCTTGGTGTTGAAGTAATGCCGGATGGTGACACCCATCAGGAAGACAAGGGCAGCAATCAGCCAGTTGTATTCCGAGGCAAAAGCGAGCGGGTAGTGGTTGCTCAGCATCAGGAACACGACCGGCAGGGTCAGGTAGTTATTGTGGGTGGAGCGCAGCTTGGCGATCTTGCCGTATTTTGCGTCCGGGGTCCGCCCGGCCTTCAGGTCCGCCACCACGATCTTCTGGTTCGGAATGATGATGAAGAACACGTTCGCGGTCATGATCGTCGCGGTGAAGGCACCGAGATGCAGCATGGTGGCGCGGCCGGTGAAGATCTCGTTGTACCCGTAGCCCATGGCCACCAGCAGCGCGAACAGCAGCAGCATCAGCAGCGTCGGGCTTTCGCCGAGCTTCGACTTGCACAGCCGGTCATAGACCAGCCAGCCGATGGTCAGAGACCCGGCGGAAATCAGGATACCCTGCCACAGGGCAAGATCGGCCTTTGCCGGATCGATCAGGTAAAGCTCGCCGCCGACCCAGTAGACGACCATCAGGAGAGCCGCGCCGGACAGCCACGTGGAATAGCTTTCCCATTTGAACCAGACCAGGTGTTCCGGCATGTTTTCCGGGGCCACCAGGAACTTGCGGATGTGATAGAAGCCACCGCCGTGGACCTGCCATTCCTCGCCATGGGCTCCCTTGGGCAGGTCCGGGGCTTTCTTCAGGCCAAGGTCCAGCGCGACGAAATAGAACGACGAGCCGATCCAGGCCATCGCCGTAATCACGTGCAGCCAGCGAACCGCAAAGGCGATCCAGTCCCAAATGATGGCAATGTCCAGCATTGCTTCCCCTCCAAATTCGTTTGACCCAAGCTAGCTCATGCAAGAATTTTCTGGTATCTCGGGATAATTCCGAGCAGTTTCAAAAAAATCGGAACAATAAACCGGCCCGGTTGGACATCCTCATGGCGTATCTGGAAAACATCCGAACCTTTCTGCGCGTTTACGAGCTGGGCAACATGTCCGCTGCAGCGCGAGATCTGCGGATTTCCTCCGCCGTCGCCTCGTCACGGGTGTCCCAACTGGAAGAGCACCTGAACGTCCGCCTGTTCCAGCGAACCACCCGAGCCCTCAGCCCGACAGAGCATGGCAACTTGTTCTATCGCGGTGCAACAAAAATAATCGAGGCGGTGGAAGAAGCAGAAGCGGAGATCAGCAATGTCACCCGTTCACCGCGCGGCACGCTGTTTGTTGCAGCCCCCATCGGCATGGGCCAGCGGCTGATCGCCCCGGCGATCCCGAAATTCAAGGAAGCCAATCCGCTGATCGACATTCGCCTGCGCCTGTCCGACCGCAAGGTCGACCTGACGGGCGAAGGTCTCGATGCCGCGTTCTTCCTTGGCCTGCCGGAAGATTCCAATCTCAAGATCCGCAAGATCGCCGATTGCGACCGGCTGCTTTGCGCCTCTCCGGAGTATCTCGCCCGCAAGGGCAACCCGAAAACAAGCGACGAGCTTGCCGCCGGCCGCCATGACTGCCTCAACATGCGTTATCCCGGTGCGCCGGAATTCCAGTGGCCGCTGCAGACGGATACTGGCGTCAAGCGCGTCGCGGTATCCGGCCCGTTCGAATCCGACCATGGCGATGTCCTGACCGGCTGGGCGCTGGAAGGCCACGGCATCGTGCTGAAACCGGCGTTTGAAGTTGCCGACTATCTGGCTTCGGGCAAACTGATGCCGGTGCTGGAAAACGAACCGCCGATCCCGGTGCAGATGGCCTGCCTTTACACGCACCGCCGCCGCCAGGACCCGAAAGTACGCCTGTTCCTGGATTTCATGGTGACGCATATCCAGAAATCTCTGGCGGATATGGCAGCGCGCTAGCGCTCTGCCATCCGAACCGTGTCGCCGTTGCTGCGCGTGTCCCACCACACGCCGAGGGCATCGACGAGCGGCACCAGCGCGCGCCCGTTCTCCGTCAGGTCGTATTCGACGCGAAGCGGATAGCCTTCATATTCCGTCCGCCGGACGATGCCCGCATCTTCCAGCCTGCGCAGTTCGAGCGTCAGCATCTTGTGCGAGATGGTCGGATTGTCCCGGCGAAGATCGCTGAACCGTTTCGTCCCCTCGGTCAGATAGTAAATCAGCAAGGTCGGCCAGCGGCCGCTCAGGACCTGCATCACTTCTTCGATGGGACAGCGGGAGACAAGCTCTTTCATAAGCGCTCCGTGGTAACAAAAAGGTGCGTAATTGCCTTGGTTTGGCAGCGTGTTAGGGTCCGCCCATCGCTGCGCAGCGTGATCGACAGAAATCACGGAGAACGAAACTTTGGAACCCATCCTTATCTATGGATACCCTGCCGGCAGCTCAATGGGGCTCGTCGCGGCTTTCGAATGGCTGCGCGAACCTTACCGGCTTTGCCGCGTCGACATGCTCGGCGAAATGCGGGATCCGTCCTACAAGCGCCTGAACCCGCGCGTCGAAACACCGGTGCTGGTGACCGACCGGGGGGACGTGCTGACGGAAACGATGGCCATCGGCGCCTGGCTGGAAGCAAGAGATACGGAAAGACGGATCACCTTCGAGGCAGCTTCGACGGACGCCGACCGGATGCATCAGTTGATGGCGTTCATCAACACGGGATTCACTGCTGCCTTCAGCCCCCTTTGGACGGCGATGGAAATGGCGGACCCCGACCCCGCAATGCAGGCATCGCTGACCGAATTCGGTCGTTCGCAGGTGATCGAACGTCACGACAGGCTCGAGGAAATGATCGGCGACGGCAAATATCTCGTCGCCGACCGGCCGAGCCTTGCCGACGCCGTGCTGATCGGCGTTGCCAGATGGCTGGATGTCCATGCCGTTGCAAACCGGAACCGCTGGCCGAAACTGTCGGCGCTGCGCGCGAACCTGGAGGCGGACGCCGCCGTTCAATTCGCATGTGAACTGGAAGAGGGGAAAGAGCCGGCCGGCTCCGGAGCCTGCAAGGGACATGTCGCCCTTGCGGACATCCTGGAGAAGTATGGCAGCTAAGCCAACCGCAGTTCCGGGCGCCGGTTGTGCGGCGCCCGGAACGTTCGAAGCAGACCCGGTATCCGGCGGGTCGCGCGGACGTCCGGGATAGGCACTGCTTGTGCCGCTTATCCGGTGAGCGATCTTTCCAGCAGCGTGTTTATCTCGCCGCGAAGGGCATCCGCGAAACTCTCCACCAGCATCGACAAGGGCCGGTTGGCCGGGGTGAGCAGCGACATGTTGAGAAAGCACTCCGGCTTGAATGGCCGGAAGACAAGGCTGTTCTGGTCGCCGCCCAGATGTGCCGGGCAGGTACGCCACCACTGGCTTTGGTGGAAACACAGACATTCGCCGACAGGCAGGCATCGCTGCAGCATTTGAGCGGAGCGCTGCGCGGCTGGCGGCTGCTTGCCAAGGGGTTGGGACTAATCGCAGAAATCCGCAAGGCGGGCGTTCCCCGCTACACCGGCGCATCGGCAATTGCCGTTGAAGGCATGACGCATGACGCTGGCCGAAACCATAAGCTTCGCATTCGGAGGCAGAAGCCACAGGCTGGAGTGTGCAACGGCGCTGCTGCCGTCGCTTGGCGTAACTCGAATGCTTGCCAGCAAGACCTCAAACGCAAACGTACGCCGGTTCAAATCCCTTTGAAGTCACCCCGGGCGAGCAACGCGTGACCCGGGGTCTGCTCATTTCCAGAACTCAGGCGTAGTTCTCAATGCGCCCGCTTCAGCGAGCTGCCCCTGCGAGTAGGCCCGGATCTGCGCTGCGCTTGTCCGGGGTGACGGCCTTGGGGGGCGGGGCTTGAACGAAAACGGCACTGCCGGCTATGGCAAACGAAACGTCTGCGTGGTTGGCAAGGTATCCCAAAACCTGTCCGGCAACAGAGACGATCTTCCAGCCCCCAGCCCCCTCATCCTGAGGAAGTGCGCAGCGCTGTCTCGAAGGATGGGCCGCTTGCTCCGAATTTGCCGCCAATAGTTCGAGGCATCGGCCAACCTCGGGATGAGCGATCCTCTCTGGCAAATTCACGGACAGAGTGTTGCCCGCCGGGCACCCCTTGGCGAAAATCCGTCGCAAATTCAAGCCTATGTCCGGCGCAATCCCCGTGCATTGCTTCAGGTGTCTTGCGCCTGTCACCGATCCTTGAAATGAACACCTCATGATCGGCTACTCGTCCTACATCCTGTGCACCTCCCCCCGTAGCGGCAGCACGCTGCTCTGCAAGCTTCTGGCGGCGACGGGTGTTTCCGGGCATCCGGGCTCCTATTTTCACGAGCCGTCCCAGGAGGATTGGCTTGAGGACCTGAATGTCGATGTTGTGCCGGGGGAAAACGAGCAGGCGACGCTGCGCCGCATCTTTGCGGCAGCAATCGAAAAGGGCACGCGGGGCAAAGGTCTGTTTGGCCTGCGGCTGCAGCGGCACAGCTTCGATTTCTTCATGAAACAGCTGGCCATCCTGCACCCGGCCCATGAAAGCGATCTTGCACGTCTTGAAGTAGCCTTCGGCAAGACGCTGTTCATTCACCTGACCCGTGCTGACAAGGTCGACCAGGCGGTTTCCTTCGTTCGTGCCGAGCAATCCGGCCTCTGGCACAAGGCTCCGGACGGCACCGAGCTCGAGCGATTGTCGGAACCGCGCGATTTGCAATATGACGCCGCTGAAATCCACGCCTGTCACGATCGCTTCACCCGGTTTGACCGCGACTGGCAAGCCTGGTTCGAAATCCAGGGCATTTCCCCACTTCGGATTACCTATGACGCGCTTTCGGCAGATCCGCAGGGCACGCTGAGACTGGTTCTTCAACGGCTCGGCCTGGAAGCGTCAGCAGCGGAGGGTGTCGTGCCCGGCGTTGCCAAACTGGCAGATGCCACCAATGCCGACTGGGTGTCCCGTTTCCGCGCTGAGCTGGAGATCGACAGCGCCAGCTAAAGCCTCCTGTGTGAACCACCTGCGCGGCCGAGCCGTATCCTTCTCGAACAAGCAAGCGTTTTGCAGCCGCCTTGGCCGCGGGCCAGGAATGCTGTTAAGCTGTTGATGCTTCGACGGGAAACAGACGGACGGGTGGTTTGATGAACCTCGAAAGTTTCGTTGCCGAACTTCAATCCTGGGCCACGCTGGCCCTCAGCTACCTGACTGCGCCCTGGTTTGCCTATCAGCTTGCCATCATCGTAGTTCTGTTCGGCCTGGCCAAGCTGCTGAGCCTTCGCGTCGAGCCGAGGCTAGAAGCCCGTGCACGTGAAATCAGGGGCCATCCGGGCCTGCTTCGTGTGGTGGTGGCCCTGCTCCGGCGGATCGAGTGGATCTTCTTCAGCCTGTTCCTGTTCATTGCCCTTACGGTGATGCGCAGCGTCACCTGGCCGAGCCGGAGCCATTTCATCGCGATCGCCCTGTCGCTGTCGCTCGCCTGGCTGTTTGTCTCGGTTCTGTCGAGGGTCATCCGCAACCGGCTGGTGGCAAGAACGCTCAGCTGGCTCGCCTGGATCTATGTTGCGCTGGTCATTTTAGGTTTCGACGATGAGGCCGGCACCTTCCTCGACAGTCTGGCGTTGCCACTCGGCGAGATGCGGTTGTCCTTGCTGCTGATCCTGAAGGCGGTTCTGCTACTGTTTGCGACAGTCTGGGTCGCGGTGGTCCTCGGGCGCTATTTCGATGAACAGGTACAAAAGTCGGATGAGCTGACCCCGTCGATCCGCGTGTTGATCGGCAAGGTCGCCAAGTTCGGGCTGATCCTGGTGGCCGGAACGGTTGCGCTTTCCTCGGTCGGTATCGATCTCTCCGCCTTCACCGTCTTTACCGGGGCGGTCGGCCTCGGTCTCGGGTTCGGCCTGCAGAAGGTCATTTCCAACTTCATTTCCGGCATCATCATCCTGCTCGACAAGTCGATCAAACCGGGCGACACCATCTCGCTGGAAGGCACGTTCGGCTGGATCCGCGAGTTGCGTGCCCGCTTCGTTTCCGTGGTAACGCGGGACGGACGCGAATATCTGATCCCGAACGAAGACTTCATCACCCACCGTGTGATCAACTGGTCCTTCAGCGACGAGCTTGTCCGCCTTGACGTCAATTTCGGCGTCTCCTACGACGCCGACCCGCATGAAGTTTCGAAGCTTGCCATCGAAGCGGCGATGACGGTCGGCCGGGTGGAAGGCTCCCGCCGTCCGGTCTGCTGGCTTACGGGATTTGGCGACAGTTCGCTCGACTTCGTCCTGCGCTTCTGGATCCGGGATCCGCAGCAGGGACTTACCAACGTACGCGGCAAGGTGTTGCTGGCGCTTTGGGACACCTTCAAGGAAAATGACGTCGGCATCCCGTATCCGCATCGGGAAATCATCATTAAGAAGGAATCTGAGCCGGGCCTTCCTGATTGACCCTATTTTGTGTGGCGCCAACTTCTGGCGATTAACGCGTTTGAAAACTCTAATATCATAGGTTGTCGCCAAACTTTCCAGCAACTGAGATACAATAGAGTCATGGCGCGTATTTTTTTGGTATTTTTTCTTCTGCTGAGTGTCGTTGCGTGTCAGCATCAACAGACTGGTGGTCAGGCCTATCGCATCAATCGAGTTATCGTAGAGCCTGGTGGAGGTCCTTTTGCGCCAATAGCCGCTGCTCAGCTCAGAGCGAAACTTCAGGCTGTGGCAGACGACATCAACCGCCAACTGAGCCCGAACGCTCCTGCGCATGATCTTATTGTTCGGCTAGAATCTGTAACGTATGTGGCGCCTAACGGGCCCTTCCTGCTGGGACGTAGCCGGATTAAAGGCAAGATGCAGGCAGGTGACTGGCGTTACAGCTTTTCCGGGTCGGACGATGGCGCTCCGGGTTTGAGCGAGAGTTTCAGTTTGTATAGTTTTTACAGCCCGGAACGCAGCTTTGGCCGGATCGCACAGCGGATCGCCAACAAGTTTTCGATCAATTATTCAGGCACCTTCAGGACAAAAAGGACGTCATGGGACAAGTTGACTAAAGCAACTCCCAACCGCGTCTCGCAATCCCGAACCACAGTTCCTGGTCAGCCCGGTCTGGTGGCTCCACCTCCGCTCGTTGTGATTGGCGGGTCTCGATAGAAGCCTCAACTCCCCCGGTAAGTCGAATAGCTGAACGGCGAGACCAGAAGCGGCACGTGGTAGTGGGCTTCTTCCGACATGCCGAACCGCAGCGGCACCGTGTCGAGGAATTTCGGGTCCGGCAAAGCGGTTCCAGCGGCGTCGAAATAGGCGCCGACATGGAACACCAGCTCGTAGGTTCCGGTCTTGAATTCGTCTTTCGGCAGGATCGGGCTGTCGGTGCGGCCGTCGTCGTTCGTTTCCAGGCTGCGGACGTAGGTCCTGTTGTCACCATCAATTGCATAAAGATCGATCTTGATGCCTTTTCCAGGGCAACCCTGGGCGGTGTCGAGCACGTGAGTCGTCAGGTAACCGGCCATCTTGGCCTCCTCCAAATGTCAGTTTGCGCGCATGATGCTGTGGGCCTCAATCGAAGGGCACCCGTGGTTCACAGGAAGCACTTTCTAAAAAGACGAGAAAGTCATGTCCATTATTCTGTTTTATAAGAAGACAACATGCCAGCCCTTGAATGAGGCATAGTCTTTGCTTGGTTCAAAACACGTTGGTATCACGAGGAGGTCCGTCTTGAATCGCTATTCCCGGAACATGCGTGGCTATGGTCAGAACCCGCCGGATCCAAAGTGGCCGGGCGGGGCCAGGGTCGCTGTCCAGTTCGTGTTGAATTACGAGGAAGGCGGCGAGAATTGCGTGCTGCATGGCGATGCGGCGTCCGAGGCGTTCCTGTCCGACATTCCGGGCGCGGCCCAGTGGCAGGGCAAACGCCACTGGAACATGGAATCCATCTATGAATACGGCGCCCGCGCCGGTTTCTGGCGCCTGCACCGGCTGTTTACGCGGGCTAATATTCCGCTGACCATCTATGGTGTCGCTTCCGCTTTGGCCCGCAGCCCGGAACAGGTGCAGGCCATGAAGGACGCCGGTTGGGAAATCGCCAGCCATGGCCTGAAGTGGGTCGAACACAAGGATATGCCCGAAGCAGAGGAACGTGCGGCCATTGCCGAAGCGATCCGCCTGCACACGGAAGTGGTCGGCAGCCGACCGCTCGGCTGGTACACGGGCCGTTGCTCGGAAAACACCGTTCGCCTCGTCGCCGAGGAAGGCGGTTTTGCCTATATTTCAGACACCTATGATGACGATCTGCCCTATTGGCTGGATGCCGATGGCCGTGATCAGCTGATCATTCCCTATACGCTGGAAGCCAACGACATGCGCTTCGCGACGGCACCGGGATGGACGGATGGCGAGGATTTCTTCCTCTATCTGAAGAACGCCTTCGACATGCTCTATGAGGAAGGCACGACGGACACGCCGAAGATGATGTCCATCGGCCTGCATTGCCGCCTCGTCGGCCGTCCGGGCAAGATCATGGCGCTGAAGAAATTCATCGATCATATCCAGGCTCATGAAGGCGTCTGGTGCCCACGCCGCATCGAAATCGCGGACCATTGGGCCAAGACACACCCGCCGCAGAAGGGTCTTCGCCCCAGCCGTATGGAAAAAGCCGAGTTCGTCAAAACCTTCGGCGGCATCTTCGAGCACTCCCCCTGGATCGCCGAACGTGCCTTCGAGCTGGAACTCGGCCCGGCTCATGACTGTGCCGCCGGTGTTCACAACGCGCTGTGCCGGATGTTCCGTTCCGCAAGCGAGGAAGAGCGCCTCGGCGTTCTGACTGCCCACCCGGATCTTGCCGGAAAGCTGGCACAGGCAGGTCGCCTGACGGCGGAAAGCACCAACGAGCAGGCCAGCGCCGGTCTCGACATGCTGACCGACGAGGAACGCGAGACCTTTACCCGGCTGAACAATACCTACGTCGAAAAACACGGTTTCCCGTTCATCATCGCGGTGCGCGATCATGACAAGGCTTCGATCATGGCTGCCTTCCAGCGCCGGATCGACAATGACCGGGCGACCGAATTCGAGGAAGCCTGCCGCCAGGTGGAACGGATTGCCCAGTTCCGGCTCAAGGACCTGCTGCCGTGAGCCGTCTCATTGCCCCATCGATCCTGACCGCAGAGGCCTTCGCCCCCTATGGCGATGTTCTCGAGGTGGCGGGCGCACCCGACAAAATCATAAATCAGGGCATGTGCGGCCGCCATCATGACCGGGCGAAGCTCGACTTCGGCGAAGGCCGGGCGGGCATCAGCCTGTTCGATGCCAAGGCCCGGTCGTTTCCCTATGTCGTCGACATGGTCGAGCGACACCCGGAAGGCAGTCAGGCCTTCATACCGCTGGACGGTGTGCCGATGCTGGTTGTCGTCGCTGACGACGAGAATGGCCAGCCGGTCAACCTGAAGGCATTCATCAGCCAGCCCGGACAGGCGATCAACCTGTATCGCGGCACCTGGCACGGTGTTTTGGCCCCGCTCTGGCAAGCGGGCCGCTACGCGGTCGTGGACCGCATCGGGGAAGGAACCAACCTGGAGGAACACTGGTTTCCCGACCCTTGGACAGTGGAGGCCGACAACAAGGAATAAGCCTCCCTTTCAGAACGATCCCTGCCCGCTCAACGAGGCGGAGACGTTCACACGACCTTCAGAGGAGCAGAAATGTCTAATTCATCGATCGGATCTCCGGAGCAGCTCCGGGATCCCAATTACACGCCACCGCTTTACAAGGCGATCCCGCTCGGCATCCAGCATGTCCTGGCCATGTTCGTCTCCAACGTCACACCTGCCATCATCGTGGCCGGTGCAGCCGGCTTCGGCTTCGGGTCCAATTCTCCCGACTTTCCGGAACTGCTTTATCTCATCCAGATGTCGATGGTCTTCGCCGGGGTCGCGACCCTGTTGCAGACGATCACTCTCGGCCCGGTCGGCGCGGCCCTGCCCATCGTTCAGGGCACATCCTTTGCCTTCCTGCCGATCATGATCCCGCTTGTTGCCGGCAAGGGGGTCGACGGTCTCGCGGCGCTGTTCGGGGGCGTGATCATCGGCGGCTTCTTCCATGCGTGTCTTGGCCTCGTCATCGGCAAGATCCGCTTCGCCCTGCCTCCGCTGGTGACAGGACTTGTGGTGACGATGATCGGTCTCGCGCTGGTTCAGGTGGGCATCCAGTATGCCGCCGGCGGTGTCCCCGCCATCGGCACGCCGGAATACGGCTCGCTGCTCAACTGGGCGGCCGCTCTGGTGGTGATCGTGGTGACACTCGGGCTGAAGTTCTTCGGCAGGGGCATGATGTCGGTCTCCGCGGTTCTGCTCGGTCTGATCGCCGGTTACATCTTCGCCCTTGCCACCGGCATGCTGACCTTTGAAGCCGTCTCCACGTCCTGGGACCGTGCGGCTGTCTTTGCCCTGCCGCAGCCGTTCAAATACGGCTTCGAATTCTCGTTCGCCGCCGTGCTCGGCTTCTGCCTGATGGCCTTCGTTTCCGCGGTGGAAACCGTGGGCGATGTATCCGGCATCACCAAGGGCGGCGCCGGCCGGGAAGCGACCGACAAGGAAATCGCCGGTGCGACCTTTGCCGACGGTCTCGGCACGGCTGTCGCCGGTTTCTTCGGCGGTTTCCCGAACACCTCCTTCAGCCAGAACGTCGGCCTCATCGCCATGACCGGCGTCATGAGCCGCCATGTGGTGACCATCGGCGCGATCTTCCTGATCGTCTGCGGTCTGATCCCGAAGGTCGGCGCGGTCATCCGCACCGTTCCGATCGAGGTTCTCGGCGGGGGGGTCATCGTGATGTTCGGCATGGTTGTTGCCGCCGGTATCTCGATGCTGTCGGATGTGAACTGGAACCGGCGCAACATGGTGATCTTCGCCATTTCGCTTTCCATCGGTCTCGGCCTGCAGCTGGAACCGGGCGCCCTGCAGCACATGCCGGACACCGCGCGTATCCTTCTGACCAGCGGCCTGCTGCCGGCAGCCCTGATCGCCATCGCCCTCAACCTGGTGCTGCCGGAAGAACTCTCCGACGAATCCACCGAAGAGGTCTCCGGTGGTCTCTCCGGCCACGGACGCGGCTCCCTGCCGAAGGAAGAAGGTGCGTAAGGACAAGGGTTTCATATGCATGAGAAAGGGCCGCGTGAGCGGCCCTTTTTTGTGATCTGTCGCCGTCTTCCTGGACGCGAACATTCCGGACCGGGTTCCGAGGCCATTCGATAGATAACGTGAGACTATCCAGTCTCATGGGTCCCCGATCCCGGCTCGCACTTCGTTTGGCCGGGATGACGATGGTGGGGGCCTGCAGGGAAGAATTTCAGGCGTTTCAGCAGTTGGAAATTTCCCCCTCCGTCATTCCGGACAAGGGAGGCGCAGCTGGACGCAGATCCGGAATCCAGACATATTTCGCGCTGAAGGCGCGTCTCTATTTTTGAGAAGTCTTCGCTTTGCTCACGCTGACGCGCTGGGTTCCGGATCTGCGTGCAGCCAAGCTGCACTTGTCCGGAATGACGGGGGAGGAGAAATTGTGTCCCTACCGCCCCGCCATCAGCCGTGCCATGTCGATCATCCGGGCGGAAAAACCCCATTCGTTGTCGTACCAGCCGAAGATGCGCACCTGGTAGTCATTGGCCTCAAGCGTTTCAGGCAGATGGATGACCAGGGATTCCGGTCGGGCACGCATGTCCGTCGAAACCACCCGGTCCCCTACGAAGCCGATCACCGGATTGCCGGAAAAGATCTCGAGCAGCCTGGTGTTGAAAGGGGCTTTCACGGGCTGTGCCAGCGTCACTGTCAGGTCGACGGCGGAAACACTGATCGCGGGCACCCGGACGGCGGCACCGCTGATCTTGCCCTCAAGCTGCGGCAGCACCTTGCCGACAAGCTTGGTAGCGCTCGTGGTAGTCGGCACCATGGAAACGCCGCCGGCACGACTGCGCTCCAGCGGTCCCCTCGGGGCGTCCACCATCGGCTGGCTGCCGGTGTAGCAGTGGATGGTGGTCATGTGCCCGCTCCTGATGCCGATAGCATCATCAAGACCGCGTAGCAGCGGAGCGAGGGCATTGGTGGTGCAGGAACCGTTGGAGACGATGCGGTGGTCGCCGAGCTGGTCTTCGTTGGCACCAAGCACCAGGGTGATATCGGCTGCCTTGGAAGGGCCTGAAATCAGCACGTTGGCTGCGCCGGCTTTCAGGCCACGTTCCGCGATCTCGCGCGTGTCTGCCTTGCCGGTGCATTCCAGCACCACGTCCACCTGGGAAAGATCAAGGAGAGACAAATCGGGTTCGGCAGAGAAGACGATCTCGCGTTCGTCCACCGTCAAGGTGCCCTCGCCCGCTGTTACTTCGCCCGGCCACGGACCGAAGACGCTGTCATACTTGAAGAGATAGGCACAGGTCTCAAGCGGTGCGATATCGTTGATCCGCACCACCTCGATGCGTTCCGTTTCCGGAAGCTTCAGCACTTGACGCAAGAGGGTCCGGCCGATCCGGCCGAACCCGTTGATCACAATCCGCATTTTCCACGGTCCGTCTAGAAATCCACTTCGATCGCGACGCCCTTCTGGATCGCCAGATCGACCGCAGCGGATGCCACGGCAAGATCCTGAAGACCGACGCCGGTACCGTCGAAGAGGGTGATATCGCTCTGCGACGTCCTGCCTGGATGATTACCATTAATGACCGCGCCGATCTCAATTATATTGTCCTCAGAGACAATTCCGCTGGCCACCGCATGCTGGCATTCACCGATCGTCGCCGACTGAGCGACTTCATCCGTGAAGAGCTTTGCCTTGGCAACAAGCGCAACATCGACTTCCTGTTTGCCCTTGGTATCGGTGCCCATGCACGCGATATGCGTGCCCGGCGAAACATGCTCTTCCATCAGGATCGGGTCGAAGCTGGAGGTGATCGAGATGATCACGTCGGCTTCTGCGCCCATCCTTTCCAGATCGACGGATTCGTAAGGCAGACCGAGTTCGTTCGCGGTTTCCTCCAGGCGTACAAGCATTTCCGGATGAAGGTTCCAGCCGAGCACCTTTTCGAAGTCGCGCTGTTCGGCAGCGGCCCGCATCTGGAATGCGGACTGGTGGCCAGCTCCGATCATGCCAAGCACCTTCGCGTCCTTGCGTGCAAGATGCTTGATAGAAACCGCAGAAGCTGCCGCTGTTCTGAGGGCGGTCAGCAGGTTGCCACCGACGACGGCCTTCGCCTTGCCGGTATCGGCATCGAACAGGAACACGGTCGACTGGTGGTTGGTCAGGCCCTTTGCCATGTTGCCCGGCCAGTATCCGCCGGATTTCAGGCCGAGCGCGAGCGAGGACCGGTCAAAGCCCGACTTGAACCCATAAAGCGCATCGGCATGGCCGATTGCCTCGCGAATAACCGGAAAGTTATAGGCCGCCCCGCCCGCCATGGCGGCAAAGACGCTTTCGACAGCGTCAAAGGATTCCTGGCGGCCGATCAGGCCGGCGATTTCCTTTTCAGGAACGATGATCATGTGTGTCTCCAGCAAAACATCGTCTTCCCCCCGACCTCATCCTGAGGAGGTGCGAAGCGCCGTCTCGAAGGATGGGCCGCTCGCTCGGAGTGTTTGGCCATCCTTCGAGACGGACCTGCGGTCCTCCTCAGGATGAGGGGGATGGTGGTTATTGACGTGGCAAACCCCACCGTCGTCATGCCATGGCTTGACCATGGCATCCATGCCGCGTCCCATCCGTTCGAAAAGCTTCGATGTGTGGAAAGGTCACGGCATGGATTGCCGGGACGAGCCCGGCAATGACGAACAGCTGGGAGCTCGTTGTCCTCAATAAGCCTTGCCGCGGGCCGAGACCGGCCAGACCGTCTCGACCTTGCCGCCCCGCACGCCGACATACCAGTCATGGACGTTGGCGGTCGGGTCGCAGTGGCCGGGCACCAGCTTCAGCTTCTCGCCCACCTGCAGAACACCCTTCGGGTCGGCAATGACCCCGTGCTCGTCCGAGCACTTGATATATTCGACATCGTTGCGGCCGTAGATGAACGGCAGACCGCTGTCGACGGACTGGGCTTTGAGGCCCGCATCGCAGATCGCCTTGTCGGCTTTCGCGTGGCTCATCACCTGGGTCAGGATGAAGAAGGCGTTTTCCCATTCCCCCTGGTCGATGCGCTTGCCGTCCTTATCGAGAATGCGGCCGTAGTCTGCATCCATGAAGGCATAGGAACCGCATTGCAGCTCGTTGTAGACGCCCGAATTGGATTCAAAATAGTAGGAGCCCGTGCCGCCACCTGAAACGAGTTCCGGCTCCAGGCCTTCCTTCTTCAACGCCTCGACGGCGTCCTTGACCATGGCAATGGCAATGTCGAGCTTTTCCTTGCGGGCTTCATAGCTGTCGATGTGCTGCATGGCGCCCTGGTAGGCCTGGATGCCGCTGAACTTCAGGTTCCTTGCCGCGTCCACTGCCTTGGCAATTTCGACGACCGCCTCGCTGGTGGTAACGCCGCAACGACCGGCACCGCAATCGATCTCGATGAAGACCTCCAGCGAGGTGCCGTGCTTGACGGCAGCTTCAGACAGGTCGGCAACGTTTGCGAGGTCATCGACGCAGACGATGGTGCGGCAGCCAAATTTGGGCAGCCGGGCCAGGCGATCGATCTTGGCCTTGTCGCGAACCTGGTTCGACACCAGGATGTCCTTGATGCCGCCACGGGCAAAGACCTCGGCTTCCGAAACCTTCTGGCAGCAGACGCCGACAGCACCGCCGAGGCGTTCCTGCAGCTTTGCGACATCGACCGACTTGTGCATCTTGCCATGCACCCGGTGACGCATGCCGTGAGCCTTGGCGTAGTCGCCCATCTTCCTGATGTTGCGCTCCAGTGCATCGAGATCGAGCACCAGGCAAGGCGTCTGGATATCGGCCTCGTCCATGCCCGGAAGGGCCGGAACGTCGTAGCCGACTTCGAGTTTTTCAAATCCGGTTTGTGCGTTCATTTTGTATTTCTCCAAGTAGCTCAGGCATTCCAGATCAACCAGCTTTCGGAATTCATCCGAAAGCTGAAAAGTTGATCGTTTTTAGAGCGATGGAGCATCTTAGCTGCGGTCCTCGGAACGCAGGATGCTCCAGGGTAATTTGCCGAGATCGACATTGCCGCCGGTGATGATGATGCCGACACGTTTGCCGGCAAAGACGTCCCTGTTCTTCAGGATGGTTGCCAGCGGCACGGCGGAAGACGGTTCCATGACGATCTTCATCCGCGCCCAGATCAGGCGCATGGCGTCGACGATTTCCTGTTCCGACGCGGTCAGGATGTCGGTGACGTGGTTCGAGACGAAGTGCCAGGTCAGCTCCTTGAGCGGCACCTTCAGCCCGTCGGCTACAGTTTCCGGTGCGTCGTCGGCAATGATGTGGCCTGCCCTGAAACTGCGGGCAGCATCATCCGCCTGCTCCGGTTCGGCAGCAAAGATCTTCACGTCGGGTGCCAGGTTCGACAGGGTCAGGCAGGTGCCTGAGACCATGCCGCCACCGCCGATCGGTGCGACAACCGCATCAAGACCATCTGTCTGCTCCATCAATTCCTTGGAACAGGTGCCCTGACCGGCGATGACACGCGGGTCATTGTAGGGATGAACGAACTCCGCTCCGGTCCGGGCCTCGACCTCGGCAAAGACCGCTTCGCGGCTGGAGGTGGACGGTTCACACTCGGTGATGATGCCGCCGTAACCACGAACGGCATCCTTCTTGGCCTGTGGCGCCGTTCTCGGCATGACCACGTGGCACGGAATGCCCCGCCGGCCTGCCGCATAGGACAGGCTGAGCGCGTGGTTGCCGGAGGAATGGGTGGCAACACCGGCCTTGGCGGTTTCCTCGTCCAGACCGAAGACGGCGTTGGATGCACCGCGCACCTTGAAGGCACCTGCCTTCTGGAAGTTCTCGCATTTGAAGAACAATTCCGCACCGGTCAGCTCGTTCAGGAACGAGGAGGTCAGAACCGGCGTCCGGTGGATATGCGGCTTGATGCGCTCATGAGCGACGAGCATGTCCTCGAGAGTCGGGATGTACTGGGTCAGGGCGTCGGTTTTCATGCGGCTTCCTTCGAGGCAATGGCGCTGTCGCTGCGATAGACTTCCTGGGCGGCCGCAACACCGGAGCCCAGTTGGATGTCGAGGCCGAGATCGGCCATGACCATTTCGGCAGTCGCCAACCCCGACAGCATCATGACGTCGGTCAGGCTGCCCAGGTGGCCGATACGGAACACCTTGCCTGCGACTTCCCCGAGGCCGACGCCGAAGGCGACGCCATATTTCGCGGCGGCGTGGGTAACGATGCCGGTGGCGTTGAAACCTTCAGGCGTTCGGATCGCGCTGACCGAATCCGAATAGACGTCCGGTGACTGTGCGCAAAGCTCCAGGCCCCAGGCCTGGACCGCGGCACGCACGCCTTCTGCAATGCGGCGGTGCCGGGCAAAGACATTGTCGAGGCCTTCTGCCAGCAGCATGTCGCAGCTCTGCTTCAACCCGTTCATCAGGCCGACGGCCGGCGTGTAGGGATAGGCGTTATTGGCGTAGGCTTTCATCATGTCGCGAACATCGAAGAAGGTGCGCGGCAACCGGGCGCTTTCAACGGCGGCCTGTGCCTTTGGCGACAGGGCGATGATGGCAAGCCCCGGTGGCAACATGAAGCCTTTCTGGGAGCCCGTGACCGCGGCATCGACCCCCCATTCGTCCATGCGGAAATCCATCGAGGCAATCGAGCTTACGCCATCGACAAAGAGCAGCGCCGGGTGCTTTGCGGCATTCAGCGCGCGGCGCACCGCGGCAATGTCGGATTTGACGCCGGTCGCGGTTTCGTTGTGGGTTGCCAGCACCGCCTTGATCTCGTGGTTCGTGTCCGCGGCGAGTATTTCCTCGTACCGGTCTGCCGGCAGTCCCGTGCCCCAGGCTGCCTCGACCACCTCAACCTTCAGGCCGTGGCGCTGGCACATGTCGATCCAGCGATGGCTGAACATGCCGTTGCGGGCAGCCAGGATCTTGTCGCCGGGGCTCAAGCAGTTGGTGATCGCGGTTTCCCAGCCGCCGGTGCCAGTCGACGGAAACAGGAACACCTCGGCGGCTTCCGTCTTCAGCACCTTTTTGACGCCTGCAAGCGCAGGCTGCAGGATCTCACCGAACAGCGGCGAGCGATGGTCCAGGGTCGGCATGTCGCACGCTCTGCGGAGCGCTTCCGGCATGTTGGTGGGGCCGGGAATGAAAACAGGATTTTGGAAGCTCATGGCCGTTTCCTCTTATGAATTTTGAGAAACGGTACCGTGCAGAGGCGAAGCTCCGCAATTTTTTTAAAATATTTTTTCAAAAATATATTTTGTAGAAATTGCCAATCTTGTCAGTATGTTATATTTTTCATATGGTGAATTGATTTTTCAAATTCCGAAAAAATGAGCTGATGACAGATCTCAAATCCGATAGTTCCGCCACCAGACGCGCCCGTGGGCGACCGCGTGCCTGGGACGACAAGACCGAACAGAACACCATCAAGTCGCTCGACCGGGCCATGGCCGTGTTCGAGCATCTGAGCACCCAGTCCGGCGTCTCTCTTTCAGCCCTGTCGGATCAGCTTGGAGAATCCACGGCAACGCTCTATCGCATCCTGTTCACGCTGGAGACACGTGGCCTGGTGGAATTCGACCAGGCGCAGCAGCTCTGGCACATAGGTCCGGGCGCCTTCATCATCGGCGCACGATTTTTAAGGCGTACCAGTCTGGTGGAACGGGCGCGTCCTGTCCTGCGCTCCCTTATGGAGCAGACAGGGGAAACGGCCAATCTTGGTGTGGCACAGGCGGACCAGGTGCTGTTTGTCAGCCAGGTTGAAACCCACGAAAGCATTCGCGCCTTTTTTCCGCCCGGCACCTTGTCACCGCTGCATGCCTCCGGCATCGGCAAGGCGCTTCTGGCTTTCATGGACGAGGATCAATGCAAGCGTATCCTGAAGCAGACCGACCGGGAACGCTTCACCGAGCACACACTGTGTGACGCGGGTTTGCTGGCCGCGGACCTGGAAGCGATCCGTGCACGCGGTTTCTCGATCGACGGGGAAGAAAAGAACCTCGGAATGCGCTGCATCGCGGCACCCGTGTTCAATCACTATGGCGAGGCTGTCGCCGGGCTGTCCGTCTCGGGCCCGACCAGCCGGGTCAGTCCGGACAGGATCGAGCCTTTCGCAGAAGCAGTGAAGGCGGCGGCCGCTGCACTGACCGCCGCCCTCGGCGGCGAAATCGCTCCGCCGCAAACGAAGACCGTGGAATGAGGGCGCTTGCTTCACTCCCGACCTGATCCAGAGGAGTTCGCTACACCCACACCCTGAAGCGGCCAATCCCACCCTCTCCCTCATCCTGAGGAGGACCGTCAGGTCCGTCTCGAAGGATGGACCGCGTGTTCCGGAGTGTGCCGCCCATCCTTCGAGACGCCGCTAAGCGGCTCCTCAGGATGAGGGTGCAAGGAGGAAGGGGCTTTTCTCTTTACTCCGCGGCGCTGCGGAAGCTCTGCCGGGTACCGGCCTCGAAACGGCCTGCCGCCTGCAGCTTCATGTGGCGGTTGACGTCCTTGTAGAGGAGGTAGCGGAACGGGCCCGGGCCACCGGCATAGCAAGCCTGCGGGCAGAAGGCGCGCAGCCACATGTAGTCGCCGGCTTCCACCTCGACCCAGTCCTGGTTGAGGCGATAGACCGCCTTGCCTTCCAGGACATAAAGCCCGTGTTCCATCACATGGGTTTCCGCAAACGGGATGACGGCACCCGGCTGGAAGGTGACGATGTTGACGTGCATGTCGTGGCGCACGTCTTCTGGGTCAACAAATCGGGTCGTCGCCCACTTGCCGTCCGTACCGGGCATTGCCCGCGGTTCGATGTCGTTTTCGTGGGTGACGAAAAGTGTCGGTCGCTCCAGGCCTTCAACAGGCTCGAACGCCTTGCGGACCCAATGAAACCGCACGGGCTCACTGCCAGTATTCTTCAGGCTCCAGTCGGTTTGCGGCGGCAGGAAGGCATAACTTCCGGGCCTCAGGTCGTATCGCTGTCCGTCGGCTGTCAGAACAGCTTCGCCTTCGACAACGAACAGCACGCCTTCGGCGGAAGGGTCTGTCTCCGGCCGGTCAGAGCCACCACCCGGCGACACTTCAACGATATATTGCGAGAAGGTTTCGGCGAAACCTGACAATGGGCGCGACAGCACCCACAGGCGGGTCTTGTCCCAGAACGGCAGATAGCTGGTGACGATGTCACGCATGGTGCCTTTCGGGATGACCGCATAGGCATCGGTAAAGACAGCCCGGTCTGTCAGGAGTGTTTCCTGACCGGGATGACCGCCGGTCGGCGCGTAATAGGATCTTGGGGGCATGGACTGGGACACGGCCAACCTTCTTCTTCAACAAAACCAGTTACCGAGAACTATGACCTGCCTTTCGAAGCCGGACCACGGGGCATGTCCGAAGAGCTCCTTTCGGAAAAACAAGATAATCGTCCCTTGATTTTCTTATTCTTCCGATCAATTGAACCCGCGCCTCAAGCCCGCGCGATGGCGATGTTGAGCAGAACTTGCCGCTTTTCCTCCGTCGCTACCTTGATGGCACGTTCCAGCGCTGCCGGCAGCGCGTCGCCTTCCGTCACCGTTTCGGTGTAGGCGCGGCTGGCCTCCGCGGTTCTGGTGAAATCCGGGCTTGGCCGAAGGGACGTCAGCGGCACATCGTTGGCCTTGCTGGCAAGACCATCCTTGTAAGTGCCCACCACCGAGTGACGCACCGCGCCCCACTCCTCGTTGTTCAGCACAAGCGTGATCACCGGCAACTCATGCGCCTCGGCAACCATGTGGCAGGCCGTCGGGTTGGCGAACATGTAGCTGCCGTCGCCGATGGTTGCGAAGACCAGCCGGTCGCGGTCGGCAAGCTGTGCGCCAAGCGCCGCCGCGAGACCCCATCCAAGCCCCCCGGAATGAGGTTCCTGGAAGTAGCTGTTCGGCTGCTCCAGGTCGAGCGGCTCGAGCGGACAACCAAGCTCATGGAAGATTGTGGCCTTCCGCCCCTTGATGGCGCGGCCAAGGCAAAGACTGACCCAGTCCTTGCTCATCGGGCCGGCATTGCCGCGCTTGGCCCGGGTGACAACCTCCGCACGATTGGCGGACGACAGTTCGGCAATACGATGTCTGCGGGCGTTCAAGACGGCTTCGTCACGCGGACGGCTCTGCATTTCGGCAATCAGCGCCAGCAGCGTCTGAGCGGTTTCTCCTGCCAGGGTTACATCCGCCTGGAAGTTGCGGATCGGCGTGCGGGTGAACAGGGGATCCGGCCCGAGCTGGATCACGGTGACATCATCGCGAAGGGCGACCTTGTCCGGCCACCAGGGCGCCAGAGAGTTCATCACCAGCACCACGTCCGCCTCGGCAAGCAGGGCTTCCGGCGACGCACCGACCTGCATCGGGTGCGACAGGGGCACGGAAAGCTGGTTTGCCCAATAGTGCGACAGCGGCAGGGCCCAGTCCGTCAGGAACCGTCCGAGGGCCGCAAAGGCTTCCTCCGATCCGGCTCCTCGCTGACTGATTATCAGCGGGCTTTTGGCCTGGGCCAGCAGGTCTGCTGCCCGTTTGAGTGACGAGGGATCCGGCGCTGCGATGACCGGGGCCTGTTTCGAAGGGGTATCAAGGCCGTCCGGCGGAGTTTGCTCGCACAGAACTTCACGCGGCAGGCTGAGATAGACGGGGCCCTTGGGCGTGGAATTGGCAATGGCCCAGCCCCGGTCGAAGAGATCCGCGATCTGCTCGGGAAAACGCAACTCGTAGTCCCATTTGGTGACTTCGCGGATCAGCGCGGTCTGGTCGAACATTTCCTGTCCCCAGCCGATCGGCACCGTTCGCGCGCCAAAGCGGCCGGCTTCCATCACCGGCGTGCGACCGGACATCATCAGCACGGGAACCTGATCGCACCATGCGTTGATGGCGCCGGTAATGCCGTTGGAGAGCCCCACGTTGGTGTGCAGCATGACCGACTGGATCCTGCCTGAGATCTGGTAAAAGCCGTGTGCCATACCGACGGCAACATGTTCGTGCGGCACCGTGATCGGCACCGGAAGGTCGAGCCCGTTCTGCGTTGCCTCGATCAGTCCCTCGATGATCGGTGGAAAATCTGTGCCGGAATTTGCAAAGACATAGTCGACACCGAGCGCCTTCAACTTGCCGAACACCGCTCCACCCGCGGTAATCGTGGTGCTGTCCATCCTGTCGGCCATGCCGTCCTCCCATGTTCCTTTTTGATGTAGAACGCAGAAATTGCGAGGCAATTCAGGCTCTTGCGGGAAAGGAGCCCCTCCGCTATCCGCCGCCTTCGCGTCTGCTTTGACGCGCACCCTAGACGATAAAAAACGACTATGGGAACAAGGAATTTTCTTTCTAAAATTGGAAAGTATAATGGCTATTATCTCATTTTACATTACCAAACTAATTAGTGAAGATGATCGCGGAGCTACGTTCCCTGCTGGCCGCAAATCTGCAAGAGGTGCGCCCGAAAGGTCTTCCGGCATCGTTGAAGGGTGTTCCACGATCGCACACATTGAAGGTTGGCCAGCAAGTTACAGACCGGGAGTCGACAAGAGCTTCCGATGGGAGGAGACAACATGAGCATTCTCAAGAACGCGTTTCTGGCCGCTGCCATGATCGCCGCCGGCGCATCGTCCGCAAGCGCGGCCGATTACGAATTCAAGCTGCACCACTTCCTGGGCGAGAAAGCCCCTGCGCACACGCAGATGCTGGTGCCGTGGGCCAAGCAGGTGGAAGAAAATTCCGGTGGCAAGGTCCATATCGAAATCTATCCGGCCATGACGCTTGGCGGCCGTCCGCCCGAGCTGATCAACCAGGTGCGCGACGGCGTGGTCGATCTGGTCTGGACCGTGAACGGCTATACGCCTGGCCTCTTCCCGCGCACCGAGGTGTTCGAACTTCCGGGCATTCACACCAACGATCCGGCTGCCACAAACCAGGCACTGATGGATCTGTACGAAACGGACTTGAAGGACGAATACAAGGGCGTTGAAGTGATGTTCCTGCATGTGCATGCCGGCCAGGCCATTCACATGCGCGACACGGAAGTCCACTCCCCGGCAGACCTCGCCGGCAAGAAGATCCGTATCCCGACCCGAACAGGTGCCTGGGTGATCGAGGCGCTCGGCGCTTCGCCGGTCGCCATGCCGGTTCCGGAACTGCCGCCTGCGCTGCAGAAGGGTGTTATCGACGGCGCCTTCATTCCGTGGGAAATCATTCCGCCGCTGAAGATCCAGGAGCAGACCGAGTACCAGATCGAAGGCGTCGACAAGGAGCGTTTCGGCACCACCACCTTCCAGGTTTCCATGAACCAGGAACGCTGGGATGGTCTGCCGGAAGACATTCAGAAGGCCTTTCGTGATGCCTCCGGTCCAGAGTGGATCGTGAAGGTTGGAGAAATCTGGGCTGCTTCGGATGATTTCGGGATCGGTCTGGCCACCAAGGCAGGCAACACCCACGTCACCTTGACCGAGGAAGAGACCGAAGCTTTCCGTCAGGCGCTGGCACCCGTTGCCGACCGTTGGGTCGAGGAAGTCTCCGCAAAGGGTATCGACGGTGCCGCGCTGGTTGAAAAGGCCCGCGCAGCGGTGGCCAGCCACTCGGCCAACTGATGTCGAACACTCTCAAAGCCAGCAGCTCCGGGTTCACCGGGGCTGCCAGCCGCCTGATAACGCTCTGGGCTCTCCTTGGCGGCGTCGTGCTGTTGCTGGTCGTCGCTGTCAACATGCTGTCGATCATCGGCTCGGTTTTCGGCACACCGTTTCCGGGCGATTTCGAGCTGACCGAAATGGGCGTGGCCATCGCGGTCTTCGCGTTCCTGCCCTATTGCCAGTTGGTCGGGGCAAACGTCTCTGCGGACATCTTCACCGCCGGCGCGTCCAGACGGGTGATTGCCTTCTTCACCCTGCTCGGGTCGCTGGTTGCCCTTGTGTTTGCGCTGATGCTGATCTGGCGCATGTATTACGGCATGCTGGACCAGAAGAACTACGACTACACCACCACCATCCTGCAGATCCCGCACTGGATGGCCTTCGTGCCGATCCTGATATCGCTTGCCCTGCTGGCACTGGCCGCGCTTGTCACGCTGCTGCAGGACATGACCGCGCTGTCGAGAGGACACCACTAGAATGACGGACGCACTTGTCCTCGGGCTTGGCGCTCTCGTGGTGCTGATCGCCCTGATCGCGATCCGCATGCCCATTGCCTATGCGATGATCCTTGTCGGCGGTGTCGGCACCATGATGCTGAACGGCCCCGCCCTCGTCCTCAGCCAGCTGAAGACCCTCGCCTACGGCCAGTTCTCCATATACGACCTTTCCGTCGTGCCGATGTTCGTCCTGATGGGGGCGATCGCCTCGAAGACCGGCCTCAGCCAGGCTTTGTTCCGGGGGGCCAATGCCTGGCTCGGCTGGCTGCGCGGCGGCACGGCCATGGCGGCCATCGCCGGCTGCGCCGGGTTCGGTGCGGTCTGCGGCTCGTCGCTTGCAACCGCCTCCACCATGGGCAAGGTCGCCCTGCCGGAACTCAAGCGCTACAATTATTCCGGCGCGCTGGCAACGGGAACACTCGCCGCGGGCGGCGTGCTCGGCATCCTGATCCCGCCCTCGGTCGTCCTGATCATCTATGCCATCATCGTGGAAGCAAACATCGTCACCATGTTCATGGCAGCATTTCTGCCGGGTCTGCTGGCGGTGGTTCTCTTCCTCCTGACCATCGCCCTTTATGTTACCATCAAGCCGGAAGCCGGGCCCAAGGGAGGTGTTGCCGACCGCAAGGAATTCCTGGAGGCGACTGCCGGCATGATCCCGGTGCTGATCATCTTCGGGCTGGTAATCGGCGGCATCTACTTCGGATTCTTCAACCCGACACCGGCAGCTGCCGTCGGCGTTTTTCTAGTCCTGCTGTTCGGGCTGCTGCAGCGCAAGCTGTCCGGCCACGACTTCATTCAGGCGCTCAAGGAAACCGCGTCCACTTCAGGTATGATCTATCTGATCATCCTTGGGGCGGAACTCCTCAAGATCTTCATGTCCCGCGTTGGCCTGCCTCAGGAAACCGCTTCCTGGATCGCCAACTCCGGGCTCGAGCCGATGACGGTTCTGATCCTGCTGCTGATCGCGCTCATCCTGCTCGGCTGCCTGATGGACAGCCTGTCGATGATTCTGCTGGTGATCCCGTTCTTCTGGCCGGTACTGGTCGAGATCAACGGCGGCATCTACCAGGGAGCGGAAGGGGCAGGCTTCGGCATGAGCACGGAGGACCTGAAGATCTGGTTCGGCGTACTCGCCCTGATCGTGGTCGAACTCGGCCTGATCACGCCACCGGTCGGCATGAATGTCTTCGTCATCTCCTCGCTCGACCGGGAAACGCCGATGATCGAGACCTTCAAGGGCGTTGCACCGTTCTTCTGTGCCGAGATCCTGCGCGTAATCCTGCTGGTCTGTTTTCCGATCATCACCCTGTGGCTGCCGCAGGTGCTGAGGTAGGCATCGAAGCCCCCTATAAACGAAAAAGCACGCCCGGGGTCACGGGCGTGCTTTTTTCGTTCAAGGCTGGGCTTTTTACTTGCCCTGTGCCGCCGCGCGAATCTGGCTGAGGCTTGCGGCCGGGGTGATGGCTTCCGGGTCCAGCTTCAGATGCAGGATTGCGGGTGTGCCGGCGGCACGGGCGCGTTCGAATGCGGGACCGAAAGCGTCTGTCGTCTCGACCGTCTCACCGAAGACACCATAGCTGCGGGCAAGCGCTGCGAAATCCGGATTGACCAGCTTGGTTGCCGACGGGCGGCCAGGATAGGTGCGTTCCTGATGCATGCGGATGGTGCCGTACATGCCGTTGTCGATCACAAGCACGATGATGTTGGCGCCGTCCTGACAGGCGGTGCCAAACTCCTGCATGGTCATCTGCAGGCAGCCATCGCCTGCAAAACAGACGACTTCGCGCTCCGGAAAGGCAAGCTTGGCGGAAACGGCTGCCGGCAGGCCATATCCCATGGAACCGCTCGTCGGAGCTGCCTGGGTGGCGTAGCGACGGAACCGGTGGAAGCGGTGCAGCCAGGTGGCGTAGTTTCCGGCCCCATTGGTGCAGACCGCATCTTCCGGCAAGTTGGCTTCCAGCCATTCCATGACGCCGGCCATCTGGAGGTTGCCGGGTACCTGTGGCCGCGCACCGGACCAGTCCAGATAGTCCTGATGGGCCTTTGCCGCTTCGCCTGCGCCTTTCAGTTCGGACGGCGGCTGAAGGCCTTCGGCCGCCTTGCAGAAGGCAGTCGGGCTGGCATGAATTGCCTGCGCCGGCCGGTAGACCCGGCCAAGTTCCTCGGCATCCGGATGGACATGAACCAGTTGCTGTGTGGGAGAGGGAATGTCGAGCAGCGAATAGGACTGGCTCGGCATTTCCGACAAGCGGCCACCGACAAGCAGGATCAGATCGGAGGACTTGACCCGTGCCAGCAGCTTCGGATTGATGCCGATGCCGACATCGCCGGCATAGTTCGGATGCAGGTTGTCGAACAGCATCTGGCGGCGGAACGAGCAGGCAACCGGCAGGTCGAAACGTTCGGCAAAGCGGGTAAAGCCGGCGACGGCTTCTTCCGACCAGCGGCTGCCGCCCAGAATGGCGATCGGCCGCTCGGCCGCCCAAAGGCGCTTCTGCAGGTCCGCCATCTGGGTGAGGCCCGGATGCGTTTCGACCTGGGTCCACGCAGGCGGCTGCGGGGCATCGGCCTTCTCGACCAGCATGTCTTCCGGAAGCGCCAGAACCACCGGCCCCGGACGGCCGGACGTGGCAACATGGTAGGCCCGCGAAATGAACTCCGGTACGCGATCCGCGTGATCGATCTCCGCGACCCATTTGGCGATGCCACCGAACATCTGGCGGTAGTCGATTTCCTGAAAGGCTTCACGCTCGCGCATGCCGCGCTCGATCTGTCCGATGAACAGGATCATCGGCGTGGAATCCTGCGCCGCCACGTGGACACCGGCAGAAGCGTTGGTAGCCCCGGGACCACGGGTCACCATGCAGATGCCCGGCTTGCCGGTGAGCTTGCCCCAGGCATCGGCCATCATTGCAGCCCCGCCTTCCTGGCGGCAGACCGTGACCGGGATCGACGCATCGTAAAGAGCATCGAGCACGGCAAGGTAACTTTCGCCGGGCACACAGAACACGCGCTCCGCCCCGTGGCGCTCCAGCGCCTCCACCAACAATTCACCGCCGGTCTTCTGGTCCATGTTCCGGGTCCTTACGAGAAAGATGATCTGTTCATTCTATAGCGTATGAAAATCCCGCCTGTTAGAGGCGAAAATCAGATTAATTGGCAATGGGGTCATTCCGATTTAGAATAATTTATCTCCGACAACGGACTTGCAGCTCATCCTTCGAGACGCGCGCAAACGCGTTCCTCAGGATGAGGTTAAATGTGTTGTAAGGCCGCCTGATTGTGTCACACACAGTCCTCATCCTTAGGAAGCGCGAAGCGCTGTCTCGAAGGATGGGCCTCATGTCATGGCCAGCCTTGCCGATAAGCATCGGCGCTGCAAACAAAAAAGGGGCACCGGTTTCCCGGTACCCCTGCCCCCATTCGTTGTTATGTCTTGTTATGGGAAGCTGATCTCAGATCGACTGAACCGTCACCACCTGGAAGGTGTGCATCTCGCCATCCTCGTCCTTGATGGAGACGTATTCACCCGGGTTGAAGGCATGTGCGCCGAAACGGTAGCCCGCCTCGTCGTCGTCCTCGCCGTCGATATCGTAATGGAAAGCCCAGGAGCCACCCGGACGGTGGATGAGGTGGCCGACTTCCTCTTCCTCGGCGCCCCAGAATCGCCGCACACGGCAATGGTCGCGCTGCTTCTTCCAAAGGCCGGCGTCGATATGGCCGGTTTCGTCAAGCGGAGCGGTGAATTCATAACCGTGGTTCGCCGAACCTTGCGGGAAATCCTTGGTTCTGGCCAGGTTCAACCTGATCTTCTTCAAAGCCGGATAGTCGCTCATGGGGCCCTCCTTTACTGACAATCCGGTTTATTTGTGCCACATCCGGGGCACCTCACATTGAGAAGGATCAAACCGGGTGGTTTGCATGTGAGGCATGTATTGCCACGTGTCAGCAAAAGGGACGGAAGATGGATCAGGCCGAAACCCAGAACCAGGCGCTCGAGTTCCTCGGCAGCCTGCCGTCCGACGATCCGGCGCGGCCCGAGGTGAAGCGGATCGACACCCATGCCAATATCGTCTTTCTGGTGGGCAGCAAGGCCTACAAGGTCAAACGGTCGGTCAAGTTTCCCTTTCTCGATTATTCGACGTTGCCCTTGCGCGAAGAAGCCTGCAAGGCGGAGATAACTTTCAACCAGCCGAACGCACCACAGATCTACCGGCAGGCCTTGCCTGTGACGCGGGAGGCAGATGGCACGCTGGATCTTGGCGGCACTGGAGAGCCCATCGAATGGGCAGTTGAAATGAGCCGGTTCGAACGACGGCACGAACTGGACTCCGTCGCTGGAACCGACCCGCTTCCGGACACCCTGACGGACAGGCTGGCGGACATGATGATCAATGCTCATGACGCCGCGCCGCTGCGGCAGGGCAATGGCTTCTACGCGGAGCTTGCAAGCTACGTGGAGCAGAACGACGCCGCCTTTCGCGAGCACCCCGATCTGTTCGAAGCCGAGGCGGTCCGGCATCTGACCGAGACTTCCCGCACTGTCCTGTCGGCTCTGCACGAGCTGATCCTGCGCCGGGGCGAACAGGGCCTTGTCCGTCGTTGCCACGGAGACGCCCACCTTCGCAACATCGTCATGGTTGATGACGCCCCGGTTCTGTTCGATGCGGTCGAATTTTCAGATGCGATTGCTACCGGCGACGTTCTTTACGATCTCGCCTTCCTGCTGATGGACCTGTGGGACCGGGGTCAACAGCGTGCGGCCAACCGGGTGTTCAACCGCTACATGGACAAGAGCCGCCTGGACACGCATTCGGAGGGCCTGGCAGCCCTGCCCTTCTACCTGATGATGCGCGCGGCGATCCGCTCCAAGATCTCGGCCAGCTCCGCTCTCAACCAGTCGGACCCGAACCAGAAACAACGTGAGCGCGACCAGGCCCAGGCCTATTTCTGCCACGCAGTGGACTTTCTGGATCCCTCACGCCCGCAACTGGTTGCCATCGGTGGCCTTTCCGGCACCGGCAAGACCACGCTTGCCTACGAAATTGCCCCCGGCATCGGCCGGGCACCCGGCGCGCGCGTGCTGCGCACGGACGTGATGCGAAAGCGCCTGCTGGGCATTGAAGAAACGGAAAAGGCGCCGGCGGAAGCCTATACGCTGGAGGCGTCCCAGAAGGTCTACCACGCGCTGGACGACACCATTCAGACCGTCCTCGCAGCAGGTCACTCCGCAATCTTCGATGCGGTTTTTGCCGCCGAGAGCGAACGGGACCGTATCGAGGCCATCGCCAATAATGTTGAATGCGGTTTCTGCGGCCTGTGGCTGACCGCGCCGGCGAACATCCTGAAAGCCCGGGTCTCCGCGCGCGGGGACGATGCCTCGGACGCAAACGCCGACGTTGTCGATACCCAGCTTGGCTACGACCTCGGCCAGATGAACTGGGCGGAAATCGACGCGGGCAGCAACGTCGACGAAACCGCCGGACAGGTGCGGAAAATCCTGAACCGCCAGTAGACTACAGTCCGGCAGCCCTGAGAGCTGCCGCGGCTCCGGCTGCACAGAAGACGGCGACATATTCCTTGCGCAGTGTCACCTGTGCCGCTGCAGCAACGACAAGGCACAGCGCCACGGCCAGCCCGCCCTTCAACACGATGGGCAGGATGGTGGAAACGATGATCGCGCCCGGCAACGCCTCCAGACCGCGGCGCACCCGCGGCGTGATGGGCAGCCGGCCCATGACCCAGTATCCACCCGCCCTCAGGGCGTAAGTGACCGCTGTCATGCCAAGCACGGCCAGGATAAAGATCGGGTCGGCGGTGAATGCTCCCTCAGTCATCGAGATAGGCCCCCGCGAAAGCACCGGCGATGGCACCGGTGAAAATGCTCCAGTAGCCACCGACCAAATACCAGGTCAGCGCGGCGATACCGCCTGCGAACAGCCAGCTGACTGTCTGGCGCTTACCCTTCCAGAGCGGCACCAGAAGTGCGGCGAAGAAAGCCGGCAGAACCACGTCGAGGCCATAGACCTTCGGGTCCGACACCAGACTGCCCGCGAAATAGCCCGGAACGACGGAAAGCGACCAGACCGACCAGGTGAAGAGGCCGCTGCCGAGATAGATCCCCCAGTCGCGCGTGCCCTTGTCGTATTCCGACAAGGCCAGCAACCAGTTGAGGTCCGTCAGCAGAAACAGGGAAGGATAGGTCTGCCAGGCCGGTACCTGGCCAAGCCAGGGCCGCAGGCTCGCGCCGATCAGCAGCATGCGCATGTTGACGGCAGCGGTAACCCCGATCATCGCCACGACAAGAGCATAGTTGAGCGGATCGCTGTAGACTTCCATCGCGACAAACTGGCTGGCGCCGGCGAAGACAAGCGAGTTGATCATGATCGTTTCGAGGAAGGTCAGCCCCTTTTGCGCGGCGACCGTTCCAAAGACCAGTCCAAGCGCGATGATGCCCGGGGAAACCGGAATGCACATCGTGGCGCCCCGCACGCAGCCTTGCAGGCTGAGGGTCACATTTTTGTTCAACATGTCTGTCCAAGAGTGTCAGGCGGCGGGCAGCCCCCCGCATAGAAAGGTCAGTATTGCTGATAAATCGCCTCAGAACCAATGAAACCTTTTGATTTACCCATCAGCGATCCTGTAGCCGGGACCGGGCCACGGGTCAGAACACGACGCCGTAGATCATCCGCAGGCCGGTAAAACCGAGGAACAGCGCGAACACGAGCTTCAGCTTCGACGGATCGATGGCATGGGCGATCTTCGCGCCCCAGGGTGCAGCAAAAGTGCTTGCCGGAATGATCAGGAAGAAGCCGATCAGGTTGACATACCCGAGCGAGAACGGCGGGCGCCCCTCCTCGCCCCAGCCAAAGAAGATCGACAGCAGGGTGCCCGGAACGGCAATGATGAGGCCGATGGCCGCTGCAGTGCCAACCGCCTTGCGGATCGGATAATTGAAGAGGGTCAATGTCGGAACGCCGAGTGTTCCACCACCAATGCCCATCATCACCGAGATCCCGCCAATCAGGAAACCCAGCGTTTCCTTGATCGGAGATCCGGGAAGCTTGTCGGCCAGATGGGAGCCCTCCTTGCGGAACATCATGTTGGCCGACACGGCCAGAGCGACAATCCCGAAGACCAGCGTCAGTGCGCCACCCGAAATGTTCCCCGCGAGCGTTCCCCCGGCGATGACGCCAAGGGCGATCGCCCACCACCAGCGTTTCAGGAGATCCATGTCGACGCTCCCCCGATTGTAGTGGGCACGCGCCGACGACGTGCCGGTCGCCAGAATGGTTGCAAGCGACGTTCCCACCGCCACATGCATGAGAACCGACGGGTCGATCTTCAGGGCGGTGAACATGTAATAGAGCACCGGCACGATGACGATGCCGCCACCGACGCCGAGCAGGCCTGCAATGATCCCGGCCACAAGCCCGGTTGCCAGCAGCGCAACAGCCAGAAGGCCAAGGGAGAAAAGGCTGAGATCTTCCACGCGATTATCCTCGTTGCCGGTGCCGAGCTCATGCCGGCCACCAAAGTCTTCTTCCAGCGCTTAGACCAGCTGCGCGAATTTTTCCAGCCGCATGCGCGGACTATCTGTTTTGCGACGCTTGCAACCTCTTGCGACACGGGTGAATTGCAGCCAGTCTCTGCCGGGTGTCATTCAGGCGGGGAGGAAGCATGAACGGTCACTGGCTTGCGCTCTATACATTCGGCCAATTCCGTACGCGGGCGGACCACCCGGTTGTGGAACCCTTTCACCAGGCCGAGCCGCTTGTGTGGGCCGCGATGGAACGCGCCGAGGGTTTCGTCGCCCGCTCCGGCTACGAGGACGAACCGGGACCGGACAGCTGGGGCGAGCAGATTTTTCCCAGATACTGGCAGGACAATGGCGACGGCTGGGCCCCCTCCACCATCTCGCTTTGGCAAGACCTGGAATCAGCGCTTGCCGCCGTCTACCGAGGGCCGCACGCCGAGATCCTGAAAAAGGGCCCGGACTTCATGCGGGAAGACCACGCCTACCCCGCCTATGCCCTGTGGTGGGTGCCGGAAGGCCATCAACCGGACTGGGTGGAAGCGGTCGACCGCTTCGAGCGCCTGGGCGACGCGGGCCCCACGCCCGCGGCCTTCACATTCAAGTCCGCTTTCGATCCTTCCGGAAAGCCCACAACAGTGAACGGCGGCGTATCGAAACAGATCGCGGAACGAAACCGAACCCGGACCGAAGTTCCAAAGGCTGTTCAATAGGGAATTGTTCAAAAATCGATGACTAATTGTCCAGATTTGGCAGAATTGTAAAACAATCTCGCAGTGGCAATCTTAGGTCCAACAGCGCACGGACATTCCCGTGCCAGAGATTGGGAAAGGATTGAACCATGAACCAGATACTCCGTCCTTCGGATGCTCGCGGCGATGCCGATTTCGGCTGGTTGAAGAGCAAGCACACGTTCTCCTTCGGGTCCTATTTTGACCCGAACCACATCGGTTTCGGTGCCCTGCGGGTGATCAACGAGGACCGTGTCGCGCCCAGCGCCGGCTTCCCGACCCACCCGCACCAGAACATGGAGATCATCTCCTATGTCGTTTCCGGTGGTCTGGAACACAAGGATTCACTCGGTACGGGCTCCGTCATCCGGCCGGGAGAACTGCAGCGCATGAGCGCCGGCACCGGTGTCCGGCACAGCGAGTACAATCACTCGGATACTGATCCGGTCCACTTCCTGCAGATCTGGATCGTTCCGGAAGCTGACGGAATCTCGCCAAGCTACGAGCAGAAGGCCTTTCCGGAAGACGGCCGCCGCGATGCGCTGCGCCTGATCGGATCGCGCGACGGGCGGGACGGATCCGTTACCATTCATCAGGATGTCGATCTCTATGCGTCGCTTCTGACCGCCGATCGCAGCCTGGCCTTCGACATCCGCCCCGGCCGGAAGGTCTGGCTGCAACTGGTGAAAGGCAAGATCAGCGTCAACGACCAACCGCTTTCCGCAGGTGACGGTCTTGGCCTGCTTCAGACAGGCGCAATCTCGCTGACAGCCAGTGAG